>CAYNCM010000016.1:0-41618 GCA_964395825.1 uncultured Planctomycetaceae bacterium
CCGCCACGCCCGAACGATCGACCCGCCCGTACCCCCATCCACGGAAAAGAAAAATGCACGAACCATAGCACTTAGCCGTTGACGAACCGCCCCTACAGAGATGAAGGCGAAGCGGCGGCGAACGGACGAGGGACAGGCTGAATGGAGGGCCATCATGATTGACTCGCGAAAGTCACGTTGGTTCGGTCAAGCCAATTTACGTGAAAGATTCCGTCGGTCGGCGATCAAAGGCCGTGTGGCGAGGCAGAAGCAAAGCCGAAGCGGCGCCGTGCAGGCGCCGCTCCGAAAGACAGTCAGGCCAAATCAGCGTCTGCGGCGACAGGCCAGGATGCCTCCCAGACCCAGCATGGCGATGGAAGCGGGCTCTGGAACGATCTGGAAATTGTCGAACAGTTCCTGGTTCGGATCATCAGTTCCCGACGCGAACAGGCCGACTTCACCGGGATTGAGATAGTCCGCACTGTCCGCCACGGAAAGCGTTGCCGTATCCGACCATGCGAGCGTGCCGCCATCCAGAATGCTCATGACAATCTGTACCTGCTCGCCGCCATTGCCCAGATCGACATTGCTCACATCGATCTGCATTGTGGACCAGTCTGCCTCGGGCAGCGGCGTGCTGTTAGTGTACTCGTCGTATACTTTTGTGCCCGAGGAATCCCATTGCGTGGGATCGACACCGGCATAGACGCGCAGACGGTCCCAACTGTCGCTATGCTTGACCTGGATGGCGACGCGAATGCCTGCCGAGCCGTTATGCCGAAGGTGAAAACCGGTGGTGCTGTTTGTGGCCTGAACCTTCAGATCGGCCGAGGCGGTGAAATCGCCCCAAGCATTGGTTGTCGCGGTACCGTCGCCGGGGGTGGTGTCATAGAGTGCAGTACTGTTGTAGGCGGTACCACCGACCATGATCCCCCCATCGCTGTTACTCCATGTCCACGTGCCGCGAGCAGGTCGGAAGTTGTCTTGCACATCTGAGGCGGCATCGAAAGTGATCACATCCGCCATCGCAAGGCTGCAAACACCTACGATTGCCAGAAACGCCAGTTTGTTCGTGTGTCCCAAAAACATTTCAAGCCCTCTCAAAAAAAGAAGTGACGAAAAGGTTGGCTCGACGCGAACCAACCTGATTAACCTATTTATTCGGACAAGGCGGGGCTCCCACGGTGGCCTGGGGTCGGTCGAGTTCGAAAGCAACGATTTCCGGCGGAATCAGTTCACCGGGCCGACGTATCTTTTTTTGTAACATTTCGATGGTCTGCACCGCCACGGCGCTGGGGTCGAAATGGATCGTCGTCACGATCGGGCCGGCACCTATGACCGTATCGCTGCCCAGGGCCAGCAGTGACAGGTCTTCCGGCACGCGAAGCCCCACAGCCGACGCGGCGTGGAATGTCGGAATACACTCCTCCGCGGAGTAGCAAATCACTGCTGTGGGCCGATCGTCCCGTTGAAATATCTGCTTCATGTCCGCGAAAAGCTGCTTCAGCCCGATCAACTGATCTCCCGGATAGACCACTTCAGGCGACAGGCCGGCCTCGTTCAGGATGTCGCAATAACCGGCCCGGCGATCAACCGCCGAGTAGTGGCTGTCACGCAGTTGACATACGTAGGCAATGCGCTGATGTCCCTGCTGAAGCAGGTACTGTGCGCCAAGCGATGCACCCTGATAGTCATCGGGGTATACACAATCGGCCTCGTGCTTGCTGTTCATCCAGACCGAGGGGATACGAAACTCCCTGATAAGTTGGGCCAGTGTCCGAGGAAAATTCTGCATGTAGGCAATGATCAGCCCATCGACCATCCATTCACGCAGCAGCTTGGGCACAGCCTGGCGGTCAGCCAGCTTCTCGTCCTCGACCTCGCTGATCAGCAAGGACATGTCATGTCGGTGACACGCCTTGGAAAGGTCTCCGAGGAAAGGCGCGTAAACGCTGCGGCCCGGCGAGGTACTGGTCAGGACCCCCACAGCGCTGAAACATCCCTGGGTAATCGCCCGGGCTGCAGCACTTGGCCGGTAACCCATCTCCCGGGCTGCCTTGATCACGCGCTGACGCGTCGCTTCGGCAAAGCGGCCTTCCTTACGCAGGACGTTGGAGACCGTCACCTTGCTCACGCGGGCCTGCCGGGCAATGTCACTGATGGTTGCGACCATGAAGACCTCGATGCTTCGATCAGCCAGATGAACTGGTTAATCAGATATGGTTTACCGGTTTATCATACTCGGCCTGCATCGCTTGTCAAGAGGAAAATGGCAGGAAAGATGGAGATGTGTGCGAGCATAAATCCTGGCGGGGTCAGGCGGCCTTAGAGTGGTCCAAGACCCTCTTCGAAAAGGCCGGTATGCTCTTTTTTTGTGCTGGCCCGGTGAGTTTCAGATTCTTTTGCTCGGGTTTTCTGCGGGTTTTTGCGACCTTACGGATTTCTAACCGTTGGTCGGCCGATCGCGAGAGATATCGCCGCTCCGTAGGCCCGGTGCCGCGAACTGCGCTGGGCGCTGGTCCAGGCCGCCTGGACCGCCGTGCGCTGTGATGAGTCGGTCAAACGATTGTGGCTGCGCCTGCGCAAACGCATCGGCTCCAAGCGTGCCATCGTCGCCGTCGCCCGACGCATGCTGCGATGGATGTGGAGCGCCGATCGTCATGGCGTGGACTATGGCGTGCCCGCCGCCGATGATGCTCTGCGTGGCATTATGTGTGAGAAAGCCGGTGATGGGGATGATCAGGGACTCGCCCGTCTGCCGACCGGCGGCGTTTTCGAAGGTCAGCTCATGCACTGAAATGGGCCAGACGGCTCTGTTCACGGCCCATGGCAAGCCCGGCCGACCTGTCGACGGCCCATCATGCCTTGCATATCCTCAGCCTCCACGACAGTTCGGCATCCGGTCAAGACACAGTAACCAACTGATACCAAGCCATTTAGAAGAACCGCGAACCGCCTGGCCGGCGCATTTTCTGAAATACAGCTTGACGTTAAACGACTATCGTTATACATTACTGTCGTGGCGACCATTTCCGATATCGCGAAACAGGCTGGCGTGTCGAACATGACCGTCTCAAAGGTTCTGCGTGGCCAGACCAAGGGCGTTCGGGCCGACGCCGCCGAACGATCCCGACGCATTCGCCGCATCGCCCGCCAGCTTGGCTACCGGCCCAACGCCGCGGCGCGTCAGATGCGAAGCCGGCGTTTTGGCGCGGCGGGGATCATCAGCCGCCAGACCATCGGCCTGTTCCACTTCAACATGGTCAAGGGCGTGATGCGCGGACTCGCCGCACACAACATGCACACCATCCAGGCCGAGATCGATTTCGCCCGGGCCGTCGATCCCAGCCAGGGGCCGCGCATCCTGCGCGAATTGTGTGTCGATGGGCTGATTGTCGATGACGCCAAAGACATCGATCCGGGGCTGATGGACCAGTTGACCGACATGGCCGTTCCCGCGGTATTCGTCAACACCGATGGCGAACACGACTGCGTGAACCCCGACGACCGCGATGCGGCTAAGCGACTGACACGGGCTGTACTCGCCGCCGGGCATCGGCGCATCGGACACATCGGCAGTTTCGATGATCAGTCGTATGGCCACTACAGCGGCCCGGAGCGAGCTGTCAGCACCTCCGCCGTGCTGGAAAGCGCCGGCGTTCAGGCCCAGCGCTTCGAGCAGCAGGCCGTGCGCACCATCGACGAGGCTGAACAGTTGCTGATCGACCACCCGGCGATGACCGCCTGGATCGCAGACGGCGCACGTGAAGCCCAGCGGCTTTACATCGCCGCCCAGCGCCTGCGGCGTGCGGTGCCCGAAGACCTGTCGATCGTCACCTTCCGGAACATGAAGCCGGCCGATGACGAAGTGATACCGCTGATGGCCATGGAGAATCCCATGATTGACGTGGGCATCGCCGCGGCGGACATGCTGGTGCGAAAGATCGAAAACCCGGCCGAACGTCTGCCCGTGCAGCGTATCCCCTGGATCGGCCCGCACGGCCGAACCCTCGCCCCGCCGCCCGAGGCCCCGGATTTTTGCCCTCCAACGGGCGACGCGACGGTCGCGCCGGCCAACGACAACGTGACGCATCGGCCGAGCGTTTCCGTCGATGCGTCTGACACATCTCACGAAGGAGAGTAAGGATGACCTACCGAAAAGAAGCTTGAGTAAGGAGGAAGCGTCTCGACAAGAACTTTCCGTTTTGTTGCGGGCATTGTCGCCCGTTGGAACCGTTGTTTCACTCGCATTTACAACCACTCGTAAGGAGAAAATCATGAAACGCGCATCCACTATGAACCCTACAACGCGCATTGTCCTCACGTCTGTCATGGTTGCTTTTGCGACGGTTTCCCTGCATGCCGAAGTTCTCGTGGACCCCGCGGCCGGCTCCGGTGCCGACGCCATCAATCCGGACGACGGTACCATCCATTTCGAGGACACCGCCGCCTCGGGCTACGCCTCGGAAACGACCCTGGAGGGCATCTCCAACTTCCGCACCCTGCAGGGACTGAACGGCACTAAAGGCAATGATGACTTCAACGTATTCGCGTTCTCCGATTCGGATTTTCCCGATCTTCAATTCGACCAGCCCCTGGGCAACGAAGCTGGCTGGGACAAGGGTGGTGACAACGGCACCAGCGCCAGCAACGGCTCGTACCCGTTTCAGTTGGACGCATTTCTCACCATTACCTTCGGGACCTGGGATGGTGTCGCAGAGACCTTCACCGCTGACCGCACGGTGGATGCCTCTTCCCTGACAATCCGCAATTTCAAAATTGCTGACGTAAATGTGTTGTTCTACGATGCTTCGGGCGTGCTGTTGAGCGAGCAGTCAATCACCACTACCAGTGGTGATAATGGTCAGGGAGCCTACTTCGGCACGAATGTCGGCGGCATCAGCTACCTGACGGTGGAGATGGTTACCGATAACAACACCCGAGCCTGGATCGATGATATCGGTATGACGACCATCCCCGAGCCGACCAGCCTGGCGTTGCTGGGGTTGGGCGGGTTGGCGATGCTTCGCCGCCGCCGCGCATGACTTGCTGCCTGAAACCTTCACGTCCGGCCGCCTGACCGCGGCCGGATGTCTTGACCCGACCCCCGGATGCCCGGCGCACCACTCAACCGCGGCAAAAGGAGCCAGCGATGTCACGCGAAAGATCAGGCGCGTTCACCCTTGTTGAGCTGTTGGTGGTGGTGGCGATCATCGCGTTGTTGATTGCGATTCTTCTGCCGGCCCTGGGCCGGGCGCGGGACGTGGCCAAGATGACGGTCTGCATGAGTACCATGAAGCAGATCATGCTTGGCAATATCACCTATGCCTCGGAGCAGGAGGGGTGGTACGTGCCGGCCTATGACAACACGCGACGCGGCGGTGGCGGTCATGAACCCGGTGAGAAATGGGCCAGTAATCCATTGTTTCGCAAGGTGCTGGGTGTCAATCCGGCGGCGGTGGAAGGCTTTCCGCCGGTCGATGATGATGGACGCTGGCTGCCTGACAGTTTCCCCGGTGGCCTGATCTGCCCCGATGCCGCTTATGCCCGCGAGGGAGAGTACGCCTCCAATCGCCTGCCCCCAGATGGCATGTTTGATACCGGTCGCTCTTGGGTCATCAATGTTTTTAATAAGAACGAATGGATCGGAGGTCACTGGACGGCCAGCTACGCAGGCACCCGGCAGTCGTTTGTCGACTCACCTTCGGGGAATATCGCCTTCATCGAAAACTTTAATGGCAGCGATCTGAATTATCACAGCGGCAACGATACACAGGTGGCTACTGAGAACGGTGTCAGCTACTACGTTGGTGAATTCGACACGCACACCATGGGCTTGGGCTGGCGTGCCACGCCGTCGTTTCGGCATCCGGGCGATTCGATGAACGCCGGCTTTTTCGATGGCCATGCCGCCGGCATGCAGCGAGGCGAGTGCGTCAATCTTGATGATCCCGGCGGTGATAACGATCGAATCGAGAACCTCTGGCACACCGGAACGAAAGATTTCTCCTGGTAATCGATCGGGTTTCCACCAGGTGTAACCTGCAACACTGATTATGCCCGGCCTGTCGCTTAACAGGCGCCAGGCCGGCTTCGAAACGGAACAGGCCAGGCGGGCTCAATATCATTCATCAGAAAAGGAACAGGTATGTTCTGCATGCAACGACAGTTACTCCTGGTTATCGGCATCATGGTCATCAGCGGTTCGATCGCCACGGCGGGCGAGAACCTCTTTCCGCAGGGGGATTTCGGTCGCGCTGAGTTTCCCGGCCAATGGAGCTTCGACCAGAGTTGGATGAGCAGTCGATATCAGTTGCACGGCGAGGGCGCCGGGGCGTTCGTGCGGGTGAACGAGCCTCCGGCGCGGATGGACAGCCGCTTCGACCTGCCCGACGGCGTGAAGAAGCTGGAACTGGCCGCGCGCGCCCGACAGATCGACTTCAAGCAGGGCGACAAGCCCTGGGATGTGCCGACGATCGTGCTGAATTTCGTCGACAATGCCGGCAAGGAGATTTCCAGCGGCTGGCCGTTGACGATCAAGTTCCGCGGCGGCGACGACTGGAAGATCAACAAACAGACCTATGACGTGCCCGACAATGCCGCCAAGGGCAAGGTGGATGTCTCCTACAAGGGCAGTGGTGATTTAGACATCGACTGGATCAAGGTTTTCGACCCGGCCGACCCGGCGAAGCTGAGCGCCGATGCGCCGGCGGACGCGAAGGCGGACCAGCCGGCCAGGCGCCGGGCGAAGGCCCCCGAGCCGGCCGGCCCGACCATCGCGCCGCCCGCCGATGCCGACCAGGTCGACCAGGGCATCGTGCTGTACGAAGGGTTGGCAGGGAAGATCGGCCGGATGCCCGAAGGCTGGAAGACGCGCCTGGCCGGCAAGCAGATCGGCCAGGCCGAACTGGTGAAGGGCGAAGACGGCGATGTGATCATGCGGACCAGCGAACTGCCCTTCCAGGCCAGTTACGATGCGTGGATGGACACGTCGCTGCCCACGCGGGTGAAGTTGAAAGTGCGGGTGACCGGCGTGGCGGGCCTGCCCAAGGACAAGATGCCGAACATCAGCTTCGTCCACGCGGCGGTGGGGGGGCTGGAAGCGGGGTTCGCGGGCAACTGGATCGCCGAGGGCGACACCGACGGCTGGGTCGAGATCGACCGCGAATTCGACGCCCCCCGCGGCATCGTCCGCCGCATGCGCATCGTCGTGGCCTGCCCCGGCGACCGCGGCACCGTCGACATCAAGGACGTGAAGGTCATCGGCTTCCCCGAACGGCTGAAGGAGAAGCCGGACATGTCCGCCGTGCTCGGGCCCAACCGCCAGCGCCGCGAAGTCGACCCCTCGGTCATCACCGGCAGCGACATCGATGAATCGAAGATCAAGATCACCATTCACGTCGACAACGACCACCCCAACGCCAACGACCTGAACACCGGTGTCGACCGGAACCAGCCGAAAAAGTCGATCCAGTCGGCGGTCGATGATTTCCGCATGCAGCACTCGGGCTTCACCGGCGCGACGAAGATTCTGATCCATCCCGGCGTTTACCGCCCCGCCCGCACCATCACCATCGACAATCTGATGTACGCCACGCGCAAGCAGTTGCTGGTGCTCGAAGGTGCTGAGGCAGGCAAGGTCGTCATCACCGGGTCCATCACCGAGGGCTTCGAGCCGGGCACGTGGGAACTGGTCGACAGGCAGCGCCGCATCTACCGACACGACTGGCCTTACGACTGGGGCCTGGTCAACCGAGGCTACTACTTCACCGCCGACATCGTCACCCACCGCCGGGAGATGATCGCCCTCAACGGCGAACTGATGACCCCGAAGATCCTCGAAGGCTACAACTACGTCGATAAACGGGGCCGGGAGTACAACGAGGTGGGCCTGCTGGTCAGCGAGGGCAATCCCAAGGGCAAGCCGGGCTACGACTACACCGGCTTCCTGGAACTCGACGCCCTGGAACCGGGCGAGTTCGGCGTGGCTGAACGCAGCGACCACGACCGCGGCGACAGCCTCTACCTCCGCCTGCCCGCGGGCATGACCGAACTCGACGGGGCGCTGGTGGAAGTGGCCTACCTGCCCACGCTGCTGCGCGTGCGGGACAAGCACAACTTCGTGATGCGCAACCTGACCTTCAAACATGCCGCATCGTGGTACATCAACTACTTCGACAGCAACGCCGTGGAGATCGGGCCCACGCCGCTGGCCCAGAGCAAAAGCCACGAACTAAACCTGCAACCCCAGAACTACCTGATCGAAGATTGCGTGTTCGAGGACAACGTCGCTTCAGGGCTGAGCATTCGGTCGATGCACAACTTTGATATGCGTCGCTGCGTGTTCCGCAACAACGGCGGCACCGGCCTGGGCATGAATCACGTGCGAAACGGCATCTTAGAAGAGATCGAATCCACGCTGAACAACCGCCTCGGCCACATCGGCGGCCAGGAAGATGTGCCCCATGGCGGGGCGGGACTGAACATGTCCGGCATGGACCTGATCTTCCGCAACGTCAACAGCCACCACAACTACGGCGGCGGGCTGCGCGGCGACGTGATCGCCACCAATGTCATCTTCGAAAACTGCAAGTTCAACCACAACCAGAACCGCGCCATGTTCCACGAAATCTCATGGGGCCCGATCCTCTTCAAGAACTGTCAGATGATCGGCACCCGGGCGACCCGTCGCGGCATGGCCCACGGGCTGTTCCTGTTGAACGTGCGCGACGTGACGGTCGACAACTGCCAGATCGCGAATAACCAGGGCTACCAGATTTCCGTCAACCATTCGACCAGCCGCTCCACCGTGGGCCACTTCTACGAGGACGGGCTCAACGTGCCGATTCCCACGTCCAAGGGATTCCGCATTATCAACTCGACGGTCTATACCGAGTTGGAAGGCGACGCGGCGAAGATCATCGCCCGCAAGGGCGCCAGCGCCGAGGAATACGCCAACTTCGTGGAGAGCGAATGGGAAGGCCGGGACAACCGATACTGGAGCACCGACCCCAGGGCGTTCGACGCCGATGGCAGGTACCACAACCGCACGTGGACCGATCTGGCCGGCTGGAAGCAGGCGACCGGCAGCGAGGAAGGCTCGATCTGGTCGAAGTCTCAGTGATCGACGCTTCCCGCCGCAAAAATCCAGGTAGAACATTCCGGTGAGTCGTCCGATGCCTAACATTGTGTTGATTGACGCCGACGACCTCGGCCGCGGCATGCTTTCGTGTTACGGGCAGAAGTGGTTCGCCACGCCGAATATCGATCGGCTGTCCGAGGAAGGGATGCGGTTTACCCGGGCCTACGGCTGCGCGTTCTGCGGCCCGGCCGATTCGTCTTCGTCGGACTTCTCATCGGCGTCGTCGGGATTGGCCTTGGGCTGGTAAAAGCCCATGGTCGTGCCGGCATCGAGCTTGCGAAGCATGTTGGCCAGCGTGATCGCATCGCCGCGGCGGAGGCGCACCAGGCGACGCGTGCCCCCGGCGTGCTTGGCTTTCAGATCGACGAACTGCCCGTCGACGACCGCCGCGATCAGCACGTTTTCGTCGAGGTTGAACTGGCCGTGGTGATGATACTTGCAGTAGACCACCCGCCGATCGGTCATCACCACGCCGGCCAGGCCCGCTTCGTTCTTGGCGAAGTCGGAGTCGTTGAAGTAACCGAGGAACTGCTCGCCGGCCTGGAAATCGAACCAGACGTTCAAGCGATGACGCACTTGCGGGGGGATCGTTCGCCAGGCCTTGGCGTCGAACTTGAGCACCTCGGCTTCGAGCTGCGCGTAATCCTCGCCGCACACGCCGTTGACCCGGCCCAGCCATTCCAGGGCGTAGGCGCCGGAGGGAATGGTGACTTCGCACTGCACGCCCTCGCGAGTGCCGAACGTTTCGCAGTGCAGGGAGACATCCTTCGCCTTCTGGCGGGACACGTAATAGGGAATGGGCTGGTTGAACGGGGTAGGCAGTTCGTCGAGGGTGGCCATGAGGCTGAGCACTTCGCGCGGCGACTGGTGGGGCCGGACGTTCAGTTCGTAACGTGCTTCCAGTTCGCCGGGGTTGGTGAAGTGTCCGGTCGCCTTGTCGATCCACGGCAGGGGCCGGGCCACCAGGTGATCGCTGGGACCGGCGGCGATGCACTTCATCGGCATGGAGGCGCGGAAGCCGGGCAGGTCGAACATCCCGACGTGGAAGCGCAGGCGTACGCCGAACGCGCCGACGTCGACGACCTGCAGATGAGCGCGAGACGGGTCGGCGGGCTCGCGGTTCGCGGGAGCCGGGGGCGTCGACGGTTCGGCGGACGGTCGGGGCATGACCTCGTCGATATCGACCGCCACGAATGACCCATGCCCCCCGGCGCTCGGTTGAGGTTCGGCCATGGCTTCGTCGAGCGACAACTTGTCTTCGACCGGCTGATCGGGCGCGGGGGCCGGCGCCGGATCGGAGGACGGATCGGCCAGGCCATACGTCCCAGATTGCCCTGCCTGTTCGGCGGAGGCGGAATCTCCGGCGGACTGGTCCACGGCCCGCCCGGCGCTGGTCTGTTCGGCGGACAAGGCGGCATGGACGCGGGTGGCGTCGAGGGTTTCATCGCGGTCTTCGTCGGCGTGGAGGCGATCGAGGTCGAGCCAGCAGACGACCGATTCATCGAGCATTTCGCCGGGATCGGGTACGCGGAACTTGATTTTGCAGGCCGGACAGCGAGCGGCCTTGCCACCGGCGGCGTCGGGGATCTCCAGTCGGACACGGCATTGTGGACAGTGGATGGTTCGCATCGACGGCGCCTCCTCGGCGCGGGCCGAATCATAGGGATGTGAAACCATTCCTTACCTCTTTGATTATAACAGGCCGACCACTGCCGTGCGGGGGCGCATCGGATCAGTCGGTCGAGGCCAGTTCTTCCAGTTCGTACTGCTTGATTTTCTTGTAGAGGGTGGTGCGGTTGATATCGAGGATCTCGGCGGTTTTCTGGCGGTTCCAGTCGTTGGCCTGCAGGGCGGCGAGGAGGATGCGTTTTTCCGGTTCCTGCAGGGCGTCGCGCAGGGGCTGGGGGGTCCAGTGGGCCGGCACCCATCCGCCGGGATTGCGTCGCCGCTCGACGAACCCGGGCGAACCGTCGGGCTGCTGGTAGCGAATGGTCTCGGGCAGCACATCGAGTTCGAGCACGGGCTTGCGGCTGAGCACGACGGCGCGCTCGATGGCGTTTTCCAGTTCGCGTACGTTGCCGGGCCAGCGGTAGCGGCGCAAGGCTTCGATCACCTCGTCGCTCAGGCCCGTGACGACCTTGCCCGTTTCGCGGCAGTAATGCTGGAGGAAATGTTCGGCAAGCCGGGCCACGTCACCCTCGCGCTGGCGCAGCGGGGGCAGTTCGACGTTCACCACGTTGATGCGGTAGTACAGGTCTTCGCGAAACTTGCCTTCCTTGACCAGGCGGCTGAGCGATTCGTTGCTGGCCAGGACGAAACGGACATCGGCCTTGTGGGTTTCGTTCGAACCGACCGGCTCGAACTGGCGCTCCTGCAACACGCGCAGCAGCTTGAGCTGCAGGGTGGGGGTGGCGCTGTTGATCTCGTCGATGAACAGCGTGCCGCCCTCGGCCGCGCGGAGCTTGCCCGGCTTGTCGGCGTCGGCGCCGGTGAACGCGCCTTTGGCATGGCCGAACAACTCGCTTTCCAGCAGCGTTTCGGGAATCGATCCGCAGGCCATGGTGACGAAGGGCTTGTCCCGGCGCGGGCTTCGGTCATGAATCGCCTGAGCGACCATCGACTTGCCCGTGCCCGATTCGCCGGTGATCAGCGCGGTGGTGCGACTGTCCGCGACGGTTTCCACCAGGTCGAACACCTTCTGCATCCGGTGATCGCCGCCGACCATTTTCCCCAGGCCGCCGCGCCGGGCGAGTTGATGTCTGAGGTCGGCGTTTTCGGCCAACAGCATGTGCTGCCGCAAAGCCTTGTCGACCGTGAGCAGGATTTCATCGTCGACAATCGGTTTGGTCAGGTATTCGAACGCGCCGAGCTTGACCGCTTCCACCGCCGACTCGATCGTGCCGTAACCGGTGATGACGATTACGACAATCGACGGATGGTTCCTGCGGATTCGCTTGAGCAGTTCCAACCCATCCATGCGCGGCATGTTCATGTCGGCGATGACAAGGTTGAACGTCGCCGCCTCGCCGACCCCGCCGAGCAGGCACAGCGCTTCGTTGCCGTCGCCGGCGGTGGCGGTGTCGAAGTTCTCGCGGCTGAGCAGTTCGCCCAGGCTGTCGGCGACGATGGGATCGTCGTCAACGATGAGGATGCGGCCGGTCGGTTTGTCGGTTCGGTCACTCATCGGATGGCTCATGGGGTTGAAGTGGGGTCCAGCGGACAATCAGCGCGGTTCCGCCGGCCGGCCGATCGACCAGGCGCAGCGTACCGCCGAGGCCGCGGACGATGTCGCGGCTGATCGCCAGGCCCAGGCCGTGCCCGCCGTCCCTGGTGGTCACGCCCGGCTGGACAAGGCCGTCGGCGTCGCGGGGCACCATCAGGGCCACGCCCGGGCCATCGTCGGCGATGCGCAGTTCCACCGACTCGCCGTCGCGGCACGCCTCGATCACAATCGATCCGGACTCGCCGATCGCCTGGATGGCGTTGCGCACGGCGTTGCCGATCACCGGCTCCAGCGCACCGGCGCGAACCGCGGCCACGTCGGACGGCACGTTCACCTCGACGCTTATCCGCTGCTGTTCGGCTTGCGGGCGGACAAGCGAAACCGCCCGGTCAATCGTTTCCTCCAGCGGCGTGTCATGGGCCCAACGGAGCGCCGAACCGCCCTGCCGCATCCACTGTTCGAGCAGACCGGCCATGTGACGCATCGCATCGCTGGCCGTGCGCAGACCTTCGATCGTTCGTGCATCGGCGGCGCCGTCGGCCTGTTCGTTCAGTCGCCCCAGCGCCAGCGACACGTGGCGCAACGAACCGTCGAGCAGGTTGCTCAGTTCATGCGCCAACCGCGCGTCGGGCTTGCCCCCGGCCGACCCGTTGTCCCGGTGCAACATCATCAATGTTCAGATCGACCGGATGCGACCGGCAGTTAACCGCATGTGGCGTGGAAACAACACCCCCCGCCAGCCCCGGCCTCCGCAAAGCTGTCATGGTCGTTGAAACGACCCCGCCTCGGGATGCTGAGCCCACGATTTATCGGCGCTTGCGCGCCGCGGCACGCAGGCGGCGCTGGACCACGGCGTAGGCCAGCTTCGGGCGGCGGTATTCGTCGACGGTGCCCTTGTTGTTCATGTTGCGCGGCCGACCGGACCACCATTGCCTGGTCAGCCGCACATCGCAGAACTGCCAGATCGCCACGCCGCAGATCTCCGGGTGTTCGAGATAGGCCCGCAGGCATTCGTCCAGGGCCTCGGCCTGGTATTCCTCGGTCCAGCGGTCGTGGTGCGGCATGCGCCAGCCGTAGATCGCCCCCGCGCCGAACTCGGACATGATGACCGGCTTGCCCTGGCCACCGGTCGACGCCGAACCGTCAAGCCACTTCAGCATCGCGTCGATCCTGGAGCGCACTTCGCCAAGCCCCTCGCCGTACCAGTTGTCGTAACGGTTCCACGATATGATGTCGGCGTGCTTGTACGCGCGGTCGCGTTCGGCGCGGTTGGAGGCATAGGTCACCGGGCGCGTGGGATCGAGCTTTTTCATCAGCTTCAGCACCCGCCCGTGTTCGCGGGCGCCGGCGGCGGTTTCCGTGCGGCATTCGTTCAGGCAGCCCCAGATGATGATGCTCGGCCGATTGGCGTGCCAGCCGATCATCTCCTTCGCCGAGTTGTCGATCTGTTCGCGGTACACCGGGCCGGTGATGGCGATCGCACGCGAATGCGTCTCCTCCCAGACGTAGAAGCCCAACTCATCGCACAGGTCGAGAAAGCGCATGTCGTTGGGATAGTGACAGGTGCGGACGAAGTTGCAGCCGAGGTCGCGCAGGAGATTCAGGTCGGTGAGCATCGCCTCGACCGGCAACGCGCAGCCGAACTGCGGGTGATCCTCATGGCGGTTGTACCCGCGCAGGCGCACCGGGTCGCCGTTGATCAGCAACTTCTTGCCTCGGATCGACACTTCCCGGAAACCGATACGATCGACCTTGTCATCGGCCACCTCATCGTCGACCAACAGCAGCACCTCGACCAAGTAGAGATTGGGCTGGTCGGCGGTCCAGGGGTCGATATCCAGGTTGTCCAGCGTTTTGTGAACGACAACCGCCGCGCCGGGCTTGACGGTCGTCTCGCCGCAGTCGACCAGGTAATCGCCGACCTGCACCACGACGCGCCGCTTGTCGGGCGCTTCGCCGAGGTTGCCAAGCGTCACCGCCAGGTCGAGCGACCAGGTCTTTCCGGCGCGGCGGGGGGTGGCTTCGAGCTTCGCCACGTACACCTCATCGAGCATCTGAATCTCGACCGGCCGGGTGATCCCGCCATAGGTGTAGTAGTCGTTTTCCTTGTGCAGCGCCGAGTGCTCGCCGAAGGTATTGTCCACGCGGACGACCAGTTGATGTTCGCCCTCGGCCAGGCCGGTGACGATGCACTGAAAGGGGGTGAAGGCGTCGTAGTGGTGAGCGACGTGTTCCCCGTCGACGTAGACGTCGGCGGTATGGCTGACCCCGCCGAACACCAGTCGCACGGGGCGGCCGTCGGCGTCGAACGACCGCCGCAGCCAGCCGACCCCGCGGTAGTCTTCCAGGCCCGGCATGGTTTCCCAGGCGCCCGGTACGCCGATGCGGCGGTTGTAGCGCTTCGGCAGCGCGGCCTTGTTCCGGCCACGGCCCGCCTTGTCGCGCCGTTCGGACTCGATCACGAAATCCCACAACCCGTCCAGCGATCGCACGGATCGCACGCCGTGTTCGTCGAATGTCCGCAACATCAAAAACGCTCCACTTCGGTTAAATGGTGGAGCACCAGCATAACGGAATGGCAGAGATTCGGTCGCCACACCGGATCGCCATCACGCCTGGCGCCGGAGCATTCACGACACGCGCCGCAGGCACTTCCAGCCGGTTTGCTCCACCCACCGCATCGGCCGGTAGGCCTCCGCCAGAACCCGCCAGTGCGGATACTCGATTGTGCCCGTGCCCAGGATCACCGCGTCAGTCCCGGGGCAGGCGACGTGGACCAGGACATGACTGGTCCGCAACGCCACGTAGCCCGCGAGGTAGGCGCACCACAGCACCCCGGCGATCGCTGCGACCATCCCCGCAGAGCTTCGGCGTCGGGCCGGTGAAGATTCCATCCCGCGTATGTTCATGAGGTCGGGCTTACCACGCCTGTCAACGGCTGCGGTCGGGCAGTTCGTCGGGGGGATTGTCGGAGGACGACTGGCCGTCGAGAATCAGCAGTTCGCGCTGGATCATCACGTTCAGCGTCAGCGCGACCAGTTCGACCTGGGTCGCGTCGAGCTTATTGAAAAACGGCAGCGCGATGGTGCGTTGGGCGACCGATTCGGCGGCGGGGAAATCGCCCTGCTGGTAGCCGAACTTCTCTTTGTAGAACGGCTGAAGGTGAATGGGGGGGAAGTAGTTGGAGCAGCCCACCTCGTGGCGGCGCATGCCGGTGATGATGCGGTCGCGATGCTTGCGGGTGAACGGATCGGTCAGGCGGATGACGAACACGAACCAGCTCATGAGCATGTCGTCGGTGATGTTGGGCAGGATCACCTGGGGGTAGTCCATGAGCTTGTCGAAGTACATGCAGGCGACTTCCTGGCGTCGTTTGAGGATGTCATCGAGGCGGCGCATCTGGACGATGCCGATCGCCGCGGCGATTTCCGACAGGCGGTAGTTGTAGCCCAGCCGTTCGTGATGCAGCCAGGACGGTTCGCCGGGCGTCTGGGCGACGGTTCGGCCCTGGTTGCGCAACGAGCGGCACAGGTCGGCCAGGCGATCGTCATCGGTCACGATCACGCCGCCTTCGCCGGTGGTGATCTGCTTGTTGGGATAGAAGGCGAACACGCCGGCGCGCCCGAACGAGCCGACCGGTTGATCGCGGTAGGCCCCGCCGATCGCTTCGCAGCAGTCTTCGATCAGCGGAATCTCGTGCCGGCCGGCGATCTGCACATAGCGGTCGAAGTGGGTCGGGTTGCCGAACACCTCCACGGCAATGATGGCCTTGGTCCGGTCGGTCATGGCGGCTTCGAGCTTGTCCGGGGCCATGTTGCCGCTGGCCGGGTCGATGTCGACGAAGACGGGCCTGGCCCCGACGTAGAGGATGCAGTTGGCCGAGGCGATGAAGCTGAAGGGGGTGGTGATGACTTCATCGCCGGGCCCCACGCCCAGGGCCAGCAGCACCAGGTGCAATCCGGCGGTGCCGCTGCTGACGGCGACGCCGTGCCGCCGGCCGGCGCGCTCGGCGACCATTTCCTCGAACCGCACCTGGCGCGGGCCGAGGCTCAAACGCCCGCTGCGCATCACCTCGCCCACCGCCTCGATCTCCGCCTCGGTAATATCGGGCAACGACAAGGGAATCTCTCGTGCCATGTCGATCTGCATCCCCAACGGTTCGCGAAGACGGGCGGCCGGGCCGGCGGCCGGCGCGGCGTCCGGGAAGTTTCATCGGCCGAGCACCGTGGCCAGGGCCACGCGATTCTGGCGGGTCAGTTTCAGGTACGTCCACGCCGCCTGCGCCCGCAGCGGTTCCTGCAAGCCCACCCCGCCGCGAACGATCAACGCCAGGTGACGCATTTCATCTTCGTTCAGCTTCTGCCCGTGCTTCGCCCGCAGCAGCAGCGCCATCGCCGCGGCCATCTTGCTGTCCCATTCATCGATGTGCTCGACCATCCGCGTGACCTGGTCATCGTGCGAACGGATCAGGCCCATCAGCATCGCTTCCTGGGTCATGGTGGGCATCTCGGCGATGAGCCGGCGCAAGGCCCGCCGCGATTCGTCGCCGTTGTCGTACAGCGACTGCGTGGCCAGCACGGCCAGTTCCAGCCGCTGGGCCCTGAACCGATCCGGTCCCGTCGCCGAGGCCCGCACCAGTTTCACCAGCACTGGCCGGGCGGTCGCTTCGTCCTGTTCGCCCGCCCAGTTGTACGCCCAGCGCGAAACGATGGCATGATTCTGTTCGATCAGTTCGCCGATCGCCTCGCGCCCCCCGCGCTTCGCCGCCAGGGCCTTGCCCGTTTCGCCGATCAGCCGCACCAGCGGCACATCATCGTTCAGCAGCGGATCGAACACGCGCGGATCGATCCGCTCGGCCAGGTCGATCGCGAGCATCGCCAGGCGGATGCGCTCGACGGCGCGGTCGGCGGTGTCGTAACGGTGCAGCCAGGTGTTGATGGATTGCTCAACGCCCGAGGCCATCGCCAGGCGCAGGCCCTGGTAGCCCAGGGCGGTTCCGGCATCGTCGCCGGTGGCGAACGACATCGCCCACGGGCCGACGCTGTGGAATTCGTAGCGCTCGGCGGTCTGCAGGAGCAGCGCGCACACCTGCCGGCGAACGGGCGGAGGCTCTTGGCGAATCTCGTCGAGCCCCTTCATCGCCTCGGCGCGGCCGAGTTCGAGTTGAATCATCGCCGCCATCCCCCGCAGCGCGGGGTTCTCCGCGGTGACCGCCTCGTCGAGCACCGCGGGGTCGACCTTCTGACCTTCATGGACCAGCCTCGCCGCGACGATCACCCGTACCGACGCATCGAGGCCCGGCCAACTGAGCAGTTGCCGCGCATCGCCGACCTCCAGCAGATCGCCGTCGATCGCCGCCGACACCAACTGCGCCTGCATGGCCGCGTCTTTCAGATCGGCCACCAGCGCCAGGTCCAGCCTGCGGTCGGGCGATATCTCGGCCAGGGCGAGGATGCCGTGCAGCTTCATCTCCGGGTCCGGCCGCTGGACCAGTTCGCTGAACAGCGGTTCGAGATCGGCGTCGCGCATCTGCCGCAGCGCCCGCAGCAGCACGTTGTGGAAGCTGTCGCGGTGGACCAGCGTGGCCTTTTTCAAAAGCCACGTCGCCTGCTCGGCCGCATCGTCCTGGGCCGCGCACGGCCCCCCGACGGCGATCACGACCAACGCAACCCACGTCATTCGTCGGAACATGAGCGGTATTCTACGCCAACGCCGCGGCGAAAGCGAAGCGGCCATCGCTCACGCGGCGCAGTGGGCCGACTGGACCACCTGCGCCCGCAGGCGTTCGAACAACTGGTCGACGGTGGTCGCGTTGCGGTCGGGCGACAGGCGCACCGCCTGGCGGTCGGCAATCTGCCGGGCCACGCGCTTGTCCGCGGTGACCGCCGTGGAATGATTCGACCGGTTGAGGTGCCGGGCGATGTCGGGATAGCTCAACGCGGTCAACTGGCGGGCGAGGTGAATGACCAGCGACCGGGCGAGCACGACCTGGCGTTGTTTCGATTCGCCGAGCACCGCGGCGCGGTCGACGTGCAGTTGCTCGCACACCACGTGGAAAATCTGGTTCACCCGCACCGGCCGGCGGGGCCGATCCGACGGCGGCGCGGCGAACAGTTGATTCAACACCGCGTGACCGATCGGCTGGTCGGCGTGTGTGTTGTCCCGCAACAGCACCGCCAGCGCATTGAGCCGCGTCATCGCCCCTTCGATCTCCCGAACCGATCCCGTGCAGCGATCGGCCAGCACGTCAACCACCGAATCGACCAGGCGCATTCGACGACGCTGGGCAATCGCCCGGATGATCTGCGCCCGCATCATCGCGGCCGGCGGTTCGATCTCGACCACCATGCCGCTGACGAACCGGCTGACCAGCGCCTTGGAAAACTCGCGGATGTGGTGCGGGTGGGCGTCGGAAGCCATGACCAGTTTCGACCCGCGCAGGTCGATGGCGTTGAATGTGTGCAGGAATTCGGACTGCGTGGCGCTTTTGCGGGACATGAACTGCACGTCGTCGACCACCAGCAGATCGACCTTCCTCAGGCGGGCGCGGAAGGCGTCCAGGCGGTTGAGGCGGACGGCGGTGATGTAGTCGTTGGTGAACTGTTCAGCGGTGACGTACATCCAGCAGGCCGACGGATGGGCTTGGACGAAGCGATGGCACACCCCCTGGAGCAGGTGCGTCTTGCCCAGCCCGCATCCGCCGTGGATGAACAGCGGGTTCAGTTCGTGGCCCGGCTCGTCGACCAGCCGACAGGCGCCGTTGAACGCCAGTTCATTGGACCGTCCGACCACGAAATCATCCAGGGCGTAGCGCAATGCGCGGGGATTGCGCTTCGTCGGGGCGGCGGGCGCGGGGCGTTCGGCGGGCCTGGCCCGTCGGGACGCGGGCGCAGCGCTTTCGTCCGGCGTCTCGACCCGCACGTCGACCTGAACCGGCTGACCGGTTTCCTGTTCGGCAGCGTCGGCGAGCACCTGCTGGTGATGGCGGGCGATCCAGTCGGCAACAAAACGGTTCGGCGCGCCCAGTTTCAGGCGGCCATCGTGATAGGCGAGTCGCGCCGAGGCGAAATACAGTTCGTAGTTGCGGTCACCCACGACACTGCGAAGCCGATCGGCGATGCGCGCACCGACAGAATCCAACCGAGTTGCAGCGGTCACTTCGATCCCTAGATCAGGAAAACCCAGGCGAAAGATTATCCCCGCCGCAGGAAGGGCTCATTCTCCTCCTGCGGCACGACGCGATTGGCGAATCCATCCGCAATTGACCTGGCCGGTCGGCGTGGGTTCAAGGCGATCGCCGTGGCGACAAGCCAAGCAAGTCAATCGATCATCCCTGACCGAACGGTGGTCCAGAATAAGCCGTTGCCGCGCCCGGTCAAGGCCCTTTTCGCACGCCGAAGCGCGGCGCTGCGCAAAGGTCCAGTGCACTCAAGCATTTGAGCGAGAGAAATTTTCTTGTCCACCGCTCGGACCGCGCGTATGGACAACGTGTGGAAAACAGAATCGCCGTTCATCACCGCGCATCATCGCCGCTCGGGTTGGGCGCTGCATCGATCGGCAACGCCAGCGCGATCCGCCTCGCAAAGCGGCGCAGCCCCATCGAGCGATACAGCGCCATCGCCGGTTCGTTGCGGTCATCGACTGCCAGTGTCAGGGTGCGCCAGCCGCGCTCGGCCGTCAGGGCCATGGCGCGCCGCATGAGGTATTGGCCCAATCCGCGCCGACGATGCTCCAGCGTCACCCCCAGGTACACCAGTTCCACGCATCGCTGGTCGGGCACCTCGGCCAGCAGCAGCACCGCCGCCGACCGGCCGCCGAGGCGCACCAGCGTCCACAGGTCGCCATCGAAGCGCCCGGCCGCCATGTGGCCCGCCAGCACATCGTCCGGCCGCCGCAACCCGTGCAACCGCGGACAATCGAGCGTCTGGCGGTAGCTGGCCTCCATCGCTTCGACAAACAGAGCGCGGCGCGATTCGTCCCAGCCCAACAGTTCGGCCTCGTCCGGCGGGGCGGGATGGGGTTCATCGCGACCCACCGCGCGGTGCAGGTAACTCAACGTGGCCAGATGCTCGAATCCTGCCGCCTCCAAAGCGGCGACCTTCAGATCGTCGGTGGTTTCGATCAGCCCCTGCACCAGGGCCGCGCGATGGGCAGGGACGTCGGCGACCGCGGCGCGGATGACCGCGGCAAGCTGGTCGACGTGGCCCCGCCGGCGCGGCCGCGAGACGAAGCACATGCCCGTGCGCCCGGGGCGGGGCACGATGAGCACGGCATGTTCGAGGGTGCCACGGGGGCCGATCCAGCCCCAGAAATCGACCTGCCCGGCGTGCGGGCGGCGGGCGAAGTCGAGAAATCGCTCGACCTGGCGGGCGTCGGGGCCGCCGCCGCCGAGGGCCAGGCGTTCGAGGGCGGCGGGGCGCTGGCCGGGCGTCAGTCGCCGGATATTCGACGATACGGCGTCGGGCGGATTGTGGGCGGGGCCAGTCATGGCTGTGGGCGCGGGCGCTTGCGTTGACCCGATGCGCCAGTCCAGTAGAATACCCGGTAACCATTGTCAGGAGAAGACTTGTGACTGCTACCCCGGCCTGTCGCTGCGCTGCGTACGTTTTGCTCATCGCCGTGGCGGTTTGCATCGGCGCCATCGAGCGTGCTTACAGCTACGCCGAACCGTCGATCATTCCCCAAAGCTGGCAGTTCGATTTCGACTTCGTCAGCCCGCGGCTGATCTCCGTGACCGCGCCCGGCGACGCCGAACCGCGCTGGTACTGGTACCTGCCTTATACCGTGACCAACCGCACCGGCGAAGACCGCCTGTGGGTGCCGCGCTTCGTGGTGTACACCGACCACGGCGATGTGATCGAAGCAGGCAAGGGCGTGAGTCCCGTGGTCTATTCGGCGATCGCCGAGGAACGGGAAAACCCGTTGCTGGAAAGTCCGATCCAGGTGATCGGTCGCCTGCTGCAGGGCGAAGACAACGCCCGCGACAGCGTGGCCATCTGGCCCGCGCCCACCGAAGATGTCGACACCATGAGCGTGTTCGTCAGCGGCTTGAGCGGTGAGACCCAGGCGGTGACCGATCCGGCCAGCGGGCAGAAGGTCATTGTCCGCAAGACGCTGATGCTCAACTTCACCACGCCCGGCGCTCAGGCGCACCTGGCCACCAAGCCCGTGCGGTTCAAGAGCCGCTCGTGGGTGATGCGATAGCGTCCGAACCGGCCCATTCGTGGTATGATCGTCCCCTGAACCGTTGAGTCGCTATTGTGTGAGTAAGGAATTCGGATGAACACGCCCTCCGCCGGTTTGCTTTCGACCCATCGAGACATGCGCGATCCCCAAGCCGCCCAGCAGGCGCTCGACCAGGCCCGCAAGGCCGAGCAAGCGGGCGACCGCTGGGCCGCCATCGAACACTACCGCCAGGCCCACCAGGCCGACCCGAACAACGAAGCCTCCTGCTTCCACCTGGCCTACCACCTGGACCTGGTCGGCGAGGACGACGAGGCGCTGTCGCTGTACGAGCACGTGTGCTCGCTGGGCCCGGCGAAGATCAACGCGCTGATCAACCTGGCGGTGATGTACGAAGACGCGGGCAAGTACGGCGATGCGGAAAAATGCCTCCGCCAGATCGTCGATACCAACCCCCGCCACGCCCGGGCCCGCCTGTTCCTGCGCGACGTGCAGGCCTCGCGCCGGATGTACTACGATGAAGAACAGCATCGCATTCACGAGAAGCAGAGCACGCTGCTGGAAACGCCGGTCACCGATTTCGAGTTGTCCGTCCGCGCCCGCAATTGCCTCAAGAAGATGAACATCCGCTCGCTGGGCGACCTGCTTCGCACCACCGAAGCCGAACTGCTCGGTTACAAGAACTTCGGCGAGACGTCGCTGCAGGAGATCAAGGCGATGCTCGCGCAGAAGGGCCTGCAACTGGGCCAGGCGCTCGAAACCAAGCCCCTGTCCGTGCGCGAGGAAGTCTACGAACAGCTCAAGGCCCAGGGCAACGAACACGTGCTCAACATGCCCGTCAGCGACCTGGCCCTGTCCGTCCGCGCCCGCAAGGCGCTGGCCCTGCTCGGTATCAACTCCGTGGGCGAGTTGATCAGCCACACCGAAGCCGAACTGCTCGGTATCAAGAATTTCGGCACCACCTCGCTCGACGAGATCAAGGAACAACTGGCCACGCACGGCCTGAGCCTCCGCCAACTCGACGAGTAACCGGCCGCAACTGCGCCCCTCCCTCGGGGCCGGGCCTCGCGCCTGTTCTCTGGCCTCATCCTCCGGCGACTTGCGATAGAATCCACAGCGTGAGTCGACTTCCGTTCATTGCGGTGATCGTCATGGCCGCGGGCCTGCTCGGGTGCGAGCGCGGTCCGGCGCCGGCGGTGCAGCCGGCCCTGATCGACGAGCCGGTCATTCGCGTCCGCATCGGCCGCGATGTCGAATCGGTGCGCCTGGCCGATCCGGCCAGCATCGAAGTCCGCGCCGAAGGCGCCGCGCCCCGCACGCTGAACACCCCCGTCGAGTTCGCGCTCGGGCCGGACGGCTGGCGGATCGACGGTGAAGACGATGCTGACCTTGGCGAGCACGCCCTGCTCATCGCGCCGGTCGATCTGGCGGTCACGCGCGTGGACGACCGGTGGTATCCCGGCGCGCTGCGTCTGGTGCCGCGGATCGACGACGGCGGCGCCGCCGCGCGCTTCGATGTGGTCAATCACGTGCCCCTGGAAGCCTACGTGCCCGGCGTGCTGGCGCGCGAGCTGTACGACGACTGGCGTCTGGCCGCCTATCACGCCCAGGCCGTCGCCGCCCGCAGCTACGCCATCGCTGAGATGCTCGATGCTTCGGTCGGGCTGTGGTACGACGTGGAGGACACCACCGCCAGCCAGGCCTACCTCGGTTACACCGACCACCCCACCGCCCGGCAGGCGACCCTCGACACGACCGGGCTGGTGCTGACCTGGCGGGGCGAGGTGGTCAAGGCTTATTACGCCAGCACGTGTGGGGGCGCGGGCCTGAGTCCCCAAGACGCCTGGGGCCAAGCCGCGCCCGCCCCGCTCACCCCCCGACCGCACGATCCGTGGTGCGCCCGGTCGCCCCACTTCCAGCGCGATTCGATCACCCGCGACCGCCGCACGCTGTCCCGCCGCATGGCCGCCTGGGGCAAACACCACTACCGGCCGATCGGCCAACTCGGCCAGATCACCACCTTGAGCATCGCCGAACGCAACCCCGTCGGCCGACCGAGCCGATTCGCCATCACCGACGATCGCGGCCGGCGCTTCGTGCTCGAAGCGGACACGTTCCGCACCGCCTGCAACTACGGCAATTCGTCGCGCGGTCTGCGACCGCCGTTGCGCCGGGACAGACTGCGCACCAACTTCGTCAATCCCATCGTCAAGGCCGACCGGGTGATTTTCGAGGACGTGCGCGGTTTGGGCCACGGCGTGGGATTGTGCCAGTTCGGTGCCCAGGCGATGGCCGAGGCCGGGCACGACGGCGTGGAAATCCTTCAGACCTATTACCCCGGCGCCGAGATCGAACGGGTGTACTGAATCGTGCCTGGGGTGTCGGGGAAGGGGTCCGGCCGATGGAGGCGAAGCCGCCCGCGGCTCGATCTCGCCCTGCGCGGCGCTTCGGTCCGGGGTGCGAATCCCGATCCCCTATCCCGCATACCCGATCCCCGATACCCTATGACCCATGAATCAGATGACCCCCAAGCAGATTGTCGGCGAACTGGACCGTTACATCATCGGGCAACTCGACGCGAAGCGGGCGGTGGCGGTGGCGATCCGCAATCGGTGGCGGCGGCAGCAGCTCGATCCCGATTTCGCCCGGGAAGTCAGCCCCAAGAACATCGTCATGGTGGGCCCGACCGGCGTGGGCAAAACAGAAATCGCCCGGCGCATCGCCACGCTCACCGGCGCGCCGTTCGTCAAGGTCGAAGCCAGCAAGTTCACCGAGGTCGGCTACCACGGGCGCGACGTGGAATCGATGATCCGCGATCTGCTCGAACACGCGATCAGCATGGTCCGCGCCGAACACGCCGAGAAAGTCAAAGACAAGGCCGCGACCAACGTCGAGCATCGCCTGGTCGATCTGCTGCTGCCGGCCAGCGACCCGGCGCCCGGTGCCGGATCCGTGGCGACCGAGGATTCAACCGAACGGCGCGAGCATACCCGTCAGAAGCTGCTCGATCAGTTGCGTCAAGGCAAGCTGGACGATCGGGTGGTCGAAATCTCGCTCCACCAGAAGGCGGTGCCGGTGGCGATGTTTTCGAACATGGGCCTGGACCAGATGGATCCGGAGATGGCGAAGATGTTCGAGAACCTGATTCCCGACCAGTCGAAGTCGCGTCGGGCGCCGATCGGCGAGGCCCGCGAGTTGCTCATGGCCGAGGAGACCGAGAACCTGATTGACCGCGACAAGCTGACCGGCGAAGCGATCGACCGCACCGAGCAGTCGGGCATCATCTTCCTGGACGAGATCGACAAGATCGCCGCGCCGACCGGCGACGGGAAGGGCAGCCCGGACGTGTCGCGCCAGGGCGTGCAGCGTGACCTGCTTCCGATCGTGGAAGGGTCGTCGGTGATGACGCGGCACGGCGTGGTGAATACCGATCACATTCTGTTCATCGCCGCCGGTGCGTTTCACTCGGCGTCGGTGAGCGACCTGATGCCCGAGTTGCAGGGCCGGTTCCCCATTCGCGTGGAGCTTGAGGCGCTGACGCGGGAGGATTTCGTTCGGATTCTCACCGAGCCGCACAACGCCCTGACCCGCCAGCAGGAGGCGCTGCTGGCCACCGAAGGCCTGGAGGTGCGTTTCGAGGCCGAGGCGATCAACGCGATGGCCGATCTGGCCGCGCAGGTCAACGCCACCGCCGAAAACATCGGCGCCCGGCGGCTGATGACGGTGATGGAGAAACTGTTCGAGCAGATCAACTTCGACGCGCCGGACCTGGCGGCCTCGGGCGACAGGAAGGTGACCATCGACGCGGGTCTGGTGCGGCAGCGTCTGAAGTCGATTGCCGAGGATGAAGACCTCAGCAAGTTCGTGTTGTAGGTTACAATGGCCGGGCGTGACCATCCCTGCCCCGGGCCGGGATGCTTGATGAATCGAGCCGGATCATGGCGACGATCACCTGCGACCGATGCCGCAAGCCGTTGCGGGTCAAGCCCGAATGGGCGGGCCAGAAGGCCGAGTGCCCCAGTTGCGGCCACCAGATGGTGCTTCCGCAGGTCGGCCCGCGTTCGGCGGGACGAAGCCCGTCGTCGGGGCGGGTGCCGCGTCGGTGTCCCGAGTGTGGCCGGGCGATCAAGCGGGGCGAACGGGAATGTTCGCAATGCGGCGTTGACGTGGTGAAGGCGGCGCAGCGGATCGCCGCGGCGCGGGCCACGCGCCCCTGGGGCATGACGCTGCCGATCCTCGGCGTGCGCCTGGGCAAGCCGGCGCTGCTGATCATCGCGGCGCTGGTGGTCACCAGCGCGGCCCTGTTGAGCGCGGTGCTCAATTCTCCGCCGGTCAGGGTGATCGATCTGCGGGCGGTGGACGTCTTCGAGGCGATGGGCGGGGTGAGCGGGGATGCCCCTCCGCTGGCCAACCCGCTGAACCACCAGCCGTCGCTGACGCCGGGCGGGGCGATGTCGGTGGTGGTGACGCGGGACGATCCGGACGGGCGGTTCGTGCTGATCCGCGCGGAGGTGCGGCAGAGCTTTCTGATCAACCACCACGCGGCGGATGAATCCCGGCTGATGCTGGATGCTTCGCGGTTGCGGGTGGTTGCCGGTCCGCGGGATTGCCCGACGTGGCTGATCCAGTCGCGCTGCCGGCAGACGGCGTCGGTGAAACTGGCCGCCGATGCGGAGGTGCCCCTCACCGCCCCGGGCCCCCACCAGGCGCTCCGCCACACCGGCACAATCGACGCGGGCGACGGGTCGGTGTTGATCGACAACTGGCGTCGGCGCGCCGCCCGGGCCGATTACGCCTTCCACGGCGAACGGGGCATGGTCGTGCGTTGCCGGCGGATCGAAGGGGCGCGGCACGTGTCGTGGGATTCGCGTTCGACCGGGTGGCTGTGCGGACCGAGCATCACCGCCGCCCGCGCCGAGTCCGATCGCCACACCTGGCAGTTCGCCCTGCTGGTGGAACTGCCGGCCGGCGGATTGAGTCAGTTGGACCTGATGATGTTCGACCGGGTGGTCGCGCGGATCGATGCCAGCGAAGCGCCGCTGGCCTCGGCGGCCAACGGACGGTAAGCGTCCGGTCCGCCCCATGGGCGGATGGCGCGGGATGTCAATCCGCGGCGCGGGGCCGCAGATCGGCTTCGTCGGCATTGCCGCTGAGCAGATCGTGCGCCAGCGTGACCAGCCGCTCCAGGCGCACCGGCTTGTGCAGGTAGGCGTCAACGCCCAGCGTTTCAGCGTAGGTCTGGTGGCGTTTGCCTTCGTTGGCGGTGATCATCACCACCCGCGGCGCCTGGTCGCCCATCTGCTTGATCCGTTCGAGCACCAGGAACCCCGAACGCTTGGGCAGCATCATGTCCAGCACGACCAGTTCGGGGCTTTCCCGTTCGCACAGCGCCACCGCGGAATTGCCGTCCTTGCAGCAGCGGGTGTCGGCCCCTTCGGCCTGCAGGGCCTGTTCGATCACCGCCAGCACGTCGGGATCATCATCCACGATCAGGATTCGCCGATCCGTCAGCCGCCTTGGAGTTTCCTCAGCCATCAGGGTTCTCCCTGTTACAGGTAGCGATCAGTCATCATGCCCCGTGCACCCCGACGCGTCAAGCGATCTGCCGAGCACCCCATCATGCCCCGGCGCGGCGGGCGGCGTCAAGCCTCTTTCAGCCGGCCGAACAACTCATCGGTCATCCACGGCAGGCTGCGCAGTTGCCGCACCAGCGCGTCGGGCATGGGCCGGCCCAGCCGTTCATGGCGCGGCCGGCTCTTCCATCGACGATGAACCCACAGGTATTGTTCAGGCGCCAGGCGCACCATCGCCTCGATCGCCCGCATGTACCGCGCGGTGAGGTAGTAAAGCGGGTCATCGGCCTGCTTCCAGTCTTCAGGCTGGATGAGGTCGGTCGTGCCCATTTCGTAATCGAACCCCTCGCCCAGCCGACGGGCGTAACCACAGATCACCGGCGCCTCATAGTGCATCGCCAGCAGCCCGATCGACTTGTACGTCGACGCCAGGCGGCCGAAGAACGGCACGAACAGGCCCTTTTCGCCGGCGTTCTGATCGGCGATGAACCCGAGTTGCCCGCCGCGATCCATCACGCGCGTCATGCGGTCCGTCGCGCCCCACTTGGTAATCAGCTTCAGCCCCCGCCGCTGGCGAACGCCGGTCAGCCATTCGTTGACCAGCGGATTATCGATCGGCCGGGCGATCGCCTCGATCCGCACCCCGAACGTCGCCAGCAGGGAACCGAGCAGTTCCCAGTTGCCGAAGTGGCCGGTCAGCAGAATCACCGGGCGCGGCGACAGCAGCCGTTCCATCGCCGGCTCCAGGCGATGCAGGCGGATGCGTTCGGCCCAGGTGTCGAGGTTCACCAGCCGCGGGGTGAACAGCACCTCCACCCCGAGTTGCAGGAAGTGCCCGATCGACCGCTCGGCGATGCGGGCGACTTCGGCGTCCGGCAGGTGCGGCATGGATCGGCGGATGTTGCCCACCGCCCGCTCGCGGTGTTTGCGGTCCAGGCGATACATCCACGTGCCCAGATCCCGCGCCCCCTTCATCACCGACTCCACGGGAAACACGCCCATCGCCGCCGTCGCCGCCCGCAGCGCCGTGAATTGCGACCAGTTGACCAGTGCCGATTGGTTGCGAGCCATCGAAGATCAAGGATCGTCCCACTTCAGCGGTTGAAGTAACCGACCAGCGTGAGGAACCGGTTCTGGTTGAGCACCGGGATCGACAGCGCCTCGGCCTGGCCGGCCAGTTTGTTGTAATCCCTCACCGCTTTGAGTTGTTCCTCGTACCGCGTAATGATGATCGGGTCCGTTTCGCTCGGATCGATCGGGCGGGGCATCTGGGGCTCCTGCCCGAGCACGAGGAAGTCGGTGTCCAGCGGCAGGTGATCTTCCCCCTCGACCGCCACGCCGCCCCAATGGTGGATCAGGCTGAGCACCTGGTCGAACTCGGCGATCGTGGTCTGGTTGTCATCGTCGAGATCGAAATTGCCGTAGACGAAGAACTTGAACGTGCGCGACTTGTCATACACGATGTTGGTGATCAGGTCGCCGACCACCACCTGTTCGCCGTAGGCCCGGCGCACGACGCGGCAGGTCGCCGACTGCTCGGCCATCTGCACCACTTCGATCGTCGCCTTGCCCCGCAGCTCGCGCACGCGCCCCGGGCCCTGGCGCTCTTCGAGGATGATGCCCGTGGCCGCGTCGAACACCTCGAACTTCATCCCCAGAATCAGCCGATCCTTTCGACCGAGGTTGATGTACACCAGGTTTTCCTGCGGGACCACGGCGCTGATCTGGCCATCGGCCTCCAGTTCCATGCGCGGGCCTTCCAGCAGGAACTGGCCGAAAATGCGCTCCAGTTCGCGAATGCGGTTCTTCAGCCGCTCGATTTCCGTTTCCTTCATCTCCACCTGAGACTGCGCTTCACGCAACTGCTCCTGCGCCCGCTGACGGGCCTGGTGGTAGGTATCCTTCTGCTCGGCCAGCGTGGCGGTGGTCGATGCCTGGAGCGACTGCACGTCCGAACGGATCGCCTGAACTTCCTGGGCGCGTTTCTCCATGGCCTGGTCGTACCGCGCGGCCAGTTGATCGAACTGCTCGGAAAGCCTGGCGTATTGTTCGGCCCGCTTCTTGGCGTCGCGCTGCAACTGTTCGAGCGAATGGGTCTTTGCCTGCAGTTCCGACTGGAGCTGCTCCAGCTTGCCCAGCACCGTCACGCCCTCGCTGACGCCGGCGTTCTTGATCTGCGTCAGGGCGTGGTCCGGCGAGGCGTCGCCCGAGCCGGTGATCTTGCTCAGCAGACTGCGCCGGTCAAGCACCAGTTGACCATAGACCGAGTGCGGGCTGGCGCCGGTGCGGTGGCGGTCGAGCAGCCGGCCGAACAACTCGCTGCCCTGCTCGCTGGCGGTGGCGAAATCGGCGTTCAGGCTCTCAGCCTCGATCCGCATCTGTTCAGCCTTGGTGAATTTGGCGTAGAACAGAATCGTCAGCGCCAGACACACGACGAACAGGATCACGAAGATGACCAGGCCGTAAACCAGTCCCATGGAAGTGCCGCGACTACGTGCCATGATGCCAAGCCTCCTGGAGGTTCGCGCTTGCGGGGCATGGGGCCGACGGGAGTGGCCGACCCGCGTGGTTAGTGCCGCAAGTGTCGCCTGTTGCGGCGGTTTCGTCAAGTCGCCAAGGCCTGATTCCCGGGCCCAGCCAGGGTCCAGCCCCCGCGACGGCCGCCCAGCGCGGTCCGGCCAATCCCGCCCCTGCCTCTGGCGGATCGGACGCGGCCCGCGACGGTCCCCACGCCGCCTCCCGCTTGCCGCGTTCCATCTTCCGCCCGGTTGCCTTGTCCCCGCGAATGTGCCATCTTACGCCCACCATGTTCAACGAAAACCACCTGATTACCGATCGTCTGCGAGCCATGGACGCCAGTGGCATCCGCAAGGTGTTTGACCTGGCGGTGAAGATCGAAAACCCGATCAACCTGTCGATCGGGCAGACCGATTTCGACGTGCCCGAGCCGATCAAGCAAGCGGCGATCGAGGCGATCCGCGGCGGGCTGAACAAGTACACCGTCACCCAGGGCATGGCGGAGATGGTCGAGGCGGTGCGGTCCCGATTCGAGGCGGCCCACCGGCGCCAGGGGCGATGGGAGGACTACGGCACGCTGATCACCAGCGGGGTGAGCGGCGGACTGGTGTTGTCGATCCTGACCTGCGTCGGGCCGGGCGATGAGGTGCTCGTGCCCGATCCGTATTTCGTGATGTACAAGCACCTGGTGACCATGGCCGGGGGCAAGTGTGTTTACGTGGACACGTACCCGGACTTCCAGATGACCGCCGAGCGCGTCGAGCCGTTCATCAGCGAGCGCACGAAGCTGCTGGTGCTCAGCAGCCCATCGAACCCCACGGGCGTGGTGACGCCGGCCGAGACGATGCGGCAACTGGCCGCGTTGTGCGAAAAGCACAACGCGATGATGGTCAGTGATGAGATTTACGACCGGTTCACCTACGGCGGGGACGGGGGCGCCGCGCCTTCGCCGGCGGCGTTCAGCGATCACGTGATGATCCTGCGCGGCTTCAGCAAGACGTACGGCATGACGGGGTGGCGACTGGGCTACGCGATGGGCCCGCGGGCGATCATCGAGCAGATGACCAAGCTGCAGCAATACACCTTCGTCTGCGCCCCGTCGATGGTTCAGAAAGCCGCGGCCGCGGCGGCGATGGACCTGGACATCAGCGATTACGTCCATGCCTACCGCCTCAAGCGAGACATGGTGGTGGAGAAGCTCAGCGGGCACTTCGAACTCACGCCGCCCGGCGGGGCGTTCTATGCCTTTCCCAAGGCGCCGGACGGCATGACCGGCACGCAGTTCGTGGAAAAAGCCATCGCCCGCGACGTGCTCATCATTCCCGGCAGCGTGTTCAGCGAGCGCGACACCCACTTCCGCCTGTCCTACGCCTGTGCCGACGACACACTGGCCAAGGGCCTGGACATCCTGGCCGACCTGGCCAGCGGTTGACCGAATCACAGGCCGAGAATGGCCATGGCGCAGGCGAAGTAGAGCAGCAGGCCGGCCACGTCGACGATGGTGGCGACGAAAGGGGTGGAACTGGTGGCCGGGTCGAGGCCGATGCGTTCGAGCAGCAGCGGGAGCATGGACCCGGTGAGCGTGCCGATGAGCACCACGCCGACCACGGACGTACCGATCGCCAGGCCGTAGCTCAGCGCGGGCGCGTCGCCGGCGTCGATCAGCACCGCGGCGGTCGCACCGGCCAAGGCCCCGAACACGCCCAGCAACACCCCCAGCAGAAAACCGCTGACCAGCTCTCGCCGCAGCACGCTGAACCACTGTTCGACCTTGATCTCGCCGATGGCCAGGGAACGGATAATCAACGAAGCGGCCTGCGATCCGCTGTTGCCGCCGGAGGCGATGATCAGCGGCACGAACAGCGCCAGCACCACGTAACGCTCGATCGAATCCTTGAACCCGCCCATCGCCCACACCGTCAACAACCCGCCGGCGAACAGAATCAGCAACCACACCGCCCGCGCCCGCACCACCTTGAGAACCGAAGCCGTCACGTAAGGTTCTTCCAGCGCCGCCATGCCGCCGATCTTCTGAATGTCTTCGGTCACTTCCTCTTCGGCCACGTCGGCCACGTCGTCAAAAGTCACAATTCCCACCAGCTTGTCGTCATCGTCCACCACCGGCAGCACGGGCAGGTCGTAGCGTTCCATCACCCGTACCGCCTCTTCACGGTCTTCGGTGGCCCGCAGGGACACGGTCTGGCCCTGCCGCAGCGATTCAACCTTCTCGTCCGGCGAAGCGAGCACCAGGTGGCGCAGGCGCACGTGGTCGAGGAGCTGGCCCGCGTCGTCCACCACGTAAAGCGTATGCAGCGTCTCGGCGTCGGCGCCCTGTTCGCGGATCTTCTCGAGCGCTTCGCGCACCGTCCACTGCGGGCCGATGGTCAGGTAATCCGGCGTGACGAGGCGGCCGATGCTTTGCTCGGGGTAGTCCAGCAGCCGGGCGGTCTCGTCGCGCTCTTCGGGATTCATCAGCCCCAGCAACTGCTCGACCAGGGCCTCGGGCACGTCTTCGAGGAACTCGACGCGGTCGTCGGGGTCCATCTCGTCGAACATGCCGGCCAGTTGGCGGTCGCTCAGGGCATCGACGAGCTGTTCCTGGTCGCTGCGCGGCAGGTAGGGAAACACGTCGGCCGCCCGCTCGCGCGGCAACAGGCGGAAGGCCATCGGCCGCTGCTCGAACGGCAGGGCGAGAATGACGTCGGCCACCTCCGGGTCGAGCAGTTCCGCCAGGGCCGAACGCGCCTCGGCCACGCGGCGGTCTTGGAGCATCTCGCCGATCTCCGGCGCGAGCAGATCCACCACGAAATGTTCATCACGGCTCTGGTTCATGCGGGGCCTTTCGAGTGGCGATTCCACAAGGTATCCAACCCATCGCCCCGCCGCCACGACCGAAGCGGGATTTGTCCTTTCAGGCTGGCGTCGCACCGGTGGGGTTGGTAAAGTCAGGCTGCTGATCCAGGTCCGCAATCGGGGCGTCCCATCATGAACTGCACTCTGGCGTACGGGGAGTTCGTCTGCCTGGACCTGATCCTGTTGGTGCTGATTGTCATTGCGATGGTGGTGGCGATCCGCGCGATGCTCGAACAGCGGCGCCACGCGCAGCGGCTGGAGCAGATCGAGCAGTGGATGAGGCGGCAGGCGCCTGGGCAGGCGTGGAGGCAAGCCCGGACGGAAGGCGCGGCGCGGGCGAAGGTTGATCCATGCCAGGCCGAAACGCCCACACGTGCGGCCTCACCCACCCCACCCCCACCGCCTCGTCCGCCGGCGCAGCCTGCGCCCGCATCAGCCGAACCCCAGGCCCCCGACACGGCGCCGCCGGCCCGAAGCGCCGAGGAACGGGCGGTGCAGATCGGCGTGGGGATTGCGGCGGTGGCGCTGGCGGTCGCGGGGGTGCTGGGGGCGATCTGGATTTACCAGCACTACCACGTATCGCCGGCGGTGCGGGTCATGCTCGGATCGCTGGCCGGCGTGGCGATGGTCGTCGCAGGCGAATCGCTTCGGCGGCGCAGCGGCTGGGTGGCGGCGGGCCTGGTGGCTGCGGGCGTGGCGTGTCTGTTCGGCTGCGTCTATTTCGCCGCACACGTCTACGTCGAGCCCGAGCCGTTGATCAGCCTGGAAGTCGGCTTCGCGCTGATGGCGGCGGTCACGGCGGTGGGCGTGGCGATGGCGCTGCGGCACGGGGTGCTGGTGGCGGTGGTGGGCATGTTGGGCGGATTTCTCACCCCCTGGCTGATGGACACCGGCAAGGCGCAGCCGATCGAACTGTTCGGCTACCTGTTGCTGCTGCAGATCGGTTTGACGCTGGTCACGCGACGTCGGGGCTGGGCGGTGTTGGCGGGGTTGACGATGCTCGGGGCGATGGCGTGGGCGGGGGTGTACACGATGGCCATCGGGCTGGGCGAAGTGGAAGCGACCGACGGCACGTGGGTCGGGCTGTTCCTGCTGGGTTCGGTCGGTTCACTGGTCGCGGGCACACAGGCCGGCCGGGCCGAGGCGCGCTGGGGCGGGCGAAACGTGGTGCGGGCGCTGACCTGGCTGGGCGCGGGCGTCGGCGTGTTGCTGGCGGCGCTGCTGGTCGGCGCGGCGGAATTCACCGACCCGCAATGGGTGCTCATCGGCGTGATGAGCGCGGGGCTGATGGCGCTGGGCCGGCTGGACCGCAGCTACCACGGCCTGACGTGGCTGGCGATGGCGCTGAACGTTGCCACGCTGACCGTGTGGGGGCACGACCTGCCGTGGGGCACAGCCGATGCGGTCGGACCGGCGCGCTACGCGCTGACCACGGCGGGATTCGGCGCGATGTTTTCGCTGGGCGGCTATGCGTGTCTGTGGCGAAGCGGGAATGCCGGACGATGGGCGGCGGTGTCGGCGGCCGCGGCCGTCGCGTACGTGTTGGTCGCCTACGCGGCCGATCTGCCGGCCGAGGCACGGTTCGGTCTGCCGTGGTGGGCGATCGCGCTGATCGTCGCGAGCGTGCAGGCGCTGATGACGGTCCCCGTGCTGCGGAACCGCAAGCGGCTGGGAGACGTGGCGCCGGCGGTGATGTGCATCGGTGTCACGGCGCTGGTGTCGCTGGCGATGCCGATGGCGGTGGACCGGGCATGGCTGACCGTGGCCTGGGCGATGGAGGTGCCGGCGCTGGTTCTTATCGGGCAGTGGCTGAACGTAAGCATCCTGAGGAAGCTGGCGTGGGCCCTGGCGGCGGGAGCGGTCGTGCGGCTGCTGGCCAACCCGTTCGTGCTGGAATACGACATCAGCGCGACGCTGATCGTCAACGAGCTGCTGCTGGCCTACGGCGCGCCGCTGGCCGCGTTCAGTCTCACCGCCTGGGCTGCGGGGCGGGAATCCGACGACGGGTTCGTCAAGGCGCTGGAAGTCGCGGCGACCGCGCTGGCCGTGGCGATGGTGACGGCATTGACCATGCACACGTTCATCCTGCTCGAAGCGAGGCCCGGGCCGATTGAAACCTGTCAGTTGGCCGATATCACCGACGTCGCCCCCGCCGTGGTGCACACCGGGACGTACGGCGTGGCGTGGCTGCTCGTCGCCAGCGCGGCGGCGTGGACCGGCGGTCGACTGAATCGGCGAATGCTGAGCGTGTGTGCTGCGGTCATCGCCACCGGCGCCGCGGCCTGGGCGATCGCCATCAATAGCGGCTTCGCCCTCCTGGCCGACACGGACGATATCGCCATCAGCCGGACGATCTTCTTCAACGAACTGCTCTACGCGCTGGGTCTGCCGCTGGTGTTGCTCGTGGGACTGGCCTGGATCGGGGGGCGCGATGAACGGGACGAAGCCCGCGCCCTGCGCCATCTGGGGTGGACCGGCGCGCTGGTGGGCCTGTTCGTGATGATGTGCCTGCAGATCCGACACGGCTTCAACCCCACCGACATGAAACTGGGCGACGGGACCAACTTCCTCGAGATCGAAAGCTACACCTATTCCGCCGCGTGGGGCGCCTATGGCCTGGCGATGCTGGCCGTGGGCATCGTCCGACGCAACACCGCGCTGCGATGGGCATCGCTGGCGGTGATGATGCTGGTGGCCGGCAAGGTGTTCCTGTGGGACACCCGCCAACTCGCCGGGCTCTACCGCGTGTTCAGCTTCGCCGGCCTGGGCGTAAGCCTCATGATCCTTGCCTACTGCTACCACCGGTTCGTGTTCGGCTTTCGCCGATGACAACCCCGCCCCTCCGGGGCAGGTCGAGAGGGGGCGGCTCATTGACCCCTGCCCCGCCGGGGGAGAGGCGCCTTCACTGGTCGCCATCGAGGGTGGCGGGTAAACTGCCACGACTATGGCCCATCAGACCGATCAGATTTGCCCCTGCAAACTCGCCCTGGCCGACGGAACCGTGTTTACCGGCACGGCGTTCGGCTACGTCGACGCCCCCGAACCGATCGCCGGCGAGGTGGTGTTCAACACCTCCATGACCGGCTACCAGGAAATCCTCACCGATCCGTCCTACGCCGGACAGATCGTCACCATGACCTATCCGCAGATCGGCAACTACGGCGTGAACAACGAAGACGTCGAGTCGACGAGGATTCACGTCCGCGGATTCGTCGTGAAGGAACTGAGCGGCCTGGCGAGCAACTACCGCAGCGCCACACGCCTCGAACAGTGGCTTGACGAACAGAAGGTGCTCGGAATCGCCGGCCTCGACACGCGGGCGCTGGTCAGGAAGCTGCGGATCAGCGGCTCGATGAACGGCGTGATCAGCTCGAGCGAAAGGGACGAGGCGAAACTGGTCGCGATGGCGACCGCGGCGCCCCACATGGCCGGGCAGAACCTGGCCCAACACGTCAGCCCCACCGATGCGTGCGGCTGGTCGCAGGACCTGGGCGACTGGCGACCGATCCAGGGCACCGTGCCCAAGGGCGGGCGGAAGTTCAAGGTCGTGGCCATCGACTGCGGCGCCAAGAGCAACATCCTGCGCCACCTGACCGACCGCGGCTGCGAAGTGATCGTCGTGCCGCATCGCATCACGGCCGAGGAGATTCTCGCTTACGAGCCGGACGGCCTGTTCGTTTCCAACGGTCCAGGCGATCCCGAACCGGTCGCCGAGACCATCGCCGAACTTCGGAAACTGCACGGCGAGGTTCCCACGTTCGGCATCTGCCTGGGCCATCAGTTGCTGGCGTTGGCGCTGGGCGCCGAGACGTTCAAGTTGAAGTTCGGCCATCGCGGGGCCAATCAGCCGGTGCAGAACCTGGCGACGAAGAAGGTCGAGATCACCAGCCAGAACCACGGGTTCGCGGTGGACATCGAATCGCTCAAGGCCGCCGGCGCCACGCCGACCCACATCAACCTCAACGACCGGACGCTCGAAGGTTTCCGCCACCGGGATCTGCCCATCTTCGCCGTGCAGTACCACCCCGAAGCTTCGCCGGGCCCGCACGATGCGAGCTACCTGTTCGATTGCTTCGTGCAGATGATGAACACCGGCCGCAGCCCCACCGCCGAGCAAATGGACGAAGCGCAGCAGCGGCGCAACGCCGTGGGGGCCTGAGCCCGCCGGGCTGCCGCCCGAGGCCGGGGCAGGGGCTTGCCCATATTAATCATATTCTGCAATCAATTTGCTTGACCTTTTCCCAGAATGGGTCATAATCACTCGTAACGCCCGCCTCCCGTGGGCTTGGAAGAACGATCTGTAAGAGAGCTATGGCATGGTTGGTGGGCGGTTCGGCCGCGTGGCCGTGACCGCCGGGTCTGTCGTTCTCTTTCTTACAGGGGCCTTGGATGATGATTCGCCGCACTGCTTTGATTCTGGGCATCGCAACCACCTGCGCCCTCGCCGCGGCTCTGAGCCGATCGGCCGGCGCTGCCACCTTCACCGGAACCTTGAGCTACGGACCCTCGACGGTCGACGCCGACGACGGGCTGTTCGTGTCCGGACGCGACTGGCCGGACTACGACCTCACCCTGTCCTGGACGGTGACCGATGAGGATCCCGCCGCCCCGGTCGGCTTCCCGTGGAAGTACACCTATCACCTGGCCATCGCTTCGGCCGGTCAACTCCGCGGCGGGATCAGCCACCTGATCGTCGAAGGCTCGGACGATCCGGCGCTGGTCGCCTCGAGCATCACCGGCCTGACGGGCGCAGACCTCGACAGCGGCGACCCGTTCGCTGTCCACACCAGCGGACCGGGCAATCCGAACATGCCTTCGGATACGTACGGCATCAAGTTCGAACCGGCCGACGAAGACACCTTCGACATGACCTGGTCGTTCTTCGCCGACCGCCAGCCCGTCTGGGGCGACTTCTACGCCAAGTGCGGCGCGCTCGATCCCAACCTCGTCTACAACTTCAACGACGACGGCATCAATCCGCCCACCGGGTTCCTCGCCACCGATGTCGATCCGACCGATCCGGCGAGCAACGGATCGATCGACCATCACATCCTCCGCCCCGATTCGGTGGTTCCCGAACCGGCCACGCTGGCCCTGCTGGCGACGGGCGGACTGATGATGAGGGGCCGCCGGCGACGGTGAAACCGCCCTGCGTGCCGGGCGCCGAAAAGGCGCTTTGGCGGTTGTGCCCGCTGCCGACGGGCCTACAATGCTTTTCGTGACCGCCGCTGCCCTGCCAAACGCTTGCCCGCCCGCCCCGGCGCCGCGCGATCGGCCGCTGCTGGATGTGCGCGATCTGGTCACCCACTTCCCCGTGCGGCGAGGCGTGCTGCGGCGCACTGTCGGCGCGGTCAAGGCGGTCGACGGCGTCAGTTTCCACATCGGCCCCGGCGAAACACTCGGCCTGGTGGGCGAGTCCGGCTGCGGCAAGACCACGGTCGGCCGCACCGTTCTCCGACTCATCCCCGCCACCAGCGGATCGGTCCACTTCGACGGCGAAAGCGTGTTCGACATGGACCGCGCCCGCATCAAGCGGCTCCGCCGGCAGATGCAGATCATCTTTCAGGATCCGGTCGGATCGCTGAATCCCCGCATGACGATCGGCCGCATCATCGGCGAACCGATCGGCGTCCACGGCATCGCCCGCGGCCAGGACCTGCACGACCGCGTGGCCTGGCTGCTGCAGCGCGTCGGCCTGAGCCCCGATTACGCCCACCGCTATCCCCACGAATTCTCCGGCGGACAGCGACAGCGCATCGGCATTGCCCGGGCGCTGGGTCTCGAACCGAAGTTCATCGTCTGCGACGAACCGGTCAGCGCCCTGGACGTGTCCATCCAATCGCAAATTCTCAACCTGCTCAATGATCTGCAGGATGAGTTCGGGCTCAGTTACCTGTTCATCGCGCACAACCTCGCCGTCGTCGAACACTTCTGCGACCGCGTGGCGGTGATGTACCTCGGCCGCGTCGTCGAACTGGCCACCCGCGATCAGCTCTACCGTAACCCCGTGCATCCGTACACCAAGGCTCTGCTGTCGGCCGTGCCCGAGGCCGACCCCGTTCGCCAGCGCCAACGGATCATGCTCACCGGCGACGTGCCCAGCCCGATTCACTACTTCCACCAGGAAGATCAGCCTGTCGCCCCGCCGGCGATCGCCGGAATCGACACGACCGCGCCCGCCGGCGAAATCACGCAGATCGACCGGGCCAGCCTGCTCGACCGCCCGCCGCTGATCGAAGTGCCCGGCGATGAGGGGCATTGGGTCTCCGCCCGGCCGGAGGATCTGTGACCATCGCCGCCACCGCCGCTGGGGGATCGGCAATTCATCAGCGGATTCCCCGCCGCGCGCCTTGCGTCCGTCGCTGTTTCAGCTAAACTGTGGGGCTCTTGTCGGTTGGAAACCGACGGGAAAGGCAAACCACCATGAAAGAAAAGATTCATCCCAAGTACACCGACACCAAGGTGACCTGCGCCTGTGGGGCGACGTTCACCACGCGCAGCACGCTGGGCGAGAAACTGCACGTGGACATCTGCAGCGAATGCCACCCGTTTTTCACGGGCAAGCAGAAGTTCGTCGACGCCGCCGGCCGGGTGGAGAAGTTCCAGAAGCGCTTCGGCGGGGACTACTTTTCGAAGAAGAAGCCCGCCAAGGCTTAGCCACCGGATCTCAGACTGAATACCGTGAGCGCGCCGGGCGCGTTCACGGTTTTTCTATGCGTTCTTTTCGTCTTCGTGCCCGAGTGCCCCAGGGCCTTCCGGTTCCGCCATGAGCGACACGTTGATCGCCAAGCTTGAGCAGATGCGAAGCCAACTCGCGGAGTGGGACCGCCAACTGTCCGACCCGGCGGTGAACGCCGATCACACGCGCGTGACCGACCTGAGCCGCAAGCGCGCCGCGCTCGAGCCGATCTGCTCGAAGTACGCCGAGTACACCGCGGCGAAGGACGAAGCGGCGGAACTGGAAGCGATGCTCGAAGACGAGGACGAGGAACTGCGCGCCATGGCCGGGGCGGAGTTGCCGGCGGTGCGTGCGAAGGCCGACCGCCTGCTGGAGCATATCAAGGGCGAACTGGTGACGGCCGACGACGCGGCGATCGGATCGGTGATCCTCGAGATTCGAGCCGGGGTCGGCGGGGATGAAGCGGCGATCTGGGCGGGCGACCTGTTGGGCATGTACGAGCGCTGGGCCTCATCGCACGGCTGGAAGTGGGAGGTGATGGACTGCGCCGGGGCGGACATGGGCGGCTGCCGGGAGGCGATCGTCAGCGTGCGGGGCCACGGCGTCTGGCAGCACCTGGGTTACGAAGGCGGCACCCATTGCGTCAAGCGCGTGCCGACCACCGAAACCCAGGGCCGCGTGCACACCTCCACCGCCACCGTCGCCGTGCTGCCCGAACCGGAACAGGTCGAAATCGAGATCAACCCTGACGAGGTGGAAGAGCACATCACCACCGCGCAAGGCCCGGGCGGGCAGAACGTGAACAAAGTCGCCACGGCGGTGAAGCTGCGTCACAAGCCGACCGGGATCGAAGTGCGGATGCAGGAATCGAAGAGCCAGCACCAGAACCGACAGAAGGCCTGGCAACTGCTGCGGGCGCGGCTGTACGAGGCCGAACAGGCAAAGGCCGACGCCGAACGCGCCGAATCGCGCAGCAACATGATCGGCCGGGCCCAGCGCGGCGAGCGCATCCGCACCTATCGCTACAAGGACAACCTCGCCGTCGACCACCGCCTCGGCGAATCGTTCAACCTGCAGGACGTGCTCGCGGGCAATCTCGACGACCTGGCCAAAGCCCTGATCGAACACGACAAGGCCCAACGCCTGGCGGCGATGTGATCGTGGCCGCTGAAGTCGCCATGGCTTGCCTGTATAATCCGCCCCTTCGGTTCACGCTTTTGTCGATCAGGTGCTTATGTCTTTCCATTCCGGCCGTGTGACGTTCTGTCGATTCACCCACGAAACCGACGGCCCGGCGGCGGGCGACGAATCGGTGCTCGAACAACTGCATGAACACCGCTTCGTCGAATCGCCCATCGGCGCGCCCAGCGACGTCGAGGCCGGCTGGACCACCGGCGAACACCTGTTCGACACGCAATTCAGCTATGAGAAAAACGGCTTCGGCGATCTGCTGCTGTTCGCCCTGCGCATCGACACGCACAAGGTTCCCCCGGCGATCAGGCAGGCCTACAAGGCGATGAACCTCGCGGCCGAGGCCGACGGCGATGAAACGCGATTCGTCAACCGCAAGCAGAAACGCCAAGCCGAACAAGCGACCGCGCACCAGTTGCACGAGGATCTGGCCGCCGGACGGTTCCGCAAGTCCAAGGCGGTGCCCATCATGTGGGATCTGGCCGGCCGATGTGTCTACTGTAGCGGGGCGAGCAGCGCGATCACCGAAAACCTCGTGCGGTTGTTCCGCGAAACGTTCGACATCGACCTGTCCGCGTCCAGCAGCGGCCTGCGCGCCGCCGAACTGTTGCGAGGCAAGCCCGGCGCCGGCCGATTCGACGACCTCAAGCCCACCGCCTTCACCGATCCGCCCCCCGGCGCCGCCGACGATCATGAAGACGCCTCGGGCCCGCGCGATCCGTCGATTCCTTTGGTCCCCTGGGTCGCCAAGGCCGTGGACACGAAGGACTTCATCGGTAATGAATTCGCCATCTGGTTGTGGTGGAAACTGGAGACGGCCGACGGCGCGATCGCCGTGACCGTGCCCGCCGGCCCCAGCGAAATCTACATCGCCATTGACAAGGCGCTGGACATGGACTGCGCCTGGGACGCCGGGGGCAAGCAGACGCTGCGCGGGGCGAACCCCACGCACCTGCGTGAGGCGGCCGCGGCGCTGGCCCAAGGCAAATGGCCCCGCAAAATGGGGCTGATTCTGTCCGACGGCGAACACCAGTGGGACTTCGGTTTCCAGGCCGACCGGTTCATCGTTTCCTCGGCCGGCCTGCCGGAAATCGAACAGGTCGAACACCCGCGCGACCTGATCGAAGGCCGACTGTCGCTCACGCGCGACCTGGCCGCCGCGATCGATCGGCTGTACGAAGCCTTCCTCGCCGAGCGCCTCAGCGACCGCTGGTCGACCGCCAAACCGCGCCTCCGCCAGTGGATCACCGACCGCACCCGCCGCCGCCGGGCGTAACG
>CAYNCM010000017.1:0-41011 GCA_964395825.1 uncultured Planctomycetaceae bacterium
TAGAGGTATGACTCTTCGGGCAGGCAGCCGATGAGGTGCTTGGTGAGCACATCGGTGGGCAGCTTGCCGAGGACGCTGACCCGGCCGCGGGTGGGAAACAACAGGCCGAGGATGATCTTGATGGTGGTGCTTTTGCCCGAGCCGTTGGGCCCGAGCAGGCCGAACACCTCGCGCGGCAAAACGTGCAGGTCGAGCGAGTCGACGGCGGTGACGCGGGGCCGCAGCCAGAAATCCTTGAAGACCTTGGTCAGGCCGCGCGTTTCAATGACCGGTGAATCGGGGGGGCGGATCATGTTCGCCTCAGTCCAGTTCGACCGCCTGTCGGGCGCGTTGCTCCTGGGCCTTGCGTTCGCGCGCGCGGCGGACTTCGGAATCGCGGTTCATTTCCAGGTACAGCCGCTTGTTCGGGTCTTCGGGCAGGTAGAACGTTTCCACGTCCCCGCCGAGGACGGCCTGGAAGGTGTCCTGCCAGACGCGGTCGCGGGTGATGCGTTCGAGTTGCTCGCTGCCCTTGAACTTCTCGTAATAGCCGAGAAACGCCTTGGCCTCGCCCTGGACGGCGGCTTTGACGGCGGTCTTGTAGCTGACCGCATCGTTGATCATCGCCGGCACCTCGCCGGTGACCACCTCCGCGGTCATCAGCGAAGCGAGCTTCTGCGGGTTCATCCCCGGCTCGGCGGCCAACGGTGCGAGCGCCGTGGCCGCGGGCAGGCCGGCCATCAGGGCGTTGATCGCCTGCTCGGCACGTGCGACGCGGGCCGGATCGCCGCCGCGGCGGGCCCGTTCGTATTGGTCGATCGCGAACACCAGCGCCTCGTGGGCGCTGCCGGCGACGGCGGTGAGAATCTGACGCCGCTGCTTCTGCGCGTTTTCGATGGCCTGGGCCTTGTCGCTTTCGGCTTCGGACAGGGCGCGGAAGTCGTCGCGCACCTTCAGCGGGGGGACAGCCTCCGACAGCAGCACCTCGTTGATCGTGATGCCGCTGTTCATGCGGTCCAGCGAATGCTGCATCCGGCGGCGGATGGCGGCGCGGTCGATGCGCGAACGCACGAAGTCGTCGGCGTTGGTCAGGGCGATCTGCCGCACGATCGCTCGCTCGGCCAGGGCCCGTACGAGGCGATGGGCGTTTTCCAGATCGTCGCCGTTCGGGCGGTCCATCGCCACGTTGGCCACGAACGGCACCGCGTCGGCGGCGCGAATCTGAAACGTGATCGCCCATCGACCGTGCACCAGGTTCTGATCCGATGTCAGCAGCGATCCGTCCCGGCCCGGTTTCAGGCCGCCGGACGGCACGGGCAGTTCGTCGATCGGCTTGAGCCGGTCGGCCTGGCGCACGTTGAACCAGAACGCATCGGGGATGTTGACCTGCTGCACGCCCGTGGGCACGAGGATGATCTGGTCGATCGGCTCGGGCCAGGCCAGGTGCCAGCCGGGCTGGAGGATGCGTGCACTGCCGGCCCCGGTCACCGCGCCCAGGTGCACGCGCACCGCGACCCGGCCCTCCTTGACCTCGCGCAGACCGCTGAACGCGAAGAACACCAGGATCAGGATCATGATCCACTTGAGCACGCCGAAGCTGATCTTCAGCGCCTCGTTCAGCGATCGCGACGCCGGGTCCAGCTCCTCTTCGTTGATCGGCGCGCCGACGGGCGCATGCAACGGGTCATCGTGCTCGGGCTCGTGGCCGAGCGGAAAATCGTGTTCGTGCGGGTCGTGATGATCTGCCATGTCGGTTGTCCGTGGTGCGTTTAGTCGGCGTCCGCGGCGCGAGCGCGGTCGGCCTGTTCGGCGAACGTGTCGAACGGCATGACGCGGGTGTCGATCAGGAACGTGGTGTTGTTGGCCAGCGTGTTCCGCAGGGCTTCGAGCTTGCGGAGGAAGATGGCGAAGTCTTCGTTCTGCTGGAACACGCTGTAGTATTCCGCGGCGGCGGCGGCGCCTTCGGCGCGAATCTCCTGGGCCCGGCGCTCGGCGAAGGCCTCGATGCGCTGGCGGGCGCTTTCGGCCTTGCTCTTGATGTCCGCGGCCCGGGCTTCGCCTTCCGACCGGGCGCTTTGGGCCAGGCGCTGCCGCGTCGCCTTCATCCGCTCGAACACCTTCTCGGTGACTTTCTCAGGCAGTTCGACCCGCTTGATGCCCACGTCCTCGATGGTGATGCCCCACGATGGCTGCTCGCGATCGATCGAGGCCTGCAGCTTCGCGGCGATGGCGGCCTCGGCCTCGCCGATCTTCAGCGCGGCCGGGTCGGAGTTGGTCAGTTGATCGAAGGTAAACAGCCCGATCTCGCTCTTGGCGTCGCGCAGGCCCGAACGCAGGCGCTCGACGGCCTTCTCCACGGCGGCCAGCTCGGCGGCGCTCATCGACTGGTAGAACGCCAGGGGATCGCTGATCCGCCAGGCGACGTAGGCCTGCACGATGACGCTCTGCTTGTCGCGGGTCTGTTGTTCCTCGAGGCGATCTTCGAGAACGCGGATGCGGGCGTCGTAGCGGTAGACCTTCTGGATGGGGCTCGGCCAGCGCCAGTACAGATTGCCGATGAACCCGCCCTCGGGCGCCTCGCCGCGCTTGACCGCTTGCGGCCCGGCCTTGCCGAACGTGGTGACCACCGCCACCTCGTTGAAGTCCACCTGGTACGTGATCATGTACAGCGCCAGCAGGACGATGATCACGATGCCCACAAACAGGGTTGATGTGCTCTTCATGGTTGTGCGTATCCGATGCGTGCGGTTACGGGGTGAAGGTCAGTCGGTTTCCAGTTCCAGGCTTTCGAAGCCGGTCGTCTGTTCGGTCAGGTCGAAGCGGAGGATCAGATCGTCGCGGTCGCCGATCAGCATGTACTTTCGCCGATCGGCCATGCCCTCGCTGAGCACGTTGAGGTAGCGGCGAATGCGGTACAGCCGCGGGCTCTGGCGATAGGCGAGCAGTTCCTTTTCGAATCGTTCGGCGTTGCCGCGCTCGATGTTCTCACGCTGCCAGCGTTCGGCGCGGGCGGCGTCGACGATGGCCGCGGCTCGTCCGCCCGCCTCGCGCATCCGTTCTTCCACCGCCGCCTCGCGCCGGGCGACTTCGGCCGGGTCGGCCTGCGGACCCAGGGCCTCCAGCCGCTCGATCCGCTCGACGATCTGCTCGGCCAGCCGGGTCGCCCCGGCCACCGACGCCAGCGTCTTGATTTCTTCCTGGTGGGCCTTTTGAATGGCCGCTTCCTTTTCCTGCCGGGCGGCGACGGTTTCGTGGAACGCATCGGCGACGTTCTGCGGCGGATGCACCGACTTCAGGTGCACGTTGGTCACGCGCACGCCGAGCTTTGCCTGGTCCGCCGCGGCCTGAATGCGTTGTTGCAGTTCATCGTTGGCCTTCCGCCTGACCAGCCCGATCAAGGCGTCGATGTCGTAGGTGTACAACCACTGCGATACGGCGCGCTGGGCGATGGCCTTCAACCGGCGGTCGATCTGGAACGACTCGTCGCGCCTGGCCCGGACGGCGGCTTCGGCGGCCGGCAACGCTTCGTCGAACGACATGATGTACGCCATCAGGTCGCCGATGCGGTAGTGCACGTCGATTTCGCTGTTGACCAGGGAGACGGAGGGAATCTGCGCGGCCGGTTCGTCGGCGTCCGCCAGGGCGTCGAGGACCTCGGTGCGGGCCGAAGACGTGTCCAGGTCCGACGGCGGAGCGACAATCATGTTGACCGGCGTGTCCTCGGTGTGCAGGTTCGCCCAGAGGATGGGAACCCCGGCCTTCAGTTCCATGTCGCTGCCGGCGCGGAGGTGGCGAACCGGCTGCACGTCGAAGTAGTGGGCCGTGCTGATCGGCCAGGGCAGCTTCAGGTGCAGTCCCGGTTCCAGCGGGCGTTCGGTGGTCAGCCGGCCGAAGCGGGTGACCACGGCCTGTTCCTGTTCGCCGACGATGACCAGGCTGGACATGAGAATCATCGCCGCGGCGCCCATGATGACCAGCCAGCCGAACACGCGGCTGAGCAGTTGCCAGAACCAGCTTCGCGTGACCTCGAAGCCGAACTGGTAGTTGATGGCCTCGTTGATGGTCTTGGCGATGGATTCGGGCGTGGTGAGCAGGCTGAGCAGTCGGCTGTCGAACGCCGGGCGCGGGATTTCGCCGGGCTTTCGCGGGCGGTAGAGATCCAGCACGAAGTTCAGGGCGATCTCGATACCGATCGCCCCCATGAAGATCGGCACGATCAGGGCCAGATAGACCAGCAGTTGGGAGAAGGTGAAATGCAGCAGGGCGAAGCCGATCGCCAGCGTGGCGCAGACGAGGAAGCTCCCCATGAGGTAGCCGGCCCCGCCGCGGAGCAGTTGCCATCGCGGCATCTTCGCCATGCCGGCGACGTAACGGCTGATGACGAAACACCCGAACGCGATCGCCCCCACGCCGAACACCAGCAGCCACGCGGGCACATCCTCGGGCAGCCCGGCGGACCGGCCGAGCAGGCCGCGGTAATCCCAGCCCAGCCACAGACCGATGCCGACGAGGTAACCGGCGGTGATCAGGCTGACCAGCGGCAGGCCCCAGCGGATCAGCCGGTGCAGCCGGCGTCGGGCGATGGCCAGGTCATCGGCGGCGGTCTCGAAGAGGGAACTGTCCTGCCCGTGGCGCTGGGCGAGCTGTTCGGACTCCAGGGCCTCAAGGCGTTCGAGGCGGTGCTGCTGATAGACGATCACCAGCAGCAGCCAGATGAGCACGCCCCCGCCGGCATGCCAGGTGGCGGCGGCCGCGGCGGCGCTGGCGGTGTAGAACGTCAGCCACAGCAGCACCAGCGTCACGATTCCCTGTGCCGCCAGCCCCAGCACCGCGCCGGACAAGGCCCGTTGGTAAGTCTGTTGATCTTCGTTCATGCCGCTCGTTTCCATGTGCGCCGCAGCCGCGTGCGGGTGATTGGCGCCGCCGGCGCGATCTGCATCGTGCGGCGGTTCGTAGTATGCTGGTGGACCCCCTGGACCCGAGGGCCTGCCCGTCGATGTTCATGCGAATCTGGACCATCACCCGCAACACCTTCACCGAGGCGATCCGCCAGCCGGTGTTCGTGGTCATGGTGATGTTCGTGATTCTGTGGCTGGTGCTGAACCTGCTGACCAGCGCCTACACGCTGGACGATGACAACAAGCTTCTGATCGACATCGGCCTGGCGACGATTCTCGGGTTCGGCGGTGTGCTGGCCGGTCTGATCGCCACTGGCGTGATCAGCCGCGAGATCGACAGTAAAACCGTCCTCACCGTCATCAGCAAACCGATCGGCCGGCCGGTGTTCGTGCTGGGCAAGTTTCTCGGCGTGGCCGGGGCGATCACGATGGCCGCGTGGATCTGGGGCCTGGTGTTCCTGCTGACGGTGCGGCACAAGGTCATGGCCGGCGCCGGCGATCAACTCGACATGCCGGTCATCACGTTCGGCTGCGGGGCGCTGCTGATCGCCCTGGCCGTGGCGGTGTGGGGCAACTATTTCTACAACTGGGTGTTCAGTTCCACGTTCAGCGTCGTGCTGGCGTTGGCCTTGCCCCTCGCCTTTCTGCTGGTGCTGATGATCAACCGCGACTGGCAGTTCCAGTCCATCACCACCGAGTTCGTCGACTGGCGGACGACCAACTACGGCGAGAAGGAAAAGAACTTCGGCCAGATCATCCTGGCGGTGGTGATGGTGGTCGAGGCGGTGTGGGTGTTGTGCGCGGTGGCGGTGGCGTGCTCGACGCGGCTGGGCTGGGTGATGACCCTGGTCGTGCTGGCCGCGGTGGCGGCGCTGGGCCTGAGCAGCGATTACCTGTTCGGCCGATACATGGATGACAACCTCGCCGCCCGCATCGGCTATGCCATCGCGCCCAACCTGCAGGTCCACTTCCTCGCCGATGCCCTCACGCAGAACCACCTCGTCGGCTGGTCCTACCTGGTGCTGGGATCGGCGTATTCGCTGTTGTACATCCTGGCGATGCTCTGTGCGGGCGTGGCCCTGTTCCAGACCCGGGAGACCGGATGAGGCAGCCCTCGAAGCTCGAAGCTCGAAGCTCCAGACGATCCGCGCCCTCGTGCAGCCTGTCACGAGGCCGCAACAGATCCGGTTTTGAATTTCGAATTTCGAATCTCGAATTTTCATGTTATCCCATCGACGGCTGAACCTTCACCGGCGCAGCGCCGGTCCGGGCGTCGGCTTTGTCTTCGGCGGCCTTGCCCGCGGCTTCGGCGTGTTCCAGATCCTCGCCCTCGCGCACCAGGCGCGCGGAGTTGAACACCACGATGATCGACGAGGCGGCGTGCAGGATCGCCGCGGCCAGCGGCGGAACCTTGCCCATCGCGCTCAACGTCCCGAACACCAGGATGTACAAAACCGCGAACGCCATGTTCTGACGCACCACCGTGAACGTGGCCCGGCTCAGACGCACGAGGAACGGAATCCGGTTGAGGTTGTTGTTCATCAGGGCGATCGACGCGGAGTGAATCGCCACGTCGCTGCCCGCGGCGCCCATGGCGATCGAAATGTCGCCCGCCGCCAGCGCCGGCGCGTCGTTCACCCCGTCGCCCACCATCAGCACCGTGTGCCCCCGCCCCTTCAGATCGTCCACGATCTCCAGCTTCTGGCCCGGCAGAACTTCCGCCTGAACGTTCGTGCAGTGCATCTCCGCCGCCACCCGCTTGGCCACCGACCACCGGTCGCCGGTCACCATGGTCAACTGCTTGACGTTCAGATCGCGCAGTGCGTCCATGGCCGCGGCGGCCTGCGGACGCGTGCGGTCTTCCAGGCCGATCCAGCCCATCGCCTTGCCCGCCCGCGTGACGAACAGCAGACTCAGACCCTCCGAATCCGCCGTGTCCAGCCCCGCCGTGTCCACGCCGTGTTCGGCCACGAACGTCTGCCGGCCGACCATTACCGCCTGCCCGTCGATGTGCGTCTTCACGCCCCGGCCTGGCACTTCCTCGAACTGCTCGGCCAGGTGCAGGTTCACCCGCGCCCGCCGGGCCACTTCCACCACCGCCCTGGCCACCGGGTGGCGCGAGTTCTGCTCGGCCGACGCGGCGACCGCCAGCAACTCGGCCGGCTCCACGCCTTCCGCGGGCTTCAGCCGGCTGACCGACAGTTCGCCCGTGGTCAGCGTGCCCGTCTTGTCGAACACGATCGCCGTCAGGTTCCGCGCCGTTTCCAGGTCCGTCACCTTCTTGACCAGGACGCCGAGGCGCGACGCGGCCGACAGCGCCGCCACATTCGCCGTCGGCGTGGCCAGAATCAACGCGCACGGGCAGAAGATGATCAGCAGCGAAATCACCCGGTCCATGTCCTTGGTGAAGAACAGCACGATCACCGACACCATCAGCACCACCGGCGTGTACCACATGGCGTAGCGGTCGATGATCCGCATGATCGAGCTGCGCGACTTTTCCGCCTGTAGAATCAGGTCCTGCACGCGGCCGAGCGTCGTGTCCTTGCCCGCCTTGGTGATCTCGATGTCCAGGGCGCCGGTGACGTTGATCGTCCCGCCGAACACCTCATCGCCTCCGGTTTTGTCGACCGGCAGGCTTTCGCCGGTGATGTTGGCCTGGTTGACGGTGCTGGTGCCCGAGACGATGCGGCCGTCGCCGGGGATGTTGTCGCCCGGCAGCACCCGCACCATGTCGCCCGGTCGCAGTTGCTTCGCATCGACTTCGCTTTCCTCGCCGTCGACCAGTTTTCGGGCGCGGGTGGGGGTGATCTTGATCAGGCTTTCGATGCTCTTGCGGGCGCCGAGGGCGGTGCGGTGCTCGATCAGCGAACTGATAATCATCAGAAACGCGATGGCGCCGGCTTCCACGTAAGCCCCGCCGACGAACGCCGCCACCACCGCCAGCGCCGCCAGTTCGTCCATTTGATGGTGACCCGATGCCAGATCCCGCAGCGCCCCGTAAACCAGCGGCAGACCCAGCAGCAGCGCTGCGGCCATGGCCAGCAGATCGCCGTGGTCGGCGGTGGGAAACAGCAGCCGCGCGAAGACGGCTGAGATCAGCAGCACGCCGCCCAGCAAGGTGATGAGGATTTGTGCCCCGGCCCGCCCGGTCTGGGCGTCGATGAGGTTCTTCACGTGATCGTGAGCCATAGCTGTCGTTCTCACATGGACTTAAGCGCCGAACTGCCCGCGCCGCCCGCATTACCGTTGTGCGAACCCCACGTCAGGTGTCAGCACGTTTACGTCCCCGCGCTCCCGCCGGTTCGCCCCAATCAGCCCCGGAGCCGTGGGCCGGACAAACGCTGGATGAACTTCGCCGCTCGACGGCCTGGTCGCCCGGCTCCTGGCCTGTGGCCTAAAACTGCCTCAGGAAGCGCACGTCGTTTTCATACAGCCAGCGGATGTCCGGGATGCCGTAGCGGGCCATGGCGATGCGCTCGACGCCCATGCCCCAGGCGTAGCCGGTCCACTGTTCCGGGTCGTAGCCCACCGCCTCGAACACGTTGGGATCGACCATCCCGCAGCCGCCCAGTTCCACCCATTGCCACTGATCCTTGACCTTCATCATGATGTCCAGTTCGGCGCTGGGTTCGGTGAACGGGAAGTAGCTGGGGCGCAGGCGCACCTGGGCCTGCTCGCCGAAGTAGGCTTTGGCGAACTGGAACAGGGCGGTTTTCAGGTCGACCATGCTCACGCGGCGGTCGACGTAAAGCCCTTCGAGCTGGTGGAACATCGAGCTGTGCGTCGCGTCGTGCGTATCCGGGCGGTAGACTCTTCCGGGGGCGATCACGCGGATGGGCGGCTGGGTCTTTTCCATCACGCGAATCTGCACGGTGGAGGTCTGCGTGCGGAGCAGGTGGTGTGCGTCGATGTAGAAGTTGTCCAGCGGATCGCGGGCCGGGTGTTCCGGCGGGATGTTCAGGTCCACGAAGTTGTGCCGCTCGTCTTCCAGTTCCGGGCCTTCGGCGACGTCGAAGCCCATGCGCCCGAACACCTCGATCAACTCATCGGTGACCTGCGAGATGACGTGGCGGCGGCCGAGTCGCGGCGGCAGCGGCGGTTCGGTGACGTCGATCATCGGGCCGGCGGCTTTGGACTTCGCTTGGCCAAGCGCAGCCTTCTTCTGATCGTACTCCGCCTGCACGCGGTTTTTCAGGGCGTTAAGCCCCTGGCCCAGCTTGGGCTTGTCCTGTTGGGGCGCGTCTTTGAGCCAGCCCATCGCCGCCTTCAGTTTGCCCTTGGTGCCGAGATATTCGATGCGGAACGCCTCGAGCGCATCGGCCTCGTCCACCGCCGCCAGCGCGGCCAGGGCTTCGGTCTCAAGTTGCTTCATCCGTTCGAGCATGAACGCCACAGGATACGGTTTCACCGGTGCAGTGCCAACCGATGCGGCAGGACCGGCACACCACGAGAAAAGCCCACGCGGCGATGCGTGGGCTTTGGGGGGTCGGTGATGTTACGTCGGTTCAGCGTTTGGAGCACTGGAAGCGGCGGCGGCGGAGCAGCATCCCCGCGCCCGCCAGGCCCGCCAGCGCCAGCGTCGCCGGTTCGGGGACCGGCTCGAAGTCCGCCTCGTTGCTGTCCAACTGGTAGGTGGCGGTGTTCCAGAAGTCGGCGATGGCGAACAGGCCGTCGCCCGTCGCGGTGGTGATGATCGGCTGGATCGAGAAGTCGATCGTGATGACTTCGCCGGCGATCGCCTCGAAGTTGGCGTTGACGGTGTGCTCGACGTAGAACTCCTGGTAGCCGGCGATCGATTGATCGACGATCGTCGCTCCGACCAGCCCGTCCGTGATCGTCAGACCCGTGGTGCTGAGCGTGGCGCCGTGGGCTTCGGATGCCAGATCGCCACGGCCGTCGGGGCTTGACACATCCAGCCAGGCGTCGAATTGCACCGCGGTGGAGGCGTGGCTCGTGGCGCCCAGGCCCAGCGTGCCGTCGAACGTCAGGTTCAGATTCACATCCACCGGCGTGCCCGGGGCGATGCCCGCGCCCGGCTCCACCAGCCAGTAGAGCGTCTGGAAGCAGAACGCCCCGACGTCGGCGGAGGCCCCAGCATCGTCGGTCATGCGGTTGTCGGCCTGGACGATGGCCTTCCACTGCGACTGGGCGATTTCCGTCGAAACCGTCGCCTGGGCATACGCCTTCCAGTAGCCGTCCGGCTGATCGTACGTCCAGCCGACCGACGTGGCGCCGTAGGTGAAGAAGTCGACATCTTCACAGTAGGCCCACGCATCGACCCCGCTGGTCGGCGCGATGCCAAAGCCCTGCGCTTCGATGCCGGTACCCAGTACCACCGCCAGCATCGCCACGGCGATGCCGCCCAACCAGTTCTTCGCAAACATGAAAGTCTCTCCCGTTCTCTCGGGGCGAACGCCCCGGCTGACTCCCGCCCGGTGGCTGCCACATCGCAGCCGACTCAAGCGGGCAAAACATCCCATCTCGTGCCGGATGGAAACCCTGTTTCCGCCCCCACCGGCTGATTGTCGGTTCAAGTAACGCAGATAACTATATCCACCAATCCGGTCCGTGCAAGCGGTAAATGCTTCTTTTGCAAGGGTTTTTTCCGATCGATCGGTGCTTCGCCCCAATGCGGTGGTCGTTTGGGACGACTTTACCGTCATGGGGATGGGGCGATCCCGTATGAGCCTGTTCGGCGGGGTCCGATAAGAACCGGTGAACCGGGCCGTGGACTGTTAATTCGCCTCTGGTCGCTTAACCGAGCGGTGCGTTCGGCCGATGCTGCTGACAGAGTCGGCGGTGAGCCGGAGTCCTTCCGGGGAGCGCGGAGAACGGATCGTGGTTGACAGTGCCTCCAGCAGCTCGAAGACGCAGGACGCCCCACGCGACTGCGGTGGATGCAATGTCTGTTGCACGGCGATGCGGGTCACGCCTCTCGATAAGCCCGCCGGTTGCCGCTGTCCCAACCAGACCGAAGCCGGCTGCGCCATCTACCACAGCCGGCCCGAGGTGTGCCGGTCGTGGTTCTGTCTGTGGGTCCGCGATGACAAGGGGGTGTTCACCGACCGACATCGCCCCGATCGGCTGGGGTTGTTCTTCACCGCCAGCCAGCCCGATCCGCAGAGCGGTCGCCAGACCGTCTATGCCCACGAGATCGAGCCGGGCAGCGCGCAGGCCGAACGGGCCGCCGAAGCCATCGACTACCTGCGACAGTTCGTCGAGGTCCGCCTGATCCGCTTCAAGCGGGAGCCGGCCGAGTTGACAATCGACGACCGCTCCGCCGCCTGATCCGGCTGGTCCCCAGGCTCCGATCCTGAAATGGCAAGCCCGTCGCCGCTTGTACGACGACGGGCATCATCTGCCTCCCGCACCGAATGCGACTTTCACCAGTTGGCCGGTGCGATCTCCGCGTTGTGCGTTAACCGTACCCGACCAGCGGAGCGAGGCAAGTAAAATCCACGTGAACATTTCGGGGCTGGTTGGCGGCGGGTGCGGCGTCACGGCGGGGTCGGGGCGTCGGTCGAATCGGCCGTGTTTTCCGCCTCGTCATGCCAGAACATCACGACCTTGCCCGAGCGATCGAAGCGGATTCGCACCCATTGGCCGAACTTCGCGCCGGTGCTGCGGAAGATGCCCGAGCCTTCCGCGTCTTCGTAGATTTCCCAGGTTTCCTCGCCCCGGTACCGCCGCACTTTCTGCGGATCGCCGAACTGATCGCGCACCTGTTGCTGGGTCATGCCCTGGCGCAGCCCGCGCCACGGTTCGAGCTTCGGGTAGTTTTTCGGCGGGTCCGGGCGGCGCGCCGAGGGCGGTGGGGCGATGTTCACGGCGTCGACCGCGTCCGCCGCTTCGTTGTCCGAGGTGCCCAGCACGCCCAGCGCCATCGCCAGCAGGCCCGCCGCCAGCACCACCGCGACCAGCACCCAGATCCACATGGCCCCGCCCGAGGACGCAGCGCGGCGGCCAGCGCCGCCGGGCCGGCGCGAAGGGGCCGTCGCGGAGCGCCGGGCTGTTCGATTTCGTCGGCGGGCCAAGACCGATCCTCCCGAAAACCGTCCATCATAGAAAAGCATCCCCGATCCGCCAAGATCCAGCACGCGGCCACGTCCGGTCGCCCGGGCGCTGAGGCGGCGCGGGTCGGGCGGCGGAGGCGCGAACGCGTCCCCGGGCTTCCGCCCGGGGCTGAGGGGCGCAAGGGGGGCTGCGCAAGGGGAGGCTGTGGGGGGGGTGAATCACGCTTCGGTGGCGAGGACGAATTGGCGATAGAGGGCGGCGTAGGTTCCTTTTTGGCGGAGCAGTTGTTCGTGGGTGCCGCGTTCGATGAGCCGGCCGCGGTCGAGCACGAGGACCACGTCGGCGTGGCGGATGGTGCTCAGGCGGTGGGCGACGACGAAGCTGGTTCGGCTTTTCAGCAGGACGCCGAGGGCTTTCTGGATGCGGGCTTCGGTGATGGTGTCGACGCTGCTGGTCGCCTCGTCGAGAATGAGGATTCGGGGATCGGCGAGCATGGCGCGGGTGAAGCAGATGAGCTGTCGCTGGCCGAGGCTGATGCCGGCGCCGCCTTCGCCGACGTCGGTGAAGAAGCTGTCGGGCATCATGTCGATCAGGTCGAGGCAGTCGAGTTGCCGGGCCGCTTCGATCACTTCGAGGTTCGGCGCGTCGGGCCGGCCAAGGCGGATGTTGTCCATCACCGTGCCGCTGAACAGGAAGTTCTGCTGAAGGACGATACCCATCTGGTCGTGGAGGCTGTCGCTGGACACCCGGGTGATGTCGTGGCCGTCGATGAGCACCTGGCCGCTGGTGGGCAGGTAGAACTTGCTGATGAGGTTGATGATGGAGCTTTTGCCGCTGCCGGTGTGGCCGACCAGGGCGACGGTCTGTCCGGGTTCGGCGAGGAAGTTGAGGTCATGGAGGACGGGCGTGTTCGGGTCGTAGCCGAAGGTCACGTGGCGGAACTCGACGCGGCCTTCGATGGGCGGCAGGCGGATGGGGTTGGGCGGGTCGGTCCATTCGGGTTGGGTGTCGAGCAGTCGGAACACGCGCTCGGCGCCGGCCATGGCCGCCAGGGCCATGTTGTACATGCGTCCGACGTGTTCGACCGGCTGGAAGAACAAGGGCACGAGCATGAAGAAGGCGACCAGGGCGCCGACCTCGACGTGCCCGGCGTGGAGAACCTGCCACCCGCCAACGACCAGGGCGATGCCGATGAACACCTGGCTGTTGAGGTTGAGCAGGGGGACGAACACGCCGGCGGTGCGGGCGGCGGCCATGTTCACCTGCCCGTGGTCGGTGGCCAGGTCGGCGAACAGTTGGGCGTTGACATCCTGCCGGACGAAGCCCTGCGTGACGCGGATGCCCCCGACCGATTCGGCGAGCGTGGCGGTCACGCGGCTGAAGCTTTCCTGCACTTGGCGGTAGGCGCGGCTGAGCTTCTTGCGGAAGTAGCTGACGAGGGCGTAGATGACCGGCCACATGACCAGGATCACCAGGAACAGTTGCCAGTCCCACCAGAGCATGATCGCGCCGGCGACGAACATCTGGCCGAGTTGGACCATGCTGATGAACAGCACGCTCTGCACGCCCTGGCGCAGCGCTTCGCAGTCGCTGGTGAATCGGCTGATGATGCGGCCGATCTTCGTGCGATCGTGATGGCTCATGGTCATCCGCTGGACGTGCTCGAACAGGTCGCGGCGGAGGTCGTGGACGACCTGTTCGCCCAGTTCCATGGACCATCGCTGTCGGAAGTGCAGGACGAACTGGGTGAACAGGCCCATCGCCGCGAAGCCGGCCGTGGCCATGATGGTGGTGCGGATGTCGCCGTCGCTGATGGGGTTCTTGATGATCCATCCGAGCAGGGCGGCCATGAGCGGGAGCTGAATGGAGCGGACAAGGACCACCGCGAACAGGGCATTGCGCTTGCGCGCGTAGGGCCGGGTGTATTCGAACAGCCGCCGGAAGAGATGGGCGTCCAGCGGGCGATGGCGCTTTTCATCATCGCGGCGATCGACCATGGTGATGGTCTTGAAGGCCTCTGGCCGATTCATACCACACCCCCTTCGACCGAATCGTCCACGCCGAGCAGGCGTCGGCTGGTCGCGTCGGCGGTCTGCACGTCGGCGGCCCATCGGTAGCGGCCCTTCTGGGCCATCAGTTCAGCGTGGGTGCCGGCCTGAACGATCTTGCCCTTGTGCAAGACGATGACCAGGTCCGCGCGCCGCAGCAGGCTCAGGCGGTGGGCGACGACGAACGTGGTCCGCCCCCGCATGGCGTTGTCCATGGCCTTGAGGATTTCATCCTCGGTTTCCGGGTCGATGGCGGCGGTGGGATCGTCGAGCAGGAGAATGGGCGGTTCGAGGAGCACGGCGCGGGCGATGGCCAGGCGCTGGCGCTGGCCGCCGCTGAGGTCGCCGCCGCTTTCGGCGAGAACGGTGTTGTAGCCGTGTTTCAGATCGACGATGAATTCATGGGCGGCGGCGATGCGGGCGGCTTTCTCGATCTGTTCGTTGGTGGCTTCGGGATGGCCGAAGGCGATGTTCGCCGCGACGGTGTTGCTGAACAGGAACGATTCCTGAAACACCAGCCCCACGTTGCGGCGCAGGTCGTACAGGTCCAGGTCGCGCACGTCGTGCCCGTCGACGCGGACGACACCGGCCTGGGGATCGTAGAAGCGGGGGATGAGGCTCAGCAGCGTGCTCTTGCCCGAGCCGGTCGCTCCGAGAATGGCCACGCACTGGCCCGGCTCGACGGTCAGGTCGATGTCGCCGAGCACCCGGTCGCCGTGGTTGTAACCGAAGAACACGTTCTCGAACCCGACGGCCCCTTCGGCCCGGCCGAGACGCAGGGCGTTGGGCTTGGACTGAATTTCCATGGGCTTGTCGAGCACCTCGAACACACGCTCGGCGCCGACGAGCGACTGCTGGATGGCGTTGGCAATGTTGGTGATGTTGGCCACCTGGGTCTGGATGCGCTGCAGGGCGCGGTAGAAGACCAGCAGACCCATGCCCACGGTGACCTCGCCGCGGATGGCGAGGTAGCCGCCGAAGCCGATCAGCACCATCATGTTGACATCGGCGAGGATGTGAACCAGCGGGGCGAAGATGGCATGACGCATGAAGATCCATTGCCGCTGATCGCGGAGGCGGCCGTTCTTCGTGGCGAAGCGGGCGATTTCCTCTTCCTCCCGCGCGAAGCCCTTGACCACGTGCACCCCCTGGAGGTTTTCCACGAGGCCGAGAATGAGATCGTCGGCGAGCAGTCGACTCTCGCGGTAGGCCTTCTTGACCACCCGGGCGAACTGGACGGTCAGCGTCCACATGATCGGCGTGGTGGCCAGGCAGGCCAGCGTCAGCCACACGTGAATCTTCAGCATGAACACCAGAAACACGCCGAGCGTGATCAGCAGCGTGATGGTCTGCACGACGCCCTGGTCGATGAACATGCGGACGGCCTGGACGTCGCCGGTCACGCGGTTGATCAGCGATCCGGATACGTTGGCGTCGAAGAAACGGAAGCTGAGGCGCTGCATCTTGTCGTAAAGCTTCGCCCGCAGGTCAACGACGATCTGGCAGTTGACCAGGTACGCCAGGGTCAGGTGGTGGAGGTAGGTCAACACCATGCGGACCAGCTCGAACACGACGATGCCGGCGCTGATCAGGGCGATCACGTGCAGGGGGTTCCAGTGGCGCGGCGGGCGCAGGCCCAACGGCCAGTCGATCGGGTGCAGGCGATCGCGGATGTGGGCTTCTTCCAACTCGCCGAGAATGGGCCGGGCATCGGCGGGGGCGGTGGCGAGGTCGGCGGTGGGCTCGACGCCCAGGGCTTCGAGCCGGGCCAGTTCATCGCTGTAATGGCCGGTGGTCCATTGCCAGGCGATGTAGTCCACGCCCAGGCCCATCAGGCCGAGCGCGGTGATCTCCAGGGTCAGCAGCATGACGGTCAGGGCGAGGACGCGGATACAACCCCAGCGATAATGCCAGGCCAGCCGCAGCATCCGCGCGATCAGTTGCAGGTTGGTCGGCCCGCCGTGGGGTTGGCCGGCCGTTTCGCCGCCAGGGCCAGACATACATCGGCACCCGTTTTCCCGGAACGGCAGACGGGGCCTTCGCCCGGCGCGAAGCGTCGCCCAGTCCAATCCAGTGTACCGCCGGTACTGGAAGTCGATATTACCCGCGCTGATCCAGGAATCCACGGCATTCGAAACTTTCTTGCCAATAAAATGAACGGCCACGGGCGTCAGGCCCAGCCCCGAGCGCCGCGAAGCCCCGGATTCCGCCTGCCCGGCCGGTCCGATGATCTTTCCATCAAGAATCCCCCAACCCCAGGCCGATAACACCAGGGACCGGGTTTGCCCGGGGCGGGCTGCGCGCCGGCGGGCCCGATCGAAGGTGATCGACATGTCCATCCTTTCATCCCTGCTGCGCCACGCCGATCCCGTCGCCCCCGACGCCCCGCGCGCCGTGCTCATCGGCACGCCCTCGACCCTCCGGGCCATGCGGAAAACCCTGCGCGAGGCGGCCAGCCCGATGCGCCTGGTCGGCTGTGCGATGCTCAAAACCCAACACCGCGCCGGGGCGATCGGTCTGCCGGTGCTGGGAACGGTCGAGCAACTCGACCTGATCGTCCGTGTCCACCGCGTTGACACGGCGCTGATCAGCCTGCCGCTGGCCATGGGGCGGGCGATCGACCGGGTCACGGCGCGGCTGAACGAAATGGGCGTGTCGATCCGCCACCTGCCGACGCTGGAAGATCAGTTGGCCGGCCGGGTGGGCCGTTCGTCGGCGGAACTGGACGCGGCCGTGCTGCTCGACCGAAAGCCCCATCGACTCGACGAACAGGCCATCCGCGACACGCTCACCGGCAAGCGGGTGCTGATCACCGGGGCCGGCGGAAGTATCGGGTCGGAAATCGCCCGCCTCGTGGCTGGTTACGGACCCGCCGCGCTGCTCCTGGCCGAGCGGGCCGAGAACAACCTGTTCAATATCGATCGGCAAATTGCCTCGCGTTGGCCGAACGTCCCCCGGCGGGCGCTGCTGCACGATGTGTGCGATGAGGCGCGGACCCGGCGGCTGATCGAACAGCTCAAACCGCACGTGGTCTTTCACGCCGCCGCCCACAAGCACGTGCCGATGATGGAAGACCATCCCCGCGCCGCGCTGGAGAACAACTTCTTCGGCACCAGGTCGATCGCCGATGCCGCCGCCGCGGCCGGGGCTGAACGGTTCGTGATGATCTCCACCGATAAGGCCGTCAACCCCACCAGCGTCATGGGCGCGACCAAACGCGCCGCCGAGCTGTACGTCCAGCATCTCAACGGCCGATCGGCGACCGATTTCACCATGGTGCGGTTCGGCAACGTGCTCGGTTCGGCGTGCAGCGTGATTCCCATCTGGGCCGAGCAACTGGCCGAGGGCGGCCCGGTGACGGTGACCGATCCCCGCATGACGCGCTATTTCATGACCATCCCCGAAGCCGCGGCGCTGGTGATCCAGGCGGGCAGCCTTCCGGGGGTCGGCGGGCAGGTGATGCTCCTGGACATGGGCGAGCCTATCCGAATCCTTGATCTGGCCGAACGCTTTGTTAACCTGCACGGGTTAGAAGCCGGACGCGATGTGGACCTCGTCCTCACCGGAGCCCGCCCGGGAGAAAAGTTGTTCGAGGAATTGGCCTACGACAGTGAAGATGTGCAGCCGACCGCGCACGAAGCGGTGCGGATCTGGAAGACGACCGCGCCCGACGCCGGGCGGATCGAGCGCATGGTCGAATCGTTCGCCGCGCTGCGCTACTGCGACGAGCGCGGGCCGATCCTCAACGCCCTGCGCCAGGCCGTGCCGGAGATGAGGCCGCTGATGGCCCGTCCCGCCGGGCAAGGGCGGGCCGATCCAACGGGAGCCGGCGTCCGCGAAACCTCGTGCCATCACGCTTGCCCGCCACCCCGGTCCGCCGCCCTGACCGCCTGAGCTTTCGGGGAACCCGCGATGCCCTTCAACCACGACCAACGTCAACGGCTTCAAACGAACCTTGCCCGCGACAAGGCCGAGGCGTTGCTCGAAGGGCTTCTCCAGGCCCGGGCGGAAGCCGAGCAGCGCATCGCCAACGACGACCACCTCGATCCCCAGCGCGTGGCCAAGGGCCGGCACGCCATGCAGCGGGCGATCGAAAGCGCCCAGCGAATGGTCGATTCGCTCAACAGCGCCATGGAGATTCTCCAGGATGACCTCGACGAGCAGGAGCTATCGGACCTGCTCGATGATTGCGATGACGATGACCAAACTCCACCCGCCAACCAACCGAAGGAATAGTTGGATGTCATTGCCGTTTGCACTACTGGATCAGGAAAGCCGTGCCATGAGCAGCCCCGACCCGTCCTCCGCGCCGCTGAACGACCCGGACCACAACGCCGCCGACGCCGATCGCTGCGCTCAGTCCATCCAGACCGAAGCCCGCAAGCAGAACCGCTATCTGCGCTGGGCCCATCAACGATGGGAGCGGGCCAACCGCGCCGCCGACTGCCAGCGCCACCGATCGCACCAGCGCCTCGTCGAAGCCGAGCAGAATCGCCAGAACGACACCAGCGGCTGACCCCCACCTCCCCGCGCCGCTCATCCCCGCGCCGCCTCAGCCCCGGGCGGAAGCCCGGGGACGCGTTCGCGCCTCCGTCCGGATCAACCCGCACGGCTTGCGATCGTTCCGTCTGCAGTACGGCGTCGATTGGGGTATAGTGCCCGCCCGAACTCCCTCGCATCACCGGAGCCGTTTCATGGCGACTGAACCAGTCAAGGCGGATTTCGTGGTGGCGCCCGGTGGCCAAGCCGACGCAAGCGGATCGGCGGACCAGCCGTTCGCCACGCTCGACGAAGCGCGGGCGGCGGTGCGCCGATTGAAAAGCGACCAGCCCGACCGCGCCGAGCCGATCGTCGTGCTTGTGCGCGGCGGATCGTACGCGCTGGACGCGACGATCGCATTCACCCCTGAAGACAGCGGCACGGCCGAAGCGCCGGTGATCTACCGCGCCTGGCCGGGCGAAGGGCCGATCCTCCACGGCGGTCGGCGCATCGCCGGCTGGCAGACCGACGAGCGCGGCTGGTGGACGGCGAAGCTGACCGAAAGCGACTGGCGGTTCCGCCAACTGCACGTCAACGGTCAGCGGCGCTACCGCACGCGCCTGCCGGAACACGGGTACCATTCGATCGCCGACCGGCGTGAGCCGACGCCCGCTGATGGGAATCTGCCGATCCAGGGCGATGATCGTTTCGCGTACTGGCCGGGCGACATCCATCCGTCGTGGGCGGGCCGCGATGACGTTGAGTTGATGATGGTGCACCTGTGGGGGATGACGCGGACGGCGATCGCGGAAGTCGACGCCGACCGGCGCGAAGTGCGCACGAAAGGGCGAAGCTGGTCGCAGAAGGGCTTTGGCAACTATGAGCGCGGTCGGCGTTACGTGGTGGAAAACGCGCCCGAGGCGCTGGGCGCGCCCGGCCGGTGGCATCTGGACAGCGCGGCGGGAAAGCTGGTGTACGTGCCGGCCGAAGGTGAAAAGCCCGACGAAGCCCAGGTCATCGCGCCGCGCGTCGAGACGCTGCTGCGCTTCACGGGCGAATACGATCAGCCTGTCGAGCACCTCCGCTTCGAGGGTCTGACGTTCGCCTATACCAACTGGAAGATGATCGGCGACCAGCAGTCGATGCCGCAGGTGGAGGTGAACGTGTCGGGCGCGATCGAGGGCCGGCGGGCCCGTCACCTGGCGTTCACCGGTTGCACCGTGCGGGGCATTTCGAACTACGCGATGGCGTTCGACGACGGCTCGTCGCACATCCGCATCGAATCGTGCGACCTGTACGACCTGGGCGCCGGCGGGATCAAGCTGGGCGACAACCGGATGCACGACACGCACCCGGATGAACCGATTCCCACCGACCCGCGCGTGTGGGTGCACCACTGCGGGGTGCGCGATTGCCTGATCGCCCACGGCGGGCGGCTGCACCCGGCGGGCATCGGCGTGTGGATCGGCCATGCCCACCACAACACCGTCGAACACAACACGATCACCGATTTCTACTACTCGGGCATCAACGTCGGGTGGGTGTGGGGCTATGCGCCTTCGCCGGCGCACGACAACGAGATCGCCTTCAACCGCATCGGGCCGCTCGGCCACGGCGTGCTCAGCGACATGGGCGGGGTGTACTGCCTTGGCCGGTCGCCCGGCACGATGATCCATCACAACGTGATTCATCACGTGCATTCGTTCGACTACGGCGGTTGGGGGTTGTATCTCGACGAAGGTTCCAGCGGCATTGCGATGGAACACAACCTGGTCTACCGCACGACCGACGGCGGGCTGGCCCAGCACTTCGGGCGCGGCAATCGCTTCGCCGGCAACATCTTCGCCTACTCGCTGCACAAGCAGCTCTCGCGGAACAACAAACACCGCAAACACACGTCGTTCACGTTCGAAAGCAACATCGTCTACTGGACGGTGGGCCCGCTGCACGGCGCCGGGTGGGTCGGGCACGGCTTCGTGTGCGACCGCAACATCTACTTCAACGCGCTCGGTCGGCCGATCGGTTTCGGAGCCGAGCAGATGACCTTCGACCAGTGGCGGGCGTTCGGGCAGGATTTCGAATCGCGCCTCGCCGATCCGGGCTTCGCCGACCCGGCGAACGACGACTACCGCCTTCCCGATGACAGCCCCGCGCTGGCGCTGGGTTTCGAGCGGTGGGACCACGACCGGGCGGGCATTGTCAGCCGCACCGATCGCAGGCTGCCCGAAACGCCGCACGCCTGGCCGGTCCAGGCGCCGTTGAATTACAATCGCTGAACGTCGACCGGACGGGCGATCCGGCGCCGCGCGCCGCCGCGCAGAAAGGTTTGCCCCATGCAGTACGTCAATATTTTTCACGCCAACCTGAATTACGCCTACCTCACGCCGGACCGCTACGAGTTCGTCATCCGCAGCGCTTACGAGATGACGCTGGACGTGATGGCCGAACGATTCGCCGACTGCAAGTTCGTGTTCGAGGGATCGGGTTACACCATCGAGATGATCGCCCGCTACACGCCGGACGTGCTGAAGAAGCTTCGCGCCGCGATCGAGGAAGGGCGATGCGAGTTCATGGGATCGCCCTACGCCCATCCCATGCTGCCGAACTTCCCCAAGGAGGACGGCTCGTGGGCGATCGCGTTCGCCAACGAGACGTTCGAGAAGCATCTGGGCATGAGGCCGCGCAGTTTCTGGAACCCCGAGTGCGGCTGGCGGCACTACATCCCCCCTCAGGTGCTGGACAACGGCTTTGTGAACCTGATCGGCGACTTCGAGGCCTATTCCCGCTCGCTCGGGCCGGACGGCAAACCGCTGCGCCCGGAAATCTACGAAGCCGAACACACCGATGAAAAGGCATTCTACAACTTCGGCTTCAACTACAACCTGCCGGGCGACGAACAGGCGATTCACTTCCCCTTCGACAAGGTGCACGGGCTGAAGGAAGGGGACCTGCGGGTGTTTCTTCGGACCGACCGCGTGGCGCAGTTCGGCGTGCGGTTCTTCATGGGCATGGAAGGGTACACGCTCGAAAAGTACCTCGACCTGATTCGCAAATACTCCAAACAGCCGGAAGGCGAAAGTGAAGGCGCGTTGATCATCTTCGCCGACGATGCGGAGTACATCGGTACCAACGGGTGGTTCCGGCTGAAGTACCAGAACAAGCCGGACGCCGTCTTCGAGCAAGTGCCCGAAGCGAGGCGGAAGCTGATCGACCTGATGACGGCGGTGCGCCAGATGGGCCGGTTCATCACATTCGACGATGCGTGCCGACTGCCGGCGCTGGATCCGACGATCACGTTTGACGACGATTCGGCCTGGCACGGCGCCACCGCGAGCACCTGGGCCCAGACGCCCATGGCCGAACTGCTTCGGCCCTGGCAGGACCTGGTGCGGCAGGCGATCCACGAGCGCGACCTGGACACCCGAACCGAACGGCTGGCCTGGTTCCACCTGACCAACAGCTTCAACAGCGATGGCCAGTGGCCGCCCACGCTGCCCGATGCGCCGCACATCATTCACCCTTTCAATTATCGCTACTGCTTCGAGAACCTGCTGCGGGCGGAACTGCTGGTCGGCGGGGTCGACCGGTCGAAGCTGTCGAAAGATCCGGCCGAAGTGTTGAAGCAGATTCTCGGCTTGCAGCAGGCGTTGATCGCCGACAAGGCCGACCGGTTGCTCGCATCGGGCAGCGAGTCCGAAACGGCCAACGCCGCCGCCCAGGCGAAGCTGCTGATCGAGAAGACGGGTGAGGTGGGATCGGTGCGGGGCGCTTCGGTGCTCCAGCCCAGCGAATACGCCGTGCGGGCCGACGCGATGGTCGAAGCGCGCCGGCTGGTCGGCGGCGTGGAGATCGAGAAAGTCGCCAGCAGCGCCGAAGCGTTCACCGGGGAATAGGAAAGCGTGGGAGACGCCGGCAATGGACGAGGCGCGACCGTGCGGCAGCGGTCGGCGGGCGGCACGAATCCCGTCCCTTCCGAGCGTTGTGCTGACCGCTTGCGGACGTGCGCGGCGGGTTGGGGCTTCTCGTGCGCGCTGCGAGTGAGGCAATCCGCTCAAAAATTCGCGCGTCCTGATCGCGGTTCGCGGCAACCCGGCACGGGCCAAGAAAAAGCCCGTCACACGCGAGGCAACGTGCGACGGGCGAAAGGAGGCGGTCATGCAACCGTCAGGATGGGTTTGCGGGATCAGGCCTCACGCAGGTGGTAACTCTTGATGTTGGTCGGCTGGAAGTCAGGGTAGGCGGCCAGGTCGTGCTCGCCGAGGTCCAGCCCTTCGATCTGTTCGCGATCGCTGACGCGCAGGCCGACGGTGGCCTTGACCATGGCGAAGACGATCATCGAAGCGCCGAAGGCGAAGACGAAGGTCGCGCCGACGAAGGCGGCCTGCTTGAGAAGCTGCGTCACGCCGCCGCCGAGCAACAGCCCGTGCACCGAGGCGGTTCCGTCGATGGTCGGATCGGCGAACAGGCCGACCGCCAGCGTGCCCCAGATGCCGCAGGTGCCGTGGACGCTGATCGCGCCGACGGGGTCGTCGACCTTGAGCACCTTCTCGATAAAGATGACCGAGAAGAACACCAGCGCGCCGGCAACCAGGCCGATCAGGACCGCGGCCCAGGGCGCGACCGAACCGCAGGGGGCGGTGATGCCGACCAGGCCGGCCAAGGCGCCGTTCAATCCCATCGTGAGATCGGGCTTGCCCCAGACCAGCCAACTGGTGACCAGGGCCGCCACGGCGCCGCTGGCCGCGGACAGCGTGGTGGTCACGGCGACGAACGCCATGCCGTGGGTCTGGGCGAGGGTGGACCCGCAGTTGAAGCCGTACCATCCGAACCACAGCAGGAACATGCCGAGCGTGGCGGAAGTGATGTGGTGTCCGGGAATGGCGTTGGCCGACCCGTCCTTGTTGAACTTGCCCAGTCTCGGTCCGACCATGATCGCCCCGGCCAGGGCGCACCAGGCGCCGCAGGCGTGAACGATGTTGGACCCGGCGAAGTCGCGCACGCCCCAGGCCGCCGCCCAGCCGTCGCCCCGCCAGCCCCAGCCGGCCGAGATCGGGTAGATGAAGGCGGTGATCACGACCGTCGCCGCGATGTAGCCGATCAGCTTGGTCCGTTCGGCCATCGCCCCGGAGACGATCGTCGCCGCCGTGGCGCAGAAGACCATCTGGAAGAACCACTCGGCCGCGTCGTAACCGCTCTGGCCGGCCGCGCTGAAGAACGACGGGAAGAAGGTGTAGCTGTCCCCGCCGCCGGGCAGACCGACGAGCGCGTTGCCCCCGCTGCCGTACATCAGGCCGTAACCGATCGCCCAGTACAGCAACGCCCCCAGCGAAAAGTCGATCACGTTCTTGGTGCAGACGTTGACCGCGTTCTTCGCCCGGGTCAGGCCGCTTTCGACCAGCGCGAAGCCGGCCTGCATGATCATCACCAGCGCCCCGGCCAGCAGATACCACAACTCATCGCCGACCGCCTGGGAAATGTAAGACACGTCCTCGGGGCTCTGCGCGGCGGTGGTGACCGCTTCACCGGCGGCCGCACTCGCGTCGGCCGTCTCCTGGCCCAGGACTCCGTTGCCGGCGAGGTACATCGCCAATAGTCCCGCCACACCGAATCCCGTAATCCACCGGGCCGTGCGGCTGACCAGGGGATTGCGGGGTCTGCGCGGCCGCTTCTCGAGTTCCGGTACGTCCACGATGCGTCTCCTTGCTTAACGGCGCGCCGCGTGCGCGCCACCGGCAGGGGGAAGACAATCGCTGTGCCAATTGGTGCGGCGGGTCGGTTGACCGGGGGTTTGCCCAGCGAACAGGCAGGTAGACCGGGTTATCCGGCCTCTGCCGCGCGGCGCGTCAAACGTCCGTGCCCATCGGCGCTGCAGCCTGCCCAGGAACTGACCACCGGCGCGGCGAAAGCGACCCGGAGAACCCGCCGAGGCGAGGGCGGCTTGGCCAATCCGGACGCGCTGGCCGAATGTTGGCCCTTGTATCGGGGCGCCGATTTGCCAGACTGTGGCATGGATTGACATGCGCCGGCAATCCCCGAGGCCAACAACGAGCAAACGCCCATGATCGACATCAACCCCCAACTCACTCCCGCCGACCTGATGCCGAAAATCGAACGGCTCTGGGAGTTGTCGGCCGCGAAGATCGACGCCATCGAATCCACCTGCCCGCCCGGGTCGCCTTCGCCGGTGTTTACCGTCGAGGGCCGATACACCGCGCAGGGCTGGACCGAGTGGACGCAGGGCTTCCAGTACGGCTCGGCGATTCTGCAGTTCGACGCCACGGACGAACATCGCTACCTCGACCTCGGCCGCGAGAGGACCGTGAAGGTCATGGCCCCGCACCTGACCCACTTCGGCGTGCACGACCACGGGTTCAACAACCTCAGCACTTACGGCAACCTGTGGCGGCTGATGAACGAAGGCCGCATCCCCGACCATCAGTGGGAGCGGCACTTTTATGAGCTGGCGCTGAAGGTCACCGGTGCGGTGCAGGCGCGGCGGTGGGCGACCACACTCGACGGGACCGGGTACATCTACTCATTCAACGGTCCGCAGTCGCTGTTTGTCGATACCATCCGCTCGTGCCGGGCGCTGGCGGTGTCGCACATGCTCGGCCACGAAATGCAGATCGAACGCGACCATCGCGAATCGCTGCTCAAGCGCCTGGTCGAACACGCCCACAACACCGCCCGCTACAACATCTTCTACGGCGAGGGGCGCGACGCGTACGACATTCCCGGCCGCACCGCGCACGAGTCGGTGTTCAACACGAACAACGGCGACTACCGCACCCCCGCCACGCAGCAGGGCTACTCGGCGTTCAGCACGTGGACCCGCGGCTTGGCCTGGGCCATGCTCGGTTACGCCGAGGAACTGGAGTACTTCGCCACCCGGTCCGATGAGGAACTTCAACCGCTGGGCGGACGGGCGACGATCGAAGCCATGCTGCGGAAGGCGGCCGTGGCCACCTGCGATTTCTACATCGACCATTCGCCGACCGACGGCGTGCCGTACTGGGACACCGGCGCCCCGGGTCTGGCGAAGCTGGGCGACTGGGCCAACCGGCCATCCGATCCCCACAACGACCACGAACCGATCGATGCCTCCGCCGCCGCGATCGGCGTGCAGGGCCTGCTGCGCCTGGGGCGATACCTCAACCAGCGCGGCGAAGACGAAGCAGCGGCCGCCCGCTTCACCCACGCCGGGCTGACGGTGATCAACGCCCTGTTCGACGAGCCGTACCTGGCGACCGACCCGAACCACCAGGGCCTGATCCTGCATTCGGTGTATCATCGGCCCAACGGCTGGGATCATGTTCCGCGGGGGCGGAAGATTCCCTGCGATGAATCAAGCCTGTGGGGCGACTACCATGCCCGCGAAGCGGCGCTCTACGTCCAGCGCCTGGCGAACCATGAAACCTACCCCACCTTCTTCGGCCCGGTGAACTGAAGGGACATCCCTCGGCAAGGCAGAGGAACGAATCATGCCTTCGAAAGACCAAGTGGCGCTGGTGACCGGCGGCAGTCGTGGGATCGGGCTGGGCATCGCCGAGCGACTGGCGGCGTCCGGGTTCGACCTGGCGATCAACGGCGTGCGGCCGGAAGAGGCGGTGCGCGACACGATCGAAACGCTGCGTGGCACGGGCCAGCGGATCATCTACGTCCAGGGCGATGTAAGCCGGGCGGCCGATCGCGTGCACATGCTCGATGCGGTCGAGCAGTGGTTCGGCCGATTGGACGTGCTGGTGAACAACGCCGGGGTCGCCCCCAGGCAGCGGGCCGACATCCTCCAAGCCGATGAGCAGAGCTTCGAGCGGCTGATCAACATCAACCTCAAAGGGCCGTACTTCCTCACGCAGGCGGCGGCGAAGTGGATGATCGAACAGCGCACCGCCGAGCCGCGCGAGGTGGGGTCCGGCGAGCTGTGGGGCTGCGTGATCAACGTTTCGTCGATCAGCGCGACGGTGGCCTCGACCAGCCGGGGCGACTATTGCATCAGCAAGGCGGGGATCGCGATGGCGACGAAGCTTTGGGCGGCGCGGCTGGCCGAGTACGGCATCGGAGTGTACGAGGTGCGGCCGGGCGTGATCCGCACGGATATGACCGCCGGCGTGACCGGGAAGTACGACAAGCTGATCGGCGAAGGGCTGACCTTGCAGCGGCGCTGGGGCCAGCCGGCCGACGTGGGCAAGGCCGTCTCAGCGATCGCCCGGGGCGACTTCGCCTACTCGACCGGCGACGTGTTTATGATCGACGGCGGCCTGACGGTGCAGCAATTGTGAAATGAACCGCCGAGGCGCCAAGTCCGCCAGGAGGTATACTGGGGGGGCCAATGCAAGATCGCCTCGGTGGTTTTCCTGAGGAGCTCCAATGAGTGAGGTACTGAAACAGATCGAGTTGTTGAAGCTGGTGCCGGTGGTGGCGATCGAGAATGCGGCGGATGCCGGGGCGCTGGGCGATGCCCTGGCCGCCGGCGGACTGGCCTGCGCGGAGATCACCTTCCGCACCGAGGCGGCGGCCGAGGCGATCAACACCCTGGCCAAGCGGGGCGACATGCTCGTGGGCGCGGGCACGGTGATGAACGCCGATCAGGCCCAGCGGGCGATCGACTCGGGCGCGAAATTCATCGTCGCGCCGGGCACCAACCCCAAGGTGGTCGAATTCTGCATCAACGCCACCGTGCCGATCACGCCCGGCGTGGCCACGCCGAGCGACATCGACCTGGCCATGAACATGGGGCTGACGGTGCTCAAGTTTTTTCCGGCCGAGGCGATGGGCGGACTGAAGACGCTCAAGGCGATCGCCGCGCCGTACGGCATGGCGAAGTTCATTCCCACCGGCGGCATCAACGCCGACAACCTGCGAAGCTACCTCGACCTGCCCCAGGTGATCGCCTGCGGCGGAAGCTGGATGGTCAGCAAACCGTTGATCGCCGACGGCGAGTTCGACCGCATCACCGAGCTGACCCGCCAAGCCGTCGCCATCGCCGGCCAGGTCGGCGTGTGATGCGTTCACAAAACAGCCAAACCCCCAGGGCGACGGAGGGCCAGCGCTAGCCTTTCTGGGCGCCCGGGCGGCTTGGGGATGGATCGCGCTGCTCGCACCTGATGCCTTTCGGCCCCCAACCGCTGAGGCGCTCGATGTTGCGGCGGCTCCAGTAGATCAGACACACCAGGCCGACGGCGAGCATCACGAGGCTCAGCCATTGCCCGCGCGTCAGCCCCAGCGCCTGGAAGCCCAGGTGGGCGTCGGGCATGCGGAACTGCTCGCCGATGATTCGCATCCCCGCGTAACCGACCAGGAACCACCCGGCAATCACGCCGGGCTTGCGGGGGCGATACCAGAGGACGACCAGGATCGCGAACAACGCCAGGCCTTCCAGCAGCGCCTGGTAAATCTGTGAAGGATGCCGGGCGGGCAGAACGGCCAACGGCAGATCGCGCACCATCGCGGCAACCGCATCGTGGGTCTGGACGGCGTTGAGGATGCTGTGGTACATGTCGCCGGCCGGCCTCACCACGCCCGCGGCGATCAGGTCGCGCACCTGCCCGGCGATCGCCATCACCTGGGGATGGTGCAGGTGATATTCCAGTTCCTGAGGGAAACGCACCGCCCACGGAAGATCGGGCGGGCATTCGCGGCCGTACAACTCGCCGTTGACGAAATTCGCCAGCCGCCCGAAGAACACGCCCAGGCACCCGCCGAGAATCGTCAGGTCCAGCAGGTGCAGCGCGCTGATGCGGTTACGCCGGGCGAAAACGATGGCGGCGACGATGATGCCGACGATCCCGCCGTGGCTGGCCATGCCGCCGTCCCACAGGGCGAGCATCCGCCAACTGACCAGCAGGCTCGGCTGGTAGAACACGCAGTAGCCCAGCCGCCCGCCGATCACCGTCCCGATCGCCACCGTGAGGACGAAATCGCCGACGCGCTGCGGCGGCAGTTGCGCCCGGCCCCGGGCGGCGAACGCGCGGATGATCAAAAACGCCAGCGCAAATCCCGCCAGGTACGAAAGCCCGTACCATCGTACGCCCACGTCGGCCCACAACCGCACGGCGTAGGGATCGATCCGATGCAACAGGGCCGCCAGCGTCCACATGCAGCGCCTCCGGCCGAACAATGTAGACGATCGGGACGGAGCGGAAAAGCAAATGCCCCGGCCGAACGACCGGGGCGTTGGGGTTCCGTCGTCAAGCCGGTGGCTCGTTCAGCGACGCCGCCACATCGCGACCGCCCCCAGGCCCATCAGGGCCATGGTCGCCGGTTCGGGAATAAGAACGACCGAGCCCTGCTCCCATGCGTCGGGGTCCGAACCATCGGGTGTGTAGCGAAAGGCGAAGCCGTTCGCACTGGCGCTGGAAGAGCCGACGTAGGGCGTGCCAAGATCGAGCGTCGTGGAGGCGGGGATGCTCAGGGGGCTGCCGAGAAAGTTCGCTTCGGACAGCAGCGTACCGCCGCCGAACTCCGACCAGCCGGACACCATGGCCTGGTCGACCAGACTGCTCCAGCGGTTGTCGGAGAAATTCCAACTGTCGGCCGTGGGCGCAGTGATTTCGTAGCCGTCCATTGTTGTCGGGCCGAAGAACGTGATGCTCGTGGCGCCGGTGGTCAGGTCGATGGACACCTCGGACATGGAAGCAAACGCCGAGGGGTAACCGGTCATCGACGCGATCACCACTGCTCCGGCGAGAACCTGTAAGAATTGTTTGCTGCTCATGGTCGGTCTTCTCTCTCTAAACGGGGTGGTCGGGAATGCGTTCTATCGGCTTGCCGAACGTTCGGCGGGCGGTTGGCTTGGGGTCAGATCGCCGGCCCGCGCGCGAAGCGACCGTCGGGGTATCAGGCTCATCAAAGCCCACGCCAGGACGGACATCGGCTCGGGGACGTGGATGGCGAGGAACTGGTCGAACATCTGCTGGGTCTGCGGGCTGACCGATTGGCCGAAGTGGCCGCGCAGGAGGAAGAAGTCGTCCAGATTGACAAACTGGTCGCCGGTGAAGTCTCCGCCGGCCCATCCGACGGCTTGTCCGAAATGGCTCCGCAACGTGAAGAAGTCATCGAGATTGACGATGCCGTCGAGGTTGGCGTTCCCGTAGGGGCTGCCGAGAATCTGCTCAATCAGCAGGTCGGCGTCGGCCTGATCGACCGATCCGTCGTCGTTCAGGTCGGCCCGCGGGTCGGGGGTGGCGCTGGTGATCTGGGTGAACAGGTAATCGATGTCCATCGCGTCGATGGTCTGGTCGGCGACGCCGGTGAACAGATCGTCTTCGGTGTTCCAGCCGCTCAGGTCGCCGCGGCTGTCGCCCGCCTGGTAGAGCTTCGGCGTGGCCAGGGCGGTGTTGAAGAAGTTGCCGTCGCCGTCGCCAAGATTCGGATCGAGGTCGGCGGTGTCGAAGGCGACGTAGCCGGCGGTGCGGTGGGCCAGGCCGATGATCGGGTCGGTGATCAGAGAATCGCACAATGCATGGCCGTCTTCATCGTCCACCCCGAAGTCGTTGTTGTAATCGCCCAGCATCGCGAGGTCCGGTTCGGCCATGCCGGGATGGTCGGCCAGATAGTCGGCCTGGTGAACGATCGCGCGGGCGAACGGGTCGACGTCGGCCGCCTCGACGCTATCGGACAGGTTCAGATCGCCCCGCAGCAGCGGCGTGAGATTCTTGCCGAGCAGGTGCACGTAGGGCGTCGGCTGATTCGGATGGTCGTAGATGGTGATGTAGGGGTGGTTGGCGGCATCGAAGGTGAGGTTACAGCCGCGGAACGCGCTTTGGGTCGGCAGCGGGTCATAGGTCCAGTTGCCCGCGGCGTCGCGCCGGGCGAGCTGCGCCTCGGCGCCCACGCCGCCGAGGACCATCGCCAGGTTGCCGTGGGCATCGTAAGTCAGACTGCGCGGCGAGAGCAGGGCGAGCGACGTATTGGGCACCGCCGGATCGAGTTCCTCGATGATCGTGCGGTGGCCGTCGTCAATGCCCACACGCACCCGTCCGGGATTTCCGTTCTGCCTGGCGCGGTAAGCGAAGGCGACTGAGCCGTCCTCGCCGGTCGCGACGCTCACGCCGCCGTAAACCATGGCCGGCTCGGGCGGCGCGATCGAGCGCCAGTCATTCGGCCCGGCCTGGTATTCGACCACCAGCTCTCCGTCTTGCGGCCCGTGGACCGTTTGCACGTAGCCGACCACCGGACGATTGTCCGCATCGAAAGCCAGGGAAGGCGAGGCGCTGTTGCAGACCTGGGCCGAGAGGGGCTGTGGATCGGCCCACTGACCGACGGTCGCATCGAAGCGGCTGAAGACATAGCGCCGCCCTTCCATGTAAACCACGCCCGGCACGTTGTGGCGATCGACGGTGAGGGTGATCGCCGGCGACCAGGCCGAACCGATCCTCGTCGGCTCGTACCCGCCGGCGGCGGTCCATCCGCCCAGGTCTTCGTGAACCGTCGCTTGGCCGAACGGCGCGGCGCCGATGAACAGGTGGCCGTACGCATCAGCATCGACCGAGATCGTCGCCGCGGGGTCGCCCACGATGGTGCGCTCGAAGAAGCGATCGCCGGGCGTCATTGACGCCAGCACGCCGGGCATGAACTGCGAGCCGACGCCCACGGCCACGCGGCCGTCCGGCAGGGCGATCACGTCGGCGTTGAGGTAGGGCGATGGATTGCCGAACACCGGTTCGACGTAGCGGTCGACCCAGCCCTGCCCGCTGGCCGCGGCGCAAACCATCAACACCACCGCCAGCGCGGCGGCCGGCGGCGCGGACGGGGTTGCATCGGTTTGTCGGGTGCGGCCGACCATCGCTCTTGTCTCCCGTGCCGGTCCGATTCTCAATGCCGCGGCAAGTCCATCGTCAGGCCGCCCGGCGCCTGAGCAAAGCCAACCCGCCCAGGCCCAGCAGCGTCAGCGTGGTCGGTTCGGGAACCGGGTCGTAGGCCAGCCACAGGTTGCCGCCCTTCATGAACGAAATCACGGGCAGGTCGGCGTGATCGAACGCGATGCCCACGACCTGGTCCCAGTCGATGTTCGGGTCGGTCATGACGGTGGCCGAGGACCAACCGACCGTGTCGGTCCACCATGCGTAGACCAGTCGGTGATCGTCGCGGTCGACCCAGGCGGTGGCGACGATCGAGCCGTCGGCGCTGGTCGCCAGTTCCGGCGCGCCTATGCCCACGTCGTTGGCCAGGACGATCAAGTTCCACTGGCCCTGGTACGTGTCGAACCGGTAGGCCCACAGCGTGTTATTCTCGTAGCTGAGCACGTGGGGCCGGCCCACCGAGTCGTAGGCCAGGTCGGCCAGGTAGGGATCGCCGGAGGGACCGAGGTTGTCCAGGTCGTGTTCGCCCCAGCCGTTCCACGCATCGTGCTGATGGTAGCGGAAGTTGTCGTCGATCACGCCGACCGTTCCGCCATCGGGCGAAACGGACAGATGAGTGATCCGATCACCCGTGTAGCCCGGTACGCCGTGCACGTCGTACTCGTCGGCGGTGTACATGCCGCCGGCGGCGTCGAAGGCGACGAGGGTATGCGGCAGGTAGGTCCACCCGCCCGCCGCGCCGCTGACCACCGAATCGCCGTCCATGATGTCGGTCAGGGCGACCCGGCCGTCGGCGCTGGTCTTGGCCTTGACCTTCGGGCCGGCGACCATCGACCCGCCGATCTGATGCCAGTGCGTGCCGGTCATCGGGTTTTCCACGGCGAACAGCGAGTAGGCATCGCCCCCTTCGTCGAAGATGACCGGCCAGGCCCGGCCGGTTCGCATGCCCACCGCCGTGTCGGACCCACCGGAACTGAAACCGCTGTCCTGGAAGGACCAGGACAGCGGCGCGCCCGGCGAAGCCCACGCCGTCGCGCCCATCGCGCATACCATAACCGCCGCCCACATGGCTGTCCGCTTCATCGTCAGACCCCTTCGTTGAAAAGTTGGTTTCACCCGTTGCAGCTCGTCTTCTCTTCCCGCGCGCGGCGGAACACCCGCGCCTGGCTCACTCTTCCCCGCTGTCCGCGGTTGGGTGGACAATCCCCACGATACCCGCCACAGCGTCCCTTAAGGTCCAATAAACCTCATCCGCCCGGCGGAGTCAAGCAGGATATTCGTTAATCCGGTCCGCATTCGTCCAGACAAAAACCCCGACCGTTCGGGCCGGGGCTGGTTGTTGGCGTTCGGTTCGTCGGGCGGCGGGGCGGGGCGGGCCTCAGGCCTTGAATCCGGGGTGGCCCATGTCGCCTTCCCAGCTTTGCAGGATGTGCATGTAGTTGGCTCGCTCGTAGGCCGCCGCGTTGGGGCAGCGCTGCAGGTTCATCGAGCCGGTCATCTGCTGGAGGCTTTCGTATTCGTGTTCGTCCATCCAGTCGATCATGTCCTGCTTGATCCGGTTCAACTGTTCCGGGCCGTTGACCAGCAGGGCCGAGACGATCTGGATGGCATCGGCGCCGGTCATGGCGGCCTTGACCGCGTCAACGCCGGTGTGCACGCCGCCGGTCACCGCCAGCGAGTAGTTGTGCTTCATGCCGCTGAGGATCGCCAGCCACCGCAGCCTCAGCAGCAGGTCGGTCGACGTGGAAAGCTGCAGCTTGCGCTCGACTTCCAGTTCCTCGATGTCGATGTCCGGCTGATAGAACCGGTTGAACAGCACCAGGCCGTCCGTGCCGATCGAATCCAGATGCTGGGCGAAGCTCGGCAAGGAACTGTAGAACGGGCTGAGCTTGACCGCCACCGGCAGGGGCACCTTCTCCTTGACCGCCGCGACCATCTCGACGGTCGTCTTCTCGATCGCGGTGCAGTCGGTTTCCGGATCGCTGGGCAGGTTGTAGACGTTCAGCTCCAGCGCGTCGGCACCGGCCTGGGCAATCAGTTCGGCGTACTTCAGCCAACCGCCCAGCGTCGTGCCGTTGAGCGAAGCGATGATCGGCACGTGCACCGCTTCCTTGGCCAGGCGGACCTGCTCGAGGTAATCGTCCGGCCCGAGGTGGAATTCCTCGGGGTCGGGGAAGTAGCTCAGCGCCTCGGCGAAAGACTCGGCGGGCGCGTCCATCGATCCGGTCACCGCCATTTCCTCTCGCACGATCTGCTCTTCGAACAGCGAGTGCATCACCACCGCCGACGCGCCGGCGTCTTCGAGCTTGCGGATGTTGTCCACGTCCGCGGTCAGCGGCGACGCGCCGGGCATGAACGGGTGCGGCAGGTCCAGGCCGAGGTAGCTTGTCGAAAGGTCCATGATTCACTCCGTTTGATCTTCGATCTTCGATCCGGCATCGATCCTGGCTTCAGACCGAAGATCGCGGTTCCGGGATGTCGTGGTCACAGGGCTTGCTCGTGCCCGTTGCCGTTGCCGCGGGGCACGGTCATTTCGGCCAGTTGACGGTAGACCGACACGCGCTGGTCGCTGAAGGTCTGGGCGCTTTCGGCCAGTTCCTTGAAGCGTTTCGGATCGATCCGTTCGACCATGCGGAAGCGCGTTTCGTTGCGCATGTAGTCGGCCACCCTGGTGGTCGGCGGCTTGGAATCGATCTGCAGCGGCGGCTTGCCCTCGTCGACGAGCCGCGGGTCGTAGCGGTACAGCGGCCAGATCCCGCTGCTGACCGCCAGCTTCTGCTGTTCGCAGCCCAGCGACAGGTCGTACCCGTGCGCGATGCAGTGGCTGTAGGCGATGATCAGCGACGGGCCGGGATAGCTGTCCGCTTCCTGGAACGCCTTGACCACCTGCGTGTCGCTCGACCCGAACGCCACCGAGGCGACGTAGACGTGGCGGTAGTTCATCGCCATCAGGCCCAGATCCTTCTTGCCGACGGACTTGCCGCCGGCCGCGAACTTCGCCGCGGCGCCGATCGGCGTGGCCTTCGACGCCTGGCCGCCGGTGTTGGAATACACCTCGGTGTCCAGGACCAGGATGTTCATGTCGCGCGGCTGGGCCAGCACGTGGTCCAGGCCGCCGTAGCCGATGTCGTACGCCCAGCCGTCGCCCCCCAACGCCCAGACGCTCTTGCGGACGAGGTAGTCGGCCAACTGCTCCAGCCAGCGGGCCCGGCCGTCGGAAATGTTCGCCAGCTTCTTGCGAAGCTCGACGATCCGCTGGCGCTGGGTCTTGATGTTCGCCTCGCCGTACTGATCGGCGGTGAGAAGGGCGCTGACCAGGTCATCGCCGATCTCGCTCGAAAGAGCGGTCAGCAGTTCGACCGCCTGCTTGCGGTGGCTGTCGATGCCCAGTCGGAAGCCGAAGCCGAACTCGGCGGCGTCCTCGAACAGGCTGTTGCTCCAGGCCGGCCCGCGACCGTTGCCATCCACGCAGTAGGGCGTGGTGGGCAGGTTCCCGCCGTAGATCGACGAGCAACCGGTCGCGTTGCCGATCAGAAGACGATCGCCGAACAACTGGCTCATCAGCTTCACGTACGGCGTCTCGCCGCAGCCGGCGCAGGCCCCGGAATACTCGAACAGCGGCTCGAAGAACTGCGAACCCTTCACGTCGATCCGCTGAATCTTCTCGCGGTCGACCGTGGGCAACTCGTCAAGGAAGAAGCGGTAGTTCTCGCGCTCGACTTCCAGCACGTCCAGTCGCGGCTGCATGTTGATGGCCTTGTGCTTGGGATTGCGCTTATCCTTCGCCGGGCACACGTTCACGCACAGCTTGCAGCCGGTGCAGTCTTCGGGGGCCACCTGGATGGTGAACTTGAGACCCTTGAAGTCCTTGGCCTTGTAGTCGACGCTGCGGAAGGCCTCGGGGGCCTGGTCCAGATGCTCCGGTTCGTAGACCTTGGCGCGGATGGCGGCGTGGGGGCAGATCGCCGCGCACTTGTTGCACTGGATGCAGATGCTCTGGTCCCAGATGGGCACGTCCTGGGCGACGTTGCGTTTTTCCCACCGGGTGGTGGCGGTGGGCCAGGTGCCGTCCGGCGGGAACGCGCTGACCGGCAGCAGGTCGCCCTGGCCGGCCATCATCATCGCCGTCACACGCTTGACCAGTTCCGGCGCTTCGTCGGGGACGATCGGCGGACGCTCGTGGTCGCTGGTCACATGGTCGGGCACCGTGACTTCGTGCAGGTGCGCGACCGAACCGTCCACCGCCTCGTAGTTCTTCTGGACGATCGCATCGCCCTTCTTGCCGTAGGTCTTCTTGATCGCCTTCTTGATCTGGTCGATCGCCTCGTCGCGCTCGAGCACGCCGCTGATCGCGAAGAAGCAGGTCTGCATGATCGTGTTGATCCGCGTGCCCATGCCGGTTTCCCGGGCCACGGTGTACGCGTCGATCACGTAAAACTTCAGCTTCTTGTCGATGATCTGCTGCTGCATTTCCTTGGGCAGTTCGTCCCAGACCTTGTCCGGTCCGTAGGGCGAATTCAGCAGAAACACCGCGCCCGGCGCCGCGTGTTCGAGGACGTCGTACTGGTGGATGAACTCGAACTGGTGGCAGCCGATGAAGTTGGCGCTGCGGACCAGGTAGATCGACTTGATCGGCCTGGGGCCGAAGCGCAGGTGGCTGATCGTAATGGCCCCGGACTTCTTCGAGTCGTACACGAAGTAGCCCTGGGCGTAGTTGTCCGTCTCGCCGCCAATGATCTTGATGCTGTTCTTGTTCGCGCCCACCGTGCCATCGGCGCCCAGGCCGTAAAACATCGCCCGCACCACGTCGTCCGGTTCGATATCGAACGTCTGGTCGTAGTCCAGCGACATCTTCGTCACGTCGTCGTTGATGCCGATGGTGAAGTGCTTCTTCGGGTTGTCCTTGGCCAGTTCATCGAACACCGCCTTGACCATCGCGGGGGTGAATTCCTTGCTGGACAGGCCGTAGATGCCGCCGATCACCGTCGGGTCGCCCGCGAAATCGCCTTCGGCCAGGGCCGTGATCACGTCCTGGTAAAGCGGCTGGCCGATCGCCCCCGGTTCCTTGCACCGGTCCAGCACCCCGAGGCTCTTGACCGTCTTCGGCAACGTGCCCAGGAAATGTTCGATCGAGAACGGCCGGTACAGCCGCACCTTCAACAGGCCCACCTTCTCGCCCTGCCTGGTCAGATACGCGACGGTTTCGTCCGCGGTGTCCGCGCCGCTTCCCATCAGGATGATCACGCGCTCGGCGTCGGGGGCGCCGACGTAGTCGAACAGGTGATATTCCCGGCCAACCTGGCTGGCGAACTGGTCCATCACGTCCTGCACGATCTTCGGGCAGGCGAGGTAGAACGGGTTGGCCGCTTCGCGATTCTGGAAGAAGGTGTCCGGGTTCTGGGCCGTGCCCCGCAGCAGCGGCTTGTCCGGCGTGAGCGCCCGCTCGCGGTGCTCCTTGATCTTTGCCTCGTCGATCAGGGCGCCGATGTCATCGTCGCTTAGCTCCTCGATCTTCGACACTTCGTGCGAGGTGCGGAAGCCGTCGAAGAAATGCAGAAACGGCACGCGGCTGTTGAGCGTGGCGGCCTGGCCGATCAGGGCCATGTCGTGCGCTTCCTGCACCGAGCAACTGGCCAGCAGCCCGAAGCCGGTTCCGCGAACGCTCATCACGTCGCTGTGATCGCCGAAGATCGACAGCGCGTGCGTCGCCAGCGTCCGCGCCGACACGTGCATGCAATAGCAGGTCAGCTCGCCGGCGATCTTGTACATGTTCGGAATCATCAGCAGCAGGCCCTGCGACGCGGTGAACGTCGAGGTCAGCGCCCCGGACTGAAGCGACCCGTGCACCGCCGCCGCGGCGCCGGCTTCCGACTGCATCTCCACCACGTCCGGCGTGGTGCCCCAGATGTTCTTGCGATGATACGCCGACCATTCGTCGGCAAACTCGCCCATCGGGCTCGAAGGCGTGATCGGGTAGATTGCGCACACTTCGTTGGTGCGGAAGGCGACCGATGCGACCGCCTCGTTGCCGTCAATCATCACCATCTGTCGGTTGGACATCGAAAAACTCCTGCTATTCGCTGCGGGCGCGGCGGGGGATCCGACGCCCTGGCCCGTGAGGTGACCGGGAACCCGCGGCACTGATTCCGCTCGCCCGACTTTTCCGTCGCGCGATCCTTCAGTCGTTCGCCGCGAACCGGCCCCGCACAAGTCAGTCTCGGGTAATCCAGACCCGGCGGTCTGAAATCGGCCCCTCATCTTACAAATCACCTGCACCGGCGGCAAATCACCACACCCACCTCTGCCGGTGGACCGAACCCGCCAGCGCCAAGGCAATTCCCCGATCTGCTGGGCGTGTCCGGCGACTGATCCGGGCGCGGCCTTTACTTCCCCGGCCCGGCGGATATAACCGGTGATCCAGAACAAGGAACTGAACCATGGCTGATGTCGCACTGGTCGGAGCGGCTCACATTCACACGCCGGGGTTCGTCAAGAAGATGGCGGACCGAGAGGATGTCCATGTCAAGTACGTCTGGGACCACGATGCCGAACGGGCGAAGAAGAACGCCGAGCAGCTTGATGCGGAAGGGGTCGACCTGGACCGGATCTGGACGGACGATCGCATCACCGCCGCGGTGATCTGCAGCGAGACCAATCGCCACCAGGAACTGGCGACGCGGGCGGCCCAGGCGGGCAAGCATCTGTTCGTCGAAAAGCCTCTGGGCATGGGGGCGGCGGATTCGTGGCCGATGTGCGAGGCGATCGAGTCCGCCGGCGTGATCTTCCAGACCGGCTACTTCCAGCGCGGCGCGCCGATCGCGCGGTTCCTCAAGCAGCAGATCGACGCGGGCGTTTTCGGCAAACTGCACCGGGCCCATCACAGCAATTGCCACAACGGCACGATCGGGCGATGGTTCGACACCGACTGGCGATGGATGGCCGACCCGAAGATTGCCGGCGTGGGCGCGTTCGGCGACCTGGGCACGCATTCGCTGGACATCCTGCTGTGGTGGCTGGGCGAAGTGGACCAGGTCACCGCCGACATCAAAACGGTGCTGGGCCACTACGGCGACTGCGACGAGACGGGCAGCGGCCTGCTGAAGTTCAAAAACGGCGCGACCGCCACGCTCGTCGCCGGCTGGGCCAACCACGCCAACCCGATGGCCATGGAAGTCGTCGGCACCGAGGGCCACGCCGCGGTCGTGGACCGCAAGCTGTACTTCAACTGCAAGAACGTCGACGGCGCTGATGGCAAACAGCCGTGGACCGATCTGCCCGAAAAGATGCCCCATGCGTTCGACCTGTTCCTCGACGCGATCAACGGCAAAGAAGGTCTGCCGCTGATCCCGGTGCGCCATGCGGCTTACTGCGGCAGCGTGATGGAAGCGATGTACGAAGGCGCCACCCGGCGCGCGTGGGTCGAACCGAAGTGATCCGGGAAGACTGACCGCCCGGACCCGCAACACGAATCCGTTTCTTCCCTCGCCGGCTCGGCGCCTCTGCGGTTCATCTCACAGATGCCTGGCCAGGTCGGTCAGGTGTTCGATCACGAAATCGGGGTCGAGGTGGTCGTGTTCGCGGTCGAACTTCTCGGGGGTGTCGAACTGGGTGATGTAGGCACAGGCCATGCCGATGCGCTTGGCGCCCTGCACGTCGCCCAGCCAGTTGTCGCCCACGTAGAGCGCTTCGGCCGGCTCGACGCCGAGCTGATCCAGCACCGTCTGAAACGGCAGGGGATGCGGCTTGACGCGGCCCACGTCGCCGGACACCACCACCGCGTCGAAGTAGTCGATCAGCCCGGTGCGGCGAAGGCTCGTCCGCACCGCCCGCCCGCAGGGATAATTCGACAGCAGGCCCAGTCGGTGCGTCTTCTTCAATCCCGCGAGGAACGCGGCCACGTAATCCGGCGCTTCGATCGAATCAACGAACGAATCGAACCGCACGTTGACCAGTCGTTCGAGTTGATCGGAATCCGCCTCGACGCCGTACAGCTCTTTGACCAGCGCGGCGGTGATGGCGGGAATGTTGTTTTCGCGGAACTCGCCGCCGTAGGGCGCGCGGCGATCGCGATCGCGGATCACCCGCATCCGCTTGACATCGACGGGGCCGAACACCGCGGTCAGCGCCTCGGCCAGCGCCGCATCGCAGAACCCCAACTGACGCGCGGTGAACTCGATCAGCGTGTTGCCGTAATCAAAAACGATCGCCTGGTACTTCATCGGGGCGAGTGTCTTGTTTCCGGTTGCCGGTTGCAAGTGGGGGGCGATCGGAACGGACAGCAGGTCACACCCAACGCCCAACCGGCCACTACTTCCGTCCGTCCGTGGCCCGGCGATCCAGCCAGTCGGGCAGATCCGTGTTGGCCGAATCCTCCCATGCCGTCCAGTAGACCGAGGCGGTGAATTCGGTTGCCGCCCGCAGTCGCTGCAGCGCGAAGTGGCGCACGGCCGGGTCGGTGATCGGCTGGTCGTGGGCGGGGAGGTGATCGGCCAGTTCGTACACCCGGTCAACCTGCTCGAACGTTTCGGCGAAACGCTGCCACATCGCGGTGCGCAGCTTGGGGTAGGCCCGGGCTTCGAGGCCGGCGGTGATCTTGTCGTTCGGCACGTCGAGTTTCCGCAGCAGGCCGTCGACCTTCAGGTGAATCCCGGTGCGCGGCGACGAGCCGTCCGCCTTCGCCCGACCGTCCCAGTGGATCGTCGTATGCAGCGGCTGATGCAGATCGCCCAGGTAGTGGGCCAGCACCCCGGCATAGACCAGGCACTTGTTCCGAATGTACGGATTGTCCGGCCACCGGCGGTGTTCGGCGAACGCCACCGTCAGCCGCTGAGCCCACTCCATCGCCGCGTAAGGCAGCAGCCCCACCTTCATCGGATCCTGCTTCTTGCGATAGCACAACGCGATGAACTCGTACCGGATCGCCGGAAGTTCGGCCTGGTCGACCTTCTCCCAGTCGAGAAAGTGATCGGAGTATTCGGTCGTGCGAATCTGCGACAGGTCGCGGACCTTGATGACATCCGGATCGATCGAACAGTGGGCGATCTGCCCGGGGTCGTTGCGGAAGAACGCGGGCACCGATTCGGGCAGCACGTCCAGCGCCCGGCGGGCGATGGCGGTGTGTTCGGTCTCGTGCCAGGCGAACGCGGGACACGCGGCGACCAGCAGCAGGGCGAGGGGGGCAGCGATGCGCATGAGGGCAACTCCGGAACGCGGGGTGGGGGGCGGTTTGGATCATCATAGCCGACCATGCCACGTCGGCCGCGACGTCGAGCGGCGGGGGACGGTCAAACGAACAACCCGGCGGACCGGCGGACGCGCCGGGTCGGCGGCGGACCAACGGTTACTGAATCACCTCACCGTCCGAGTCGTTCGGATCGTCGGTTTCGGCGGCATCGTGAACGATCGACACTGGCGGTCGTAGGTTTGCTTGTTGGACGGGCACTTGAGGCGGTGGTTGAAGATGGCCACGAGCCGCTCATCGCGGTCTTCGGGCAGGCCCAGCGAAGCGCCCAGCGAAGGCGAGACCCAGTCCATGTTCTGCACCGGTTCGGTTTCACGCTCGCTGAAACTGTAGCCGGCATCCCGGAAGGTCAGTTGCAGGCCGGACGTGTTCGGCCCGGGCAGGAAATCTCTGGCGTCGACGGCGTAGGTGGCAATGCCCATGCCCGCGCCGCGCACGTGGGCCATGCAAACGGTGGCCTGGGCCGCTTCGCGGGCGGCGCCCAGCGCCGGCAACAGAATCCCCAGCAGCAGCGCAATGATCGCCACCACCACGAGTAACTCAACAAGG
>CAYNCM010000018.1:0-39070 GCA_964395825.1 uncultured Planctomycetaceae bacterium
GGCGGGTTTCGCGCCACTGGCGAATCAGCAGACGCGCCTGGCCGAAGGCCTCGACCTCGGTGTGGGCGACGATCTGCGCCGCGTGGCTGGCAAACGCGCGGCGGTAGCCGATCTCGTCCATTTCCTTGCCGATGTCATCGGGGTTGTATTCGGTGGTGGGGGTGACCTTCTGCAGGGCTTCGGCGGCCTGGTCATAGGTGGCCACGGCCTGCTCGAACCGGTCGTCGGCAAGCTGGCGGTCGGCGGTGGCGGTGAGCACCTGCGCCCAGCAATACCACGCCCGCTGTTCGCACTTGTTGGCGATCGCCGGCTCGTGTGCCCATTGCTCGGCCAGCTTCTTGAACATCACCGCCGCCCGGTCGTACCGGCCGTCTTCCTCCAGTTGCACCGACTGGCGGTAGGTCTGAGACGCCTGCTGCCGGGCGGATTCGGCCTGTTGGGCCGGCTGAATCTTCAACACCCACACCAGCACCGCGATCACGATCAACAGCAGAAGCCCCGCGTTGATCCCCAGCACCAGCGGAATCTTGCTCTTTTTCGGCAGCGGCGCGGTGGGCGCATCGTGCTCAACGCCCGGCGTGCGGACCTGCGCCGGCAGCGGGGTCGGATCGGTCGAAGCCTTCTTCGCCGACTTGCCCGCGGACACCCGCTTGAGCACCTCCAGCAACTGGTCGGCCGAGTGGATCCGCTGGCCGGCGTCCTTGGTCATCATCCGCTCGATCAGTTCGGCCAGCGGCAGGGGAACCCTGGGGTTCAGTTCGGTGATCTTCGGCGGCGTGAGGCGCGGGTTGGTGTGCCACTTCATCCAACGCAGGGCCTGGTTGCGCTGATCGCGCAGCACGGTACGGAACGCCTGCTCGAACTCCGATCGGCCGACAAGCATCTCGTAGGCGATCATGCCGAGCGAATAGATGTCGCTGGCCGGCGTGGCGGGCTGTTCCCCGAACAACTCCGGTGCCATGTAGCGGGTGGTGCCGAGGGTCATCACGTCCTGCTCGTCCTGCAGGGCGGCCAGGCCGAAGTCGCAGAGCTTCACCCCGCCTTCGCGCGGCAGCAGAATGTTCGCCGGCTTCAGGTCGCGGTGCACCACGCCCTCGCGGTGAATCGCTTTCAGGGCCACGGCGATCTGTTGCAGGACAAGAGCCGCCTGCTTGACCGGCATCGGTCCCTGCAGTTTGCCGAGCGTGCGGTCGAGCGATTCGCCGTCGACATATTCCATCACGATGAACAGGCCGCGGGCGTCTTCGACGTCGTCGAGCACCTCCACCAGGTTGCGATGGGCGGCGCTGAGCTTCTTGTGCAGGGCCACCGCCTTGCCGAACCGTTCGCGGTCGTTCTCGTCGACTTCCCGGCCAGGGGCCACCTGCTTGATCGCCACGTGCCGGTCGAGCAGGCTGTCGTACCCTTTCCACACCAGCGAAGTCCCGACGGCTTCCAGCGGCTGTTGCACCTGGAAGTAGCCCAGCTTGTCGCCGGGATGGAGGGCGGGGCGGAGGTGGGGATCAGCGGGATTCGGACTCATCGGTGCGTTCTCTTCAAGGTTCGCGCCGCAGCGCGGGCTGCGGCGGCATGTCATCGCGGATGCCTTCGAGGTTCAGCGTGGACTCCGCCCAGACGTCGCGGTAGTAGCCGGCGCCGTCATCGTGTTCGCCGTCGGCGTAGATCAGCCGGTTGACCCACGGCGTTGACAGGTTCAGTCGATGCACCACCTGCACCGTCACCGGGTCGCGCGGATCGAAGGTGTGTGTGCGGCCGTCGGTGATCGGCTGGTAATCGACCTCGTTGCCGCGCACCTGAGGCAGGGCGACATGGATCGACGTGTTGGCCGCGGCGTAGTTGATCCGATCGGCGACCAGGGCGTCGACCCAGTTTGGATTGCTCCGCCCGTAATCGCTGTAGAACGACGACAGGCCGTCGACCACCTGCTCGGCGTTGATCAGCGCGCTGCCGGCATCCGACCGGCCCGACACCGGCACCACCGCCAGCACCGCGGCGCGCGCGATTGCATCATACTTCGCCCGACCTTCGGTGTGGGTGTACTGGTTGGCCAGGTCGTCACCGTAGGCCACGGGAATCTGAACGATCGCGGTGCGGGTCGCGGCGTAGGCGGCGTAGTGCACGAACAGGTTCCCGCCCATCAGCAGCGTCGTCTGCGTCAGCAGCAGAATCAGGAACAACAGCACCGGCAACGCCAGGGCGAACTCGATGGTGGCCACGGCGGAGGTGTCCGCGGCGAGCGTGGGGCGGTTCGCCCGCGCCGGCCGGCCCAGATGAACCATCGCCCGCGCTGCGATCGCCAGCATCGCCACGCACCCGACCGCCACCGCCGCGCAGATCAGCGTCAGTCGACTCGTCATTGCCGTCGACCAGAACGAGGTTCCCGCCAGCAGTGTTCCGAGCATCAAGGTCAATGGCGTTCCCCTGTGTCTTTGCCTCCGTGCGCCCGGCGGCAGGCATGGCTCACCACGCCGGCGACCAGGGCATTGGCACGTTCAGCAGCGTCTCGGCTCCCGCGAGGATGCCCCCCATGCACAGCGCCAGGGCGAAAGGAATGTTGGCGGTGTCTTCGGGGAGCTCCACCTTCGCCTTGGCCCCGTACATCAGCGCCGCGCCGAACAGGCGGCTGAACGTGCGGCCGACCAGCCGGCGGCGGATCATCACGAACACCGCGATCAGCGCCCCGGCCACGAACCCGTAAAACGCCGTCGCCAGCACGCACTGCCAACTGGCGCTCAGCGCGCCCACCGCCGCCATCACTTTCACATCGCCTCCGCCCAGACCGCCCGCGGCGAACACCAGGGCGAAGCCGATCAGTCCCGCCCCCAGCGCCAGGCCCGAATGTCCCAGGGCTTCCAGCGCCGTGGTGTTCTCGCCGATCGCGCCGCCGATCGTCGCCCAGGCAAGCCCCACACCGATCGCCGGGTAGGTCAGCCAGTTGAACACCCGGCCGGTCCGAACATCGCAGACCGCCGCCGCGACCAGAAACAGCGACAGCAGAACCATCGTGACGGCGTCGACCATCAGCGGCCCCGTCCGGGGTGGGCGATCAAGGCTTACTGGAACGGGTCGCTCACGGCGCTGTCGTCGCGCACGTCCTGGCTTTCGCCCTGGACCCATTCGCTGATCCAGTCACGGAAGAAGATCAGCAGCGCCAGCAGCGGCAGCACGATCGCCGCGATGATCAGCAGCTTCTCCAAGCCCTCGGCGCCGCGGTCGTCGCGGTGCAACTTCGTGATGAACTTCATCAGCTTCATATCCGGTCCCTTTCACAGAGCGCCGTTTCACGGAAACGGCAGGGCGTTAATCGTGGTCATCATCCGGTAATGATCGGTCAGCAGCCCCAGGGCGATCTTGATCGTCCAGTAACTGGGCAGCGCCACCGCCGCCAGCAACAGCGCCCATTCCAGCGTCGTCGCCGCCGACTCGTCGCGCTGCAGGTCTCGATCACGATCATTTCGTACGTCTGAATCGCTCATGCGGATCGCCTTTTCAACCGCCAGGGCCGCCTGGAAATCGCGATCATTCGGCCGGCTTGTGAGCTTGGCGCCTCGGCGGATTGCCTGTTCATTCTACCTGTCCGACCTCGCCTTCTCTGGAGAAAATCGGGCGGGTCTGGTCGGTGACCATCGCTTCTTCTTCCGGTTTCAGATCCCCGGCGAGAGCAGAACGCTCGCCCGTGGCCGCCAATTGCACGTCCCGTTCGCCGTCATCGCCGGTCACCCGCTTGAGCTTGAAGATCTCCCGCATGCGGTACTGCCCGTCGTCGCCCAGCGGATCGACTTCGCAAATCGTGGTGACCAGTCGGCGTCCGCCGGCGTACCGGCTCATCTGCACGATCACGTCGATGGCGCTGGCGATCTGGGCCCGCAGCGCGTACAGCGGCAGTTCCACCTTGCTCATCAGCGCCATCGTCTCCAGCCGGTTGAGCGCATCGGACGGGTTGTTCGCGTGCAGCGTGCCCATCGATCCGCCCTGCCCGCTGGTCATCGCCTGGATCATGTCCAGCGCCTCGCCGCCCCGCACCTCGCCGATGATGATCCGGTCCGGCCGCAGACGCAGGCTCGAACGGAACAGCTCGCGGATGGTCACCTGCCCTCGGCCGTAACGGTCGGGCGGGCGGGTTTCCAGCGAAATCACGTGGTCCTGCTGAAGCTGCAGTTCCGATGAATCCTCGATCACCACGATGCGCTCGTGCGGTTCGATGAACGTCGATAACGCGTTCAGCAGCGATGTCTTGCCCGTGCTCGTCCCCCCGGCGACCAGCAGGTTGCGCTCGGCTTCGACCATCACGCTCAGGTACTCGCGGGCCGGCTCGCTCAGCGTGCCCAACTCGACCAGCCAGTCAACGTCGAGCATCGCCTTGGCGAATTTGCGGATCGACACCGCGGTGCCGAACCGGGAGCACGGCTGCTTGACCACGTGCACCCGGCTGCCGTCGGGCAGGCGAGCGTCGATCAGCGGATTGAGATCGCTGATGCCACGCCGCGTGTATTGCAGAATGTTGTTGACCGCCGACTCGTAGGCTTCCTGGTCGGTGAAGCGGCTGTGGGTGCGGATCATCTGCCCGTCGCGCTCGATGTAGATTTCATCGGCGTGGTTGATCATCACCTCGCTGACCGCCGGGTCTTCGAGATACTCACGAATCGGACCCAGGTAATGGGCGACCGTGGCCGAGAAGAGCGCTTGCCGGTCCATACGTTCAGTGATTCTAGGGCTTTGCGCTGTCTCTGGCAATGCGCGGCTCCCGGTGGGGCGGTCTCCGTATCTTCCATCGGATCAGACGCCGGGGCGGCCATGATTATTCCCCCGCGATCGGGGCCGCCGCGGACGAACGATGGGATTGTGCGGCCTGGGCAAGCCCAGGCTTGTCAGGCCGGATAGGCCCGTTCGGCCCGGAGGGCGTGTGCGAACGTCGATTGACCGGTTCCACTGATTCTCGTTCCGGAAGTTTTACGCAAACGCGGTTGCCTGACCCCGATTCGCGGGGTATAGTTGTCCCGTCGCCGAAACAGGAGGGGAGCCTGCCGCGGTGACGCCGGCCCCAACGGGTCGGATTTTCTTAAAACGAGAGAGTCCGGGAAGAGACCGAGCCATGGATAACCATCGTTTCGGCCGTTGTGTGTTGCGCGGCTGGCGATGATCGGAATCCCTGGGATTCCGCGGGGTCCGGCGCTTCCCTGCGCAAAGGGCCGGGTTCGGGTCGATGGTGATAGCGCGAAAACCAGATGGAGTGTTGAAAGATGTTGAAGTTCACTTGCAAAATGATGATGGTTGCTGTTGTCTGCGCGGCCGTGGCGCCGGCAGCTTGGGGCCTGGTGATCGATGGTTCGGGTGACGTGACCGATTGGAGCGTCAGCCCGACCCTGAACGTCGCCACCAACTCGGCCAATCAGGTCGCCGGGGGCGTGGCGTCGACGCTGGGTAACGACTATGCCCCGATCAACTACCCCAGCGGCGTGGGCTTCGTCCCCTCGCCCGGCGGCAGCAGCGGCGAAACCTGGGATCTCGAAGAAATGCACGTCCGAATCGTCGGATCGCAGCTTCAGGTGCTGGTGGTCAATAAGAGCGGATTGAGTGAACCGTTCACCGGCGACAGCGAAGACTTCGGCCTGGGCGACCTGTTTGTCACCACCCAAAGCGCCACCTACGCCATGGTCACCCGCGACGGCAACCAGGGCCTGACCGCGGGCGATGTTTACCAGATCCTCGATGATGGGGCCGACGTGCAGATCCTCCAGGATCGCGCCCGCAGCTACTTCGGCAATGCCACCATCGAAGCCGCCGCCGGCCCGTGGGCCGTCGACGCCACCATCGCCGCCAACCAGAAGACCGGCTCGGGATCGATCAACACCGCCAGCTTCGATTATGGCGGATCGGTCGGCACGCACCATGTCGTCGAGTACCTGCTGGACGTGTCGCTGATCGGCGGAGCGCCCACCCTTCTGCAGACCCACCTGACCTGGGGCTGTGGCAACGACCTGATCGAGGTGGAAATCACCGACACCAGAGAAGTGCCCGAACCGGCCAGCCTGGTGCTCATGGGCGCCGGCGTGTTGTTGATGCTCAGGCGATCCGGCCATCGTGCCCCGACGTCCTGAGCCTTGAGCACCTGAAGGTGCCGGTTGTTCCGCCCTGGTTCGGCGAAGCCGTGGCCAAACCACGCGCTATCGACGCACCTGGAAATCGCCCGACGCGATCCGCCATAACTCATCCTCATCGGCCGGCTGGATGTAGTCGGCGGTGGTGCTGACCGCCAGCGCCCCGGCCGCCCAGCCGAACTGCACGCAGCGGTCGCCGTCCCAGCCGCGCAACAGGCCGTACAACATCCCGCCGACGAACCCATCGCCGCCGCCGATGCGGTCGATCACCGGAATCTCGCGCATGGCCGCGGTGTGGTACGCCTCGCCCGCGGCCATGATCGCCCCCCAGCGGTGAGCGTTCGCCCTGATGGCCTCGCGCAGCGGCACGGCGAAGATCGTCGCCCGCGGCGCGATGTGCCGCGCCTGCTCGATCGTCGCCTTGAACAAATCGAGTTGGGCCGGCAGATCGGGACCGGCCCCCGTCGCCACGTCCAGTCCCAGGCACCGACGGTATTGCTCGGGATGGCCGATCAGCACGTCGGCCTGTTCGGCGATTTTCCCGAACGCCTCGCGCAGCGCCTCTTCCCGACCTTCCCAGAAAGAGGCGCGGTAGTTCAGATCGAACGACACCTTTGCCCCGTGCCGCCGGGCGGCGTCGGCCAGGGCCACGCAGAACTTCGCGGTGTCGGCCGACAGCGCCGCGACCAGGCCGGTCATGTGAATCATCCGCACGCCTTCGTCGCCGAAGATGCGATCGAGATCGAAGTCGCCGGCCCCGAGCGTCCGTCCGACTTCGCCCGCCCGGTCGTTGCACACCCGCGGCGCCCGCACCCCGCAGCCGGTGTCCACGATATTGATCTGATGTCGAAATCCCCAAGGCCCGCCCGGGTCGACCTCCGGTCCTTCAACGTGCAGATGCCGCGAGGCCAGGTCGTCCCGGATGAACCGCGCGATCGGGTTGGCCCGGACGAACTTCGTGAGCACCTTCACCGACCGGCCGAGGTACGAACTGACGCTGGCGACGTTGGTTTCGGCGCTGGTGGCCGTGAGCGCGAAGTGGTGGGCGTGGTGGACCGCCCGGCCGTCGACCGGCGACAGCCTTGTGCCCATGCTGGTCGGCACGAGCAGATCCCAGGTCGCGTCGGCCGGCGTGTCGAGAAGCGGTTTGCGATTGGCGTCGTTCATGATGGTCGCCAGTATATCCGCCGGGTGCCCGGCCATCGGCGCCGGGCGGAGTGACGATCGATTCATCCGCCGATGTTACCGTTCCGCCCGCCCCGGGGGCAGGGGATGGTGAGCAGGTCGGGGGCGGTGGCGTGGGAGCATGGCGACTGACTTCGCCGCGCCTCGAATGAACGCATCACCGAACTCACGCCGGTTGGCGGGTGCGTTTGGCGGCGAGATCGGCCAGATACTTCTTGGCTTCGCCCACAAGGTAGAAACTGCCGGTGACGCAGATGAGGTCTTCGCGGGTGACGGCCCGGGCGGCGAGGTTAAGGGCCTGGGGTAAGTCGTCGGCGGTCTGGGCCATCTTCTCGGACACCTGCGAGAAGCTCTGGGCGAGATCCTTGGCTTCCAGGGCGCGGGGGTTGGTGCGGGCTCGGGTGAAGATGACTTTATCGGCGCCGAGATTGATCTCGCTGAGCATGCCGGTCACATCCTTATCGCCGGCACAGCCGAAGACCACCACCAGCGAGTCGTAGGGGATGTGGGCGCCGATGGCGCGGATCAGCGCCTGGATGGAAGAGCCGTTGTGGGCGCCATCAAGCAGGATGCGCGGTTCGTGCCAGGCCAGTTCCATGCGGCCGGGCAGTTCGGTGGCGGCCAAACCCTCAATCACCTTCTTCTCGGGGGTGTTAAAGCCGGCGTCGTGGAGCTGATCGAGGATCGCCAGCGCCAGGCCGCAGTTGAGGGCCTGGTGTTCGCCCTGCAGCGGGACGGGCAGGTGTTCGTAGTGGGTGCGGTCGGTGGACAGGCACACGCGGGTGTGCGGGCCGAGCTCGCGGTTGGCTTCGAAGCGGTAGCTGAACTCAATGTCCGAACCCGTGAAGCGAAGCGGGGCGCCGGTCTGTTCGGCGGCATCGCGGAGCACGTCGACAACGGCGGGATCCTGCTCGACGCTGATGGCGGGAATGTTGCGCTTGAGGATTCCGGCTTTCTCGGCGGCGATCTGCTTGAGGCTCTTGCCCAGAATGTTGGTGTGGTCGAGGCTGATGTGCGTGAGGCCGCAGGCCAGCGGGCTGAGCACATTGGTCGCATCCAGCCGCCCGCCCAAGCCGGTCTCGAAAACGGCGATGTCGACGGCCTGGTCGGCGAAATGGCAGATGGCGCAGGCGGTGAGGATCTCGAAGAAGGTGGGCGTATCGCGGAGACGCGACAGCTTGGTGCGGATCCGCTTGAACAGATCGGTCAGGTCGGCCTGGCTGATCATCTGCCCGTTGATCTGAATGCGTTCGCGGATGTCGATCAGGTGGGGCGAGCTGTACAACCCCACGGTGTAACCGCAGGCCCGCAACATGCTGTCGAGCATGGCACAGGTCGAACCCTTCCCCTTTGATCCGGCGATGTGGACGGCCTTGATCTGCTTGTCGGGGTTGCCCAGCGCCTTGAGCAGCCGCCTCATGCGCTCAAGGTTAAAGGTGGTGGAGTTGTATCGCACCATGCGCATGCGTTCGTAGTCGGTATGCTCATAGAGCCAGCGGAGCGCGGTGGTGTAAGTCGTTATGATAGTGCCACTTCGGCTGGATTTTGGGCGCGTGGCGGTGCCGGGGCTGCGCTTTTTGGCCGAAACCTTCCTGCGGCGGGATTTTGTGGATGCGGGCATAGTCGATCCAATATAGCGGGGCGGGGGGTTGGTGTCAATCTGTCGTGTGTAAAGTCGTTCATGTCATGGGGTTACATGGCCGCGCGGGTCTCAGGCCTGGGGGAAGGGCTTTGCGCGGGGTTCCGCGGGGGCTATACTGCGGCCACGCACTGCCGCCGGACCGGTGAACACGGCGCCGCGCGGGGGCTGCCAATGCCTGGAGATCGCCATGGAAAGCCGCATCAGGGGCCGGGCTTACGTGCTCGGCGACGACATCGACACCGATCAGATCATCCCCGCCGAGTACCTGGCGTACAATCCGGCGGATCCCGAGGAGCGCAAGTACTTCGGCATGTATGCGCTGTGCGGGGTGCCACCGGCGCAGGCGGGGCTGCCGGACGGCCGCGTCCGGTTCGTGGCGGAAGGTGAATTCACCAGCGCGTATCCCATCATCATCGGCGGCCGGAACTTCGGCTGCGGCAGCTCGCGGGAACATGCCCCGCTGGCGATCGCCGAAGCCGGCGCGAAGGTGGTCGTCGCCGAGTTCTACGCCCGCATCTTCTTCCGCAACTGCGTCAACGGCGGCTATCTCGTGCCATACGAATGCGACAGTCGCCTGGTCGACGAGATCGCCACCGGCGATGAGTGCGAGATCGATCTGGAAGCCGGCACGCTGATCGACCACACCACCGGCAAGCGGTACGCGCTCAAACCGCTGGGCGACGTGAAGCCGATCATCGACGCCGGCGGCGTGTTCGACTACGCCCGGCAAATGGGGATGCTGTAAGGAAGGGGTGAGGGATCAGAGGCCGCGGGCCAGGGGTTGGGGGGCCGCTTGCGGCTTGGCATCTCCCTCAAGGCTCACCCCCCCCCCAGAAGATTTTCTTCAATCCGGGGTGGATTTCTGTTGTCGGTGGTGGGGCGCGATCCGAATAATGCACCTTCAACTTGCTTGTGCGCGGTACGGATCGGTCGCGTGAACGGCCCATCGCAAGGCCGGCGGCCACCCCCGGAAGTTTCGTTCTCCACGGAACACGCCGGACGCGCACTTCACCGGAGTCGGCATTTCGCCAGACATGTGTTCCGACGAACCCGACGGGCAACCTTCGTTTGCCCCCCTATCGTTAACTGACAAGCCCCTGTTCGACTCGGCCATGCGGAACCTCGCGCAGCCGATCAGCGACTACACTTTCGCCAACGTGTTCATCTGGAGCACGTGCCTGCGATTGAGTTGGACCACACGGCATCGTCACCTGTGCGTGTTCGCCAACGGCGATGACCTGACAATGCTTCTGCCGCCGCTGCCGCTGGCCGGGGCCACCGAAGCCGAGATGCGCCAGGCGGTGCACGAAGCGTTCGGCATCATGGATGCGTACAACCTTTCGTGCGGTCACGCCGACCGTTCGCGCATGGAGTACGTTTCCGATGAGATGCTCGAACGCCTGCACGGGGCGCTGGGCGATTCGCTGAACCTGGGCGCCACGCCCATGAGCGGCGACTTCATCTACCCGCGCATGAACATGGTCGAACTGGCCGGCAAGGCGCTCAAGAGCAAGCGCCACGGCAAGACGCGCTTCATGCGCGAATACCCCGACCATCGCACCGAGTTGCTGACCGCGACGCATGTCGATGCATGCCTGACGCTACTCGACCGTTGGGAACAGCACGCCGACGATGCGCATCCCGACCAGATCACCGAAGACGAATCGCACACGGCGACGGCGATTCTTCGCCGCCGCGAAGAGATGGCCTGCCGCACGGCGCTACACCACCACGAAACGCTCGGCCTGACGGGCATGGTGCTGTACGTGGGCGAAACGCTGGTGGGCTTCACGCTGGGCGAGGCGGTTTCGCCGAACCAGGCGTCGGTGCTGATCGAGAAGACCGACCCGCGGTGCCACGGCGCGCCGCAGTTCATCTACTCCGAGTTCTGCCGGGTGCATTGGGATGGCCATCCGGAGATCAACGCCGGCGACGACTGGGGCATTCCCACGTTGCGCTGGACGAAGGAAAGCTACCGCCCCAGCCGCCGACTGAACAAGTACGCGCTGGTGCGCCCCTCCACTGTGCCGACCCCGCTCGTGCTGCAATCGGCCACGCCCGAGGCGCGACCGCAGCCGGTCGACTTCGTCACGCCGCTGATGCTGGTCGATCCAACACCCGCCCCCTTCGGGGGAGGGTGCGCTGCGCAGCTCGAAGCGCGGAGCAGGGCGGGAGGGGGCAGCCGGGAAGACTTGCGCGATATTGTCTGCTCCAACGAAGGCGAACCGCCCGTCGTCATTCGTCCCGCGACGCTCGCCGACCTCAATCAACTGCAGATCATCGAGCAGAGGTGTTTCGCGCCGGACCACGCCTTCAGTCGCCGGCAGATCCGCAGCCTGATCGTCAACCCGCACGTGATGTGCGCTGTCGCCGCCGAGGGCGATGCCGTGCTCGGCTGGGTGGTGACGATGATGCGCCAGCATCGCCATCGCCGCTCCGGCCGCGTGTACAACCTGGCCATCCACCCCGATCACCGCAAGCGCCGACTCGGCCAATCGCTGCTCGACCACGCGATCGGGCAGCTCAAGGCCAACGGCGTGCAGCGCGTGTACATCGAAGTGGCCACCACCAACCAGCGGGCGCAGGCGCTGTACGAAAACACCGGCTTCCGCCTGGTGCGCATCCTCCGCGACTACTACCACAACGGCGAGCATGGCCTGAGCATGTGCCTGCCGGTCGGCCACACCACGCCCGACCCCGACCCCGCCCCCAACCTCTGGGAGCCAATCTCCGTCTAGCGGGCGCGACGAAGTCGCCCCACCCATGCGATCAATGAAAAAAGGCGCGACCATCTGGCCGCGCCTTTTCGTCTGTCCTCCTCCCGGGCTGGTTGGTCACGCTGCGCGGCGCCGCTCGCCGCGCGGTCAATGGCGGACGATCCTCATGGTGGCCATCAGCGCACAACGAGCATAAAGTGTCGCACCGACGAGGATCTGCCATGGCGGAATCAGTGGAACCGACAACACCCCTCAGCGATCTGGCGATCGTCGGCGCCGGGCCGATCGGCATCGAACTGGCGGCCGAGGCGCGCCGGGCCGGGCTTCAGGTCATTCATCTGGAAGCCGGGCAGATCGGCCAGACCATCTCCTGGTTCCCGCAGCAGATGCATTTTTTCAGCTCCAACGACCGCATCGCCATCTGCGGCATCCCCATCCCCAGCGCCGACCAGACCAAGTGCACCAAGGAGCAGTATCTGGCGTACCTGCGGATGGTGGTCGATCAACTCGACCTGGACATCCGCACTTACGAACCGGTCACCGGCGTGCGGCGCGATGAGGAGGGATTCACGCTGCACACCCGGCCGGCGTCGGGTGAACGGTCGTATCGCGCCCGGCGAATCGCCTTGGCCATCGGCGACACGCACGAGGCCAACCGGCTGGGCATCGCCGGCGAAGACCTGCCGCACGTCAGTCACTACTTCGTCGAACCGCACCGCTACTTCCGGCGGCGGCTTCTGATCGTGGGCGGGAAGAACTCGGCGGTGGAGGCGGCCCTGCGCTGCCATCACGCCGGGGCGAAGGTGGCGATCAGCTATCGCCGCAGCGAATTCAGCGAACAGGCGGTCAAGTACTGGCTGCTGCCGGAACTGAAAGGCCGCATCAAGCGGGGCGAGATCGATTGCCATGACCAGACGGTTCCCGTGCGCATCGGGCCGGACCGCGTGACGCTCAAGCGACTGGACACCGAGCAGACGTTCGACGTCGGTGCGGACGCGGTGCTGATGCTGGTCGGCTATCGCGCGGACATGTCGCTGTTGCGGCAGGCGGGCGTGCAACTGGTCGGCGAGCGCGACCAGCCGGTCCTGCACGAGCCGACCATGCAGACGAACATCGAAGGTATCTACCTCGCCGGCACGGCCATCGCCGGCACGCAGCAGTCGTACCAGGTCTTTCTGGAAAACTGCCACATCCACACCCGCCGCATTGTCGCTCACATCACCGGCCAACCGCCGCCGCCGGACACCGCCGACTTCGAGCGGCAGGAGATTTGAGCGTTCGGCGATCTCGAATCTCAGATCCGAAATCTCGGATCCGATATTTCAGGTTTCAGGTCGCACGTTGAAGGTGAAAAAGGAAAGCCCCGCCTCCGCGGGGCTTCCGATCGCCTGGCGCCTCCCGTGCGCCCGAGCTTGCGTCTCTCTTTCCTCGCTGGCTCCGGGACATCCGTGTCGTTGGAGGTCTCTGATGGCGTCCCGCGGGCCATGGACTCACGCTGCGCTGCGGCCTGAGCGGCGACGCCGGCCCACCGTGCGCTGGTCGTCGGCCATGCGCTGTTCGGGCTGTTCGGTCACCGCCTCGACCAGTTCCAGGGGCGTGGCGGCCCACAGGTCGGCGCCGATCTCTTCGGGCAGGCCCGGGGCGCGGTTGAACACGCCGCCACCGACCACGATCTGCATCTGCGGGCAGGTGCCGATCTCGTGCAGACGGTCGATCAACGCGCGGATGTGCGGCAGGTCGGCCGGGGCGCTGGAAAACAGGATCAGCACGTCAGGCTCGACTTGGCCGATCTGCCCGATGATCTCATCGTTGGCCACGCCGCCCCCGCCGAACAGCACTTCATATCCGCCGGCTTCCAGCAGGTCCGCAGCCATCTGCCCGCCCAGTTCGTTCGGTTCGGTCGGGCCGCACATCAGCAGGATGCGCCGATCCTTCTGTTCGCCTTGCCTCAGGCGCAGTTGCATCTGGTCGGTCAGGGCCCGCAGCAGGCGGGTGGCGTAGTTGTGGGCGAGGTCGGAAAGCTGATCTTGTCGAAACATCTTCTCGATCATGTCGAGCGTGGGCCAGAACAGTTGCTCGAGAATCTGCTCGGCCGGGGCATCGCCTTCGATGCACTCGTCGACGATCCGCCGCGCGGCGGCGCGGTTGCCGCTGATTAACGTCTCGAAGAACCGCTCGATCAGAACCTGCTTGCTCATGGGATGCTCCAGAAAGGGATGCCGTGGTGCGATTGCGTCCATCTGTCCGGCGACCGTGTCTTCCCTGATCGGCCGGCCTCGCTGTGCGGGCCCCGGCATCCCTGCCGGGCATCGGGCTTACAGGCCCGTGTTAAAATGGGTAATTTCCTGACGCATGATAGTATCGGAAGATGACCCAATTTTGCTTCACTGTTTTTGCCAGATTCTCTATCTTACCATCTCTGAGGGGGCGAATCGTGGTTTTCGGCTCAAAAACAGGGATCGTGCGCCACAGTCATCGGAGCATAGTCAGGCGGCTACACTGCCCGGGCAGAGGAGCGCAGTGCTGCGAATAGGTTGCCGGGGCTGCGTGGCGGGTGGGCTGGGCACTGAGGCACCCCCGAGCCACGCACCGCCGGGGTGGGCTTGTGACCAGCCGCCCGATCCGCTCAAATACCGCTCCTGAGTTCTGCCCGGCGAGTTTCGATCATGGGTTTATTCGGCTTCACGTTCCGTAAGGTCAAAGCGGGCCTGGCGAAGACGCACGATGTGTTCGTCGGCGGTCTGCGCTCGATGCTGGTCGGCCGCGAGCTGGACGAGCCTTTGCTCGAAGCGCTCGAAGCGAGGCTGATCCAGTCGGATGTCGGCGTGCAGACGACCCTGCGGATCATCGAATCCCTGCGCACCGCTTACCGCGAAAAGCGGATGAGCAAAGGCGAGCAGGTGCTCGACTACCTCAAGGACCACCTGGCGGACTTCTGGCCGGAGGAAGACCGCACCTTGAACTTTGCTGGCGGGGGCGGGCCGACGGTGATCCTGGTCGCGGGGATCAACGGGGCGGGCAAGACCACGAGCATCGCCAAGATCGCCAAGGCCCTGCGGGATGAGAACAGGCAGGTGCTTCTGGCGGCGTGCGACACGTTCCGTGCGGCGGCGGTGGAGCAGCTTGAGATCTGGTCCGCCCGGCTGGGCGTGGAGGTGGTCAAGGGCCAGCAGGGCGGGGATCCGGCGGCGGTGGCGTTCGACGCCTGCGAAGCGGCGCTGAAGCGCGACATCGACGTGTTGCTGGTCGACACCGCCGGCCGCCTGCACACGCAGGAACACCTCATGCGACAGCTCACGAAGATTCGCGATGTGTGCGGCAAGAAGATTCCCGGCGCCCCGCACGAGGTGATTCTGGTGCTCGACGCGACCACGGGTCAGAACGCCATCCAGCAGGCCAAGCGGTTCAAGCAGGCGATCGACGTGACAGGGCTGTTTTTGGCGAAATTGGACGGCACGGCGAAGGGGGGCATCGTGGTGGCGATCAAGGAACAGGTGAACATTCCGGTCAAGTTCATCGGGGTGGGCGAGACACCGGAGGACGTCGAACCGTTCGAGCCGCACAAGTTCGTGGAGGCGATGTTCGCCGATTGACCCGGCCCCGGTGGCGGGGCGCTATACTGTCGGCAAGCGGCGAGGGCCTGTGGGGGCGGGATCGCGTTGGGGGAAAGGCCTGTGCGGCATGTCGGATCGGACCAATCAAGTTGACCGGCCGGCCGGGTCGGTCGATACTGGATGCGGCGTCAACCTCCGTCAGTTCCATCAAAAGTTGGGTGGTGCGAAGATGACCCGCTGTTCGGAACTCGAAGAATGTGCTCTGTGGCGTGTGCTGGATGTCACGCGGCAGATGTGTTCGCCCATTTCGCTGGACGCGTTGCTCGAGCACGTGGTCGAAGCGGCGCTGGAAGTGCTCGAAGCCGACCGTGCCACCGTCTTTCTGTACGACCCGAAGACCGACGAGCTGTGCTCGAAGGTGGCAACGGGGGAAAAGGAAATCCGCTTTCCCGCGGGCGTGGGCATCGCCGGGGAGTCGGCCCAGCACCGCCAGGTCATCAACGTGCCCGATTGCTACGCCGACGATCGTTTCAACCCCGACATCGATAAGAAGACCGGCTACCGCACGCGCTGCCTGCTGACGATTCCGATGATCGGCCACGACGACAAGCTTGTCGGCGTGCTGCAGGTGCTCAACAAGCGCCAAGGGGTGTTCGAGGCGGATGATGAGCAGGTCGCCACCGCCCTGGCCGCCCAGTGCGCCGTCGCCCTGCAGCGGGCGATGCTGATCGAAGAGCACGTGATCAAGCAGAAGCTGGAGCGCGATCTGGCGCTGGCCCGCGATATCCAGATGCGGGTGCTGCCGGCGAAGCTCCCGACGGCCGAGGGTTACGACCTGGCCGGCTGGTCCACGCCCGCTGATGCGACCGGCGGCGACATCTATGACGCCGCGCCGCTGGATGATTGCCGCGTGGCCCTGCTGATGGGTGATGCGACCGGCCACGGCATCGGCCCGGCCTTGTCGGTCACGCAGGTCCGGGCGATGTTCCGCATGGCGTTGCGCTTGAGGGCCGAACTCGATGCCATCTTCAGCCAGGTCAACGATCAACTGGTCGACGATCTGCCCGGCAACCGCTTTGTCACGGCGTTCATCGGCGTGCTGGACCCGGCGACGCACGAACTGACCTATCACGCCGGGGGCCAGGGGCCGCTGCTGCATTACCACGCCGCCACCGGCGAGTGCGAGTGGATCGAAGCGTCCACCGTGCCCATGGGCATCATGCCCGCGCTTGATCTGGATCGGCCGGCCCCGATGAAACTCGAACCGGGCGACGTGGTCGGCCTGATCAGCGACGGGATTTACGAATACCAGAACGAAGCCGGCGAGCAGTTCGGCAACCAGGGCGTGGCGAAGGTCATTACCGAACATCAAGGCGAACCGGCCGGCCAACTGATCCAGGCCCTGCGCTATGCCGTGGCCGCGTTCAGCGGCGAAGCGCCGCAACTGGACGACATGACTATCGTGTTCGTCAAACGGCTTGGAGCTTGAGGCGGGGCCGCCGGCCGCTCGAGGCCTTTTGCCTTTTGCCTTCCGTCATTACAATTCCGCCATGAAGATTCGCACCGCCATTGTGGGGCCGACCGGGTACACCGGGCTTTGGTTGATCCGTCTGCTGCGGCGGCATCCGGCAACGAAGATCGCCTACCTGGCCAGCCGGCGGGAAGAAGAGACGAACATCGCCGGGGAATTTCCCGAGTTGCTCGGCCGGTGCGAGATGACCTGCCGGCCGATCGACGGCAAGGCGATCGCGGCGGAAGCGGACGTGGCGTTTCTGTGCCTGCCGCACCAGGCGGCGATGGAGACCGCGCCCGCGCTGCTCGACGCCGGCCTGCGGGTGATCGACCTGTCAGCCGACTATCGCCTGACGGACGTGGCGGTGTACGAGACGGTTTACGCCACGCCGCATTTGGACCGGGAAAACTTGCAGCACGCGGTTTACGGTCTGCCGGAGTTGTTCGGCGATGCGATCCCGGAGGCCGATCTCGTGGCCAACCCCGGCTGTTATCCCACCGCCGCGACGCTCGGCATCGCGCCGCTGCTGCAGCGCAGCCTGGTCAAGCCGACCGGCATCATCGTCAACGCCGCCAGCGGGGTCACCGGCGCCGGCCGAACCGCCAAGGCCCACCTGCATTTTCCTGAAATGAACGAGGCGATGACCGCCTACAACACCGGCGTGCACCGGCATCAGCCGGAGATCGATCAGAATCTGTCGCGCGTCAAGGGCGGGCCGGTGAACGTGCTGTTCAGCCCGCACCTGGTGCCGTTGAACGTGGGTATTTTCGAGACGATCTACCTCGACCCGCAGGACGACGACGTGAGCGAGGAAGACCTGTACGAGGCATTCGAGGACGCCTACGGCGACAAGCCGTTCGTGCGGGTGCGGGCCGACGTGCCGAACGTGAAGGACGTGCGCGATACGAACTTCTGCGACGTGGCGGTGCGGCTGGTCGGCGGGAAGGTGGTGGTCTTCGCGGCGATCGATAACATGGTCAAAGGCGCCAGCGGACAGGCGTTGCAGAACATGAACCTGATGTTCGACCAGGACGAAACGGCCGGACTGTTGTGATAACCGCAGACGCACAAACGCAGAGGAATAACCAGAAGTGGTTCTCTGTGTGCCTCTGCGGTTCATCGATTTGAGGACCGACCTTGGCACTGCGCATTGCCTACTTGACGGATTCCCATCTCGGGGCCGATGGCCGCGGCTATCACCAGCAGGCCTGCTGGGTCGGCGGGCTGAAGACGATCATGCGCCGGTTGGGCGATCTGCTTTGCGAACACGAGGTCGACCTGGTCATCCACGGCGGGGACATGGTCGACGACGCCCGGACCGAACTGATCGGGCCGGCCCTGGATCAACTGGCCGCGCTGGGCCGCCCGGTGCTCGGCTGTCTGGGCAATCACGATGTGTGCGCGCCCGACGCGATGGCCCTGTGGACGAATGAGGTCGGCCGACACGCCGGGATCACCCTCGCCGATGCCCATCGCGAATTCGATGAATGCGACGTTTACGTGCTGAACAACTACTGGGACGACGGGCGCGGGCCGGTGTTGTACTGGGATCCTGCCCCGCCGTATCGCTACCAGCCGTGCGTCACCGACGAGCAACTTGCGTGGCTGGATTCGCACCTGGCTAAGCGGCACGACCGATTGGCCATCATCGCCGTTCACACCCAACTCGACCGGGTGCCGGCCAGCGATCCCCGGCTGCACGATTACATTCCCAGGGCTTACCCCGCGGCGCTGAACGAACTGTTCGACCGCCACCGGCATGTCCGACTGGTGCTGTCGGGCCACTGCCACGTCACCGCCCTGGCCGACCACGGCCAGCGCGTGCACCTGACCACCGCCGCCACCTGCGAAATTCCGTTTCACGTCCGCCTGATCGAAATCCACGACCGCGGCATCAATGTCGAAACCCACGAGTTAGGCCCCGCGCCCGATGATGTGCGGTTCATCGAGGAAAACGCCTGGGCCGTGGGCACGGAGAAAGACCAGCACTTCGTGCTGCCGATCTGTGGGTGTTAGCCGCGATGCCACGCATCGCGGGCCTGCGGCGTGTAACGCCGCAGCCATGAGCCCGTTAACGAGTACGCCAGACTCACACTTTTCCGCAGCAGTTTTTGTACTTCAGGCCGCTGCCGCAGGGGCAGGGGTCGTTGCGGTTGACCTTCGCGCCCGTCGGCACGGGGGTGCGTTTGCCGATCGCCGAGTCCGTGGCGGTGCCGGCCTGGACGTTGCGTTCGACCGGCGGGGGCTGCTGGCCTTGCCGCAGGTAGCCGGCCAGCCAGTCGAGACGTTCGAGGCAGTGGTCGTAGATGGCGATGTAGCCTTCGCACAGGATGGTGGCTTCCACGCGGTCGCCGCCGTGGGGGCGGTGTTCGGGGCAGCCGCCGTAGCAGAAGGTTTTGTACCGGCAGTCGAGGCATTTCTGCGGGAGTTGCTGCTTGCGTCTGGCGAACGCGCCCAGCCGATCGGCATCGGCGCGGGTGAACCATTCGAGATCCAGTTCACCGTCGGCCAGCACCTTCACGGCATCGCCGTATTTGGCGGCCAGATCGTCAATGCTGTGAATATCCATGCCTTGGTGTTCGGCGTTGGGCCTGTAGCCGCCGCTGTGAATGGTCAGCCCGACGTTCGCGTTGCCGGCCACATCGAACGTCTGCTTCCAGCCGGGTTCGCCGATCTGCGCGAGCTGCCACCGGCGTTCGACGAAGTGGTCGCAGCCGTACACGTCCCCGTTGTGTTCGATGGTCAACTGCCCGTGGCACGACCCGTCGAGGATACACAGCGGCATCTGCCCCATGACCAGCCGATTGAGCACCGCGTCGAACATCCGCACGCTCACCCGCTGGCGGTAGCGCTCGAACCACAGGTCGAACACTTCGCACATGAACTTGCCGTACTGTTCGCCGGTGGGACAGTGCGGCGCGAGCACGTTCTCCCCGGGGTTCGCGGGATCAGGTTCGAACACGATTTCGGGAATGAACTGCAACCATCGCGAGCCGCGGTTCAGCAGGTGCTGAAACACCTCGCGCGGATGTTCGACGTTGCGCTGATTGAGCACGGTGAGGATGTTGTATTCCACGCCGTGTTTCTGAAGCAGTTTCAGGCCGTTCATCACGCGGGCATGCGACGGTTCGCCGGCGTTGGTTTTGCGGTAGTGATCGTGGAACTGCTCGGGGCCGTCGATCGAGATGCCCACGAGGAACTGGTTTTCGCGGAACAGGCGGCACCAGTCGTCGTCGATGAGCGTGCCGTTGGTCTGCAGGGCGTTCCAGATGCGCTGGCCGTCGCGCTTGTGCTTGTGCTGGAACTCGATGGCCTTCTGGAAAAACTTCAGCCCGGCGAGCGTCGGTTCCCCGCCCTGCCAGCAGATGGTCACCTCGTCGGCGGCCCGGGGCAGGTAGCCGGCGTAGATCGACTCGAGCACATCGAGCCGCATCCGGTGTTCGCGGCCGTCGTAGACGCTCTTGGTCGGCAGGTAATAGCAGTAGGCGCAGTCGAGGTTGCACAGGGCCCCGACGGGCTTGATCATCAGCGTGACGCTGCTGGGGGTCAGAACGGGCAGTTCGGGCATCACCTGTCACCTTAGCGGTCCAACGGGGGCGGGTAAAGCACGCCGGCGCCCCCGGTCCCCCGGTGGGGCGGCGGTGGATCAATCCGTTGGCCCTCCAGGCGCGGTTCGGTTGCCACGTTCGCCGCAAGATGGTCTGATAGGCGTCCATGGCCCCGCAGGATCCCAACTCGGTGCGCATGTCGCTGGGCGACCACCTGGAAGAGCTGCGCCGGCGTTTGATTCTCGGCCTGATCGGTCCGGTCGTGGGGGCGGCGGTGGCCCTGGTTTTCGGCAAGCAACTGCTGACGCTGGTGCTCACGCCCTATGTCGAAGCCCAGCGGTCGGCGGGGTTCGCCACCGCGGCCGAGGCCCTCAACGTCACCGAAACCTTCGGCGCCTACCTGAAGGTCAGCCTGCTGGGCGGGCTGGTGATCGGTTTGCCGTGGTTGCTGTGGCACCTGTGGCGGTTCATCGCCGCCGGCCTGTACGTCCACGAGCGCAGGTTCGTCATCGCCCTCGTGCCCGGCAGCGCGCTGCTGACCGTGCTGGGTCTGGCGTTCATGTACCTGATCATGCTGCCGGTGATGCTGTCGTTCTTCATCCGCTTCGCCGCGTCGATGCCGATGCCCCAGGCCGGCGAATCGCAGTGGTTCGGGTGGATGTACGACCGGCTGAAGTTGACGGAACTGCGACCGCCGCCGCCGGAGAACCCACCGGTCACGGTCACGGATTCGCCGCTGCCGCGATTGCCCGTGTTGGCCGAAGACCCGACCCATCCGCCGGAAGGCGCCGCGTGGATTGTCGGCCAGACGATGAAGATCCGCGTGGGCGATCGGACGCTGCGTTACGTGCCCGAGTTCGTCGGGCCTGTCGCCCAGCGCCAGCGGCTCAACGAGTGGATCACGCTTGTGCTGCATCTGGCGATTGCGTTCGCCCTGGCGTTCCAGACGCCGCTGGTGCTGGTGCTGCTGAACCGAACGGGACTGGTGAGCCTCGATCGGCTTCGGGCGTTCCGCAAGTACGCCCTGCTGGTCGCGTTCGTGGTGGGCGCGGTGCTGACCCCGGCCGACCCGGTCTCGCAGGTGCTTCTGGCCGTGCCGATGTACGCACTGTACGAACTGGGCATGTTGCTGTGCCGGGCCATTGCGCAGCGTCAAGCGAAGCAGTCGGAGCGACCCGCTTGAACGGATCGCGCCCGGGAGGCGGTCGTGCCCATGAATCGACGAATCGGACCCTTCCGCCGCCCGCGCCGCTCACGACTGTTCGCCCCCGAGGCGCTTCATCCGCCGGGCGTCAGTGCGCTTGACGGGATGATGATGCGCCGCGCGGTCGATCTGGCGCGACAGGCCGCGGCAATCGGCGAAGTGCCCGTCGGCGCGGTGGTGTACCGCGGTCGGCGGATACTCGGCGAAGGCCACAACCGGCGCGAATCGCAACACGACCCGACCGCGCACGCGGAGATGATCGCCCTGCGCCGGGCCGCCGCGGCGATCGGATCGTGGCGGCTGAACGGATGCCGGCTGGCGGTGACGCTCGAACCGTGTCCCATGTGCGCCGGGGCGATTGTCAACGCCCGGCTCGACCGGGTGATCTACGGCGCCGCCGACCCGAAGATGGGCGCGGTCGACACGCTTTACCACCTGTTGAGCGATGTCCGCTTCAACCATCGCTGCGAAGTGTCCGCCGGTGTCATGGCCGAAGACTGCGCCCGCGTTCTGCGAGAGTTCTTCCGCCGGCGAAGAAGGCACAAGCACCAAGGGCGCTGAGCCGCGATGGACCCGATCGGACAGGGTTTTCTCAATGCCTTTTTGTCTGGGCCCGCGGTGATGATTTGCTCACCTGCGTCGGGCCGCGAGAATGCGGGCGAGTTTGTTGCGCAGTTCCAGCAGCGCGGGCATCACGGCCAGGCAGGTCAGCAGCGTCAGCGCCATGCCCATCGCCAGCACGAAGCCGAGGCTCACGATCCCGCGGTGTCGGGCGAGCATGAGCGATGCGAAGCCGATCATCGTGGTCAGGCTGGTCAGGGTGATGCCCTTGCCGGTTCCCCCGGCCAGGCCCGGCGGATGTTCATCGGGGCTCTGGCGGTAACGGTGGAGCATGTGCACGCCGCAGTCGACGCCGATGCCGAACAGCAGCGGAAGCACGATCACGTTGGCCGGGTTGATCGTCACGTTCACCGCCGCCATCACGCCCATCAACAGCACGAACGCCACCGCCACCGGCACCAGGCACATCAGCGCATCGATCGCGGACTGGAAATCGACCAGCACCAGCAGGAACACCGCCGCCAGCGCCATCAGCCCGGCGAAAATGTAGGCGTCGATGATGAGTTGATTCGATTCGTAAATCTGCACCACCGTGCCCGTCACGCCCGGGTCGACCTTGCGCAGATCGCCGACGAACTGTTCGAGGTTCGCCGGTTCGTAGACATTGTTCTTCGGGTACACCTGCAGCAACAGCAACCGGTCGTCCGGTCCGCCGACGGATTGTCGCCGCAGGGCCTCGGGCAGATCGGCGATCTGTAACGGGCTTGGATCGGTGGCGAGGGCGATCGCCCGGCGCACCTGCCCCCGCCAGGCCGTGAACGCTTCGTGCAGCGCGGCCAGGCGTCGGTCGGCAGTCTCGGCGTCCATCGCTTCGAGCGCCTCGGCGCTTTGCTGAAGTTCACCAGACAGTTGCTCCATCGCCGCGCGAATCTCCGATTCACCGGTGCCCACCATGCCGCTGCCGAACGCCAGAGCCGCGCTCATCACCCGCAGTTCGTTCAGCATCGCCGCGCGATCGGCCGGCCGGGTCGGTGGCGGATCGCCCAGCGCTTCGCCCAGCGCCGCGCGGGTCTCGGCGAGCACCTGCTCACGCAGTTCGGCGTGCGGGGGATACAGCCAGCCCGCGCCGCCCACGCCCGCGACCGATGGCTGAGCGCGGAACGCTTTGGTACGGCGCTTGGCTTCGACCAGGTCGCGATCGCGCACGATCGACGCCCCGAACCAGATCGACCCCTGCCCGCCCGCCGCCGCGCCCGCGTCCGCTTCCAGCACCCGGAACCACCGCACCGAATCCACCCCTTCGGGCAGCAGGTTCGACAGGTTGTAGTCGTAGCGGATGTTCGGCACGCTGAATACCGCCACGATCAACGCCGCACCCACCAGCGTCAACGGCAGCGCCGGTCGATCGACGAACGGCTGCCACCAGCGGTGTTCGTACAGGTTGATCGGTCGCCGGTGTACGGGCGTGACGTGGCGGCGTCGCGGTCGGGTCAGCCGCATGATCGCCGGCAGCACCGCGAACATCGCCGTCAGACAAAGTAAAATCCCCACCCCGGCGATCAGGCCCATCTCCGCCATGCCCCGAAAGTCGGTCAGCAGCGTCGCCCCGAACGCCACCGCCGTGGTCACCGCCCCGGTCACGATGCCCGGCCCCATCACCTGCAGGGTGTCGACCATCGTGTCGCGGAACCCCGCCGGCCCCGAGGGGTGCAGCGCGCGCACCAGTTCGAATCGGCTGATCAGGTGAATGCCGAAATCCACGCCCAGCCCCAGGAGAATCACCGTGAACACCACCGACAGGATCTGCAGGTAGCCGATCGCCAGGGTGAGAAAACCGAACGTCCACACGATGCCCACCGACAGCGAGGCGACGATGACCAGCGGCATCTGCCAGCCGTGGAACGCGAGGATCAGAATCGCCGCGATCGCGATCACCGCGAGAATACTGGTCAGCGTGGCGTCGCGCCGGGCGACGTCGGTCTCGTCGGATTCGATCACCGGCACACCGGTCACCCCCGCCTCGATGCCCGGATGATCGGCCAGCACGCGAGCGATGATCTTCCGCGCCGCGGCCACCGCCGGACGCACCGGTTCCAGTTCATCCTCGGCCAGGTGTGGTTTGATCTGCACGAACAGCAACCGCCCGTCCTCGCTGGTCAGGTATTGCCAGGTCGATGCCTGATCGGCGGTCAGCGGCACGAAGGCGCTGGACGGATCTTCGCCTTCAATCACCCCGCCGATCGCGCTGACCATCGCGGTCATGCGTTCGATCATCCGCGCCGCGTCTTCGGGCGCGGTATCCTGCCCGGTGGTGGCCATCTGGGTGCGGGCGGCGGTCAGCAGTTCGGCGCTGTTGGTCGACCGAAGCAGTGGGGCGGACTGCCGCATCCGATCGGTCGACCGGCGCAGCGGCGGCATGGGGGCCAGGCGCAACAGGCGCGGCGAACCCTCAAAGCCGTGCACCACCTGCGAAAAGTGCAGGCTGTCCCGGCGGAGGCGGGTGGCCAGGTCGTCGACGAATCGCCGCGCGCGGTGCAAGCCGTCTTCGGCGTCCGGTACGGCGACGACCGTCAGCAGATCATCGAAGCTGAACGATCGGCGATAGTCGATGTAGCGGCGATTCCAGGCGAGGTTGTCGCTGATCAGGGCGTTGCGGTCGGGGCGGAAGGCGAGGTCCGATATCGCCACCGCCAGAGACGCGGCGGTCAGCATCGCGGCCAGCAGGAGGATCAGCCGGGGATGGTCGCAGACGACCCCGGCCCACCATCCGAGCAGTTGATGACGCAGGTGTTCATGCATGGTTCTGGAGGGTATCGCAGGCCGGGCGTTGGTATGAAACCGCGCCAGACGGTTCCCGTCAACCGCGCCCGACGGTTCATGGCAACCGCAGGGGCATCGGGGCAAACCCGAAGGCCGATAATGCGCTGACCTGGCGGCGCGAGGCCATTTTCAAGCGGGCGCGGTCGGCGTGTCGATGTCCCAAGGCCGGCCGTCAATCCGAAGAGGCAGGATACGACTCATGAGCAAGCAGGAACTGATCGAAGCAATTCGCGGCCACAACCCCGGCGCCGGGTTGGAGTTTCTTGGTGGGTTCGACGAGTCGGCCCTCGGTCACTACCTGCATCATCTGGAATACCGCCACCAGCCGCGCGGGCCGCAGGCCCAGTGGGTCCGCCCGGCCGACACGCGGGCGATCGTAACGCGATCTCACTGACTTTCCTCCTGGCTGGTGGGAAGAGTGAGCGGCAACGCGCCGGTGAGAGCCGGCGCGTTGTTCTTTGCCCGGACTGGTTTGCTTTGGGGCGGGTCGCTGGAGCGCAGCGAAAGCCGGAGGGGGCCGCGTCGAACGTGCCGGGCCGTTCGTGCGATTGCGCGATCTGTCGTTTTTGCTGTTTCCCCTCGGGTCTGTTTGGCTTCGCAAGCTCCCGAGCCCCACCGCCCCGGTGGCCGAGAGGGTTGTGTCAGTCTTGCGCCGCTTCCGGGCGGATGACCACGATCAACGGTTCGCCCAGGTACCGCTGCGCCACGGCCTGCACCCGTTCGGCGTCGACCTGTGGGATGCGTTCGATCAACTGTTCGGGACCCCGGTAACCCACGCCGTACAGTTCATCCAGCGCCGCGCCCGCCGCACGCTGGGCGTTGGATTGTTGGCCCAGCGCCTCGCTGACCCGCACCGCCTGCCGCGCGCGGTTGAGCGTGACCTCATCGACCGGCGTGCTGCGGATGCGGTCGACCACGCCCCGGGCCTGTTCGATGGCCGGGTCGAGCGTGGCCGGCTGCGTGTTGAACAGCACCGCCCAGTACCCCGGAACCAGACCGGTCATCTGACCGGCGCCCACGGCGTAGACCAGCCCCGGTCCGCGCCCGCGCAGGGCCTGCTCCAGCCAGCCGCTGGGGAAGTTGCTCAGCACCCGCGTCATCACCAGCATCGCGGGGTAATCCTCGTTGTCCCGTGCCAGCCCGGGGGCGTAACCCATCTGCACCGCCGCCATCGGCTTGGCCGTGTCGATCGTCACGCGGCGCGGTTGGACTTCGCGGTGAGGCCGCGGATCGAAGGGCGCGGCGCGTTGCGCCGGCATGGCGCTGAAATGCTCGGATACCGCGTCGATCGCTTCGGCCGGGTCGACGTCCCCGAACACCGTCACCACGCAATCCGATGCGGCCAGATTCCGTTTGTGGAACTCAGCGAGCGATTCGGCATCCAGCGATTCGATCGTCTCCCGCCGGCCCAGCGTGTCCTGCGACCACGGATCGTCCTCGCCGAAGTAGGCCTTGCGGAACGCGCTGCGCAACTCGCCGTGCCACGTGTCGTCGATCGAATCGATCGCCGCGATCAGCCGCGGCTGCATCTTCCGCCACTCGTCTTCGGGAAACGTCGGTGCGATCATCACCTTGGCGAACAGGTCGAGCACGCTCGGCCAGTCGTCCGACAGGCACTGGGCCGATCCGTAGAACGTGCTGTTGCCGCAGTGGGTCTGGAGCTGGGCGCCCAGATCCTCGACGCGGCGGGCGATGTCATCGGCGGACAGGTCGCCGGCGCCCTTGACCCTCATCTGGCAGGTGGCGTGGGCCACGCCTTCGCGGCCCGGTTCGTCGGCCAGCAGCCCGCCCAGGTGATACCACTGGATCGACACCAGCGGCAGTTGCGTGTTCCGCTGCACCAGCACGCGCAGACCGTTGCCGAGCGTGACCATTTTGATCGGCTCGACTTCGATGGTGCGTTCGCCTTCGTCCAGGGCGTCCAGTTCGCGGGCGCGCTGGATCAGCCGGGCGTTGTCCAGGTCCACCCGCTCGACGGGCAGGTCGATCGCCGGTTCCTCCGGCCGGGCCAGCGGCTTGGGCGCTTCGGCCTGCGGGAGCAGGTGAAGGGTCACGCAGCGATCGGGGATGAGGAACCGCCCGGCCGCGGCCTGCACCTGGTCGGCGGTGATGGCCTGAATCCTTTCGGCGTAGCGGTCAAGATAATCCGGGTCGCCGGTGTGGATGAAATCGCGGGCCAGGCGCGAGGCGGCGGCCGCGGCGGTCTGGGCGTTGTACACCACGCCGGCCAGCGTCTTCCGCTTGGCCCGGGCCAGTTCCGTTTCGCCGATCCCTTCGCGCTGCAGGCGCTCGATCTCGGCGAACACCGCGGCGCGCACCTCGTCGAGTTGGTCTTCGGTGGTCACCGCGTCCACGCCGAAAAACCCCTCGCCCCAGGCGAAGCTGAGGTTGTAAGCCTGGATGTCGGTGGCCAGACGTTTTTCATCGCGCACCGACCGCACGAGGCGCGACAGTTCGCCTTGCCCGAGCACCTGGGCCAGCAGATCGAGCGCGTAATCGCCTTCGGCGGCCAGGCGCGTGCCGGGAAACGCCAGGCGCACCCGAGGCCGGTCGATGTCGGCGTGACCGGTCGCCCGGCGCGGCGCTTCGAGTTCGCCTTCGATCGGGAATGCAATCTCCGGCAGTTCGCCGATCGGCTCGCCCGCCCATCGTTCCGCGATGTGATCGGTCATTTCCCGCGGATCGATGTCGCCGACCACGACGAAGACCATGTTGTTCGGCACGTACATCCGCCGGTAGAAATCGTAAATTTCGTCGCGGGTGATGGTCTTGAACTCGTCGAGATAGCCGATCGTCGGATGGCGGGCGGGATGGGCGGTGTAGCGGGCCTGCTGGGTCAGCTTCCAGAGAATGCGGTTCGGATCGCCGGCGCCCATTTCAAACTCGCGCTGAATCACCTGTCGTTCGCGCTCGTACTCGGCTTCGGTAATCAGGCTGTGGCGCATCCAGTCGCCAAGCAGGTCGACGGCCGTGTGGGCGTGGTCGGCGTGGGTGTTGATGTAGTAGCGGACGCTGTCCAGGCTGGTGGCCGCGTTGGTCTGCGCCCCCATGCGACCGAGGATGAGGTTGGATTCTTCTTCCGTGCGGGTGCGGGTCGATCCGCCGGACAGCAGATGTTCGAGGAAGTGGCTGAGGCCGGCGCCGTTGTGCTGCTGTTCGTAGATCGAGCCGGTCTTGATCCACACCTGCGCGCTGACCACGGGGGCGGTTTCGATGCGCTGGGTGATGACGACCATGCGGTTGGGCAACTCGCTGACGAGGCGGTCGGGTCGCTGGCTGATCACGTGAAACTCCGGCGAGAGGGCGGGGCGGCGATCGGCTTGAAGGTCGCGGTCGTTGGGCACCAGCGGGCAGCCGACCAAGCCCGTGAGGACGGCCATCAGCGCGATCGCGCCGGCATATCGCACGGCGGTCTGGCGTTTGGTGTTCATGCCCAAAGCATAGCAGGGCGCAGCGCAGAACGGCGCGGAGGTCGAAGGATCCACGACCAACGACAAATCCGCATCGACCCCTTGGGGCATTGGCACCTGGTCATTCATCATTCCCGCCGTCATCGTCCTGTCTTTCGACCTGCTGGATGTAGGCCAGCGTACGGTCGAGTTCGCGTTTCAGATGGCGGACGCGCAGCAGGCTCTTGACCCGGGTGATGAGTTCGAGCTTTTTGACCGGCTTGGTGAGGAAGTCATCGGTCCCGCTTTCCACGCCTCGTTCGATATCGCCCAGTTCGTTCAGGGCGGTGACCATGAGGATGGGAATGGAGCGGGTGTCGGGTGAGGTCTTGAGTTTCTTGCACACCTCGAAGCCGCTCATGCGGGGCATCATCACGTCGAGGACGACCAGGTCGGGCTTGTCGGCGTGAACGGATTCGAGGGCCTCCAGGCCGTCGCGGGCGGTGCGCAGCTCGCAGGGCAGCTCTTCGAGATAAGCGGCCAGCAGTTCGAGGTTCTGCTCGTTGTCGTCGACGATGAGGATGGCCGACCCGGACAGGTCGGGTTCGACGGCCGGTTGACCGGCGGCGCTGGGACGCGTGGGGGGCTGATCGTTCATGGGGGCATTTTAAGTGGCCTTGGGGCAAAGGAAAACCGCCGGGGCCATTCCTCTCCCTTCGGGCAAGGAATTCGCGCCGCGACAGGCGTGGGAATCCTCCGCGAACTTGCACAAACATGCTTGATCCGGCCGACGTAAGGTCTGTAAGATGATGACCCCCCGATTCGCCTGCCTGACGGATGAAACCTTGATCGATCCGCTGACTTCACGCCGACCCAGGCGCCGCTTCCGCCACGTCGCCTCGACCCGGGCGTACCGGTGGATGGTACGCAATCGACTGGTGCGGCGGATTCCCGGCGAGCATTTCAATGTCCACAGCCACGTCATCCGTCTGCGACGCATGGCCGCGGGCCTGGACGGGCTGCGCATCGCCCACCTGACCGACCTGCACGTGGGCAACATCCTCACCCCCGATCGGCTCGGCCGGATCGTTGACGCGGTCCATCGGACCGAGCCGGACATGATCGCGGTGACCGGCGACATGCTCGACGATTCGACCGAACACGTCGAACCGGCGGCCGAGGCGATGGCCGAACTCGATGCGCCGCTCGGCGCCTATTTCGTGCTGGGCAATCACGACTACCGCGACAGCGTCGATCGGCTGATCGGAGCGTTCAACCGTCGCGGCTTGCCGTTGCTGATCAACCAGTCGGTGCAACTGAATCACGCCGGCTGCCGCATTACCGTCGGCGGCATCGACTTCGCCCATCGCGACGACCAGTTGTACGCGCACGTCCGCGCCACGGCGCGGCACATGCCCGACGGCGACCTGCGGGTGCTGCTGGCCCATCACCCCCATGCTTTCGATGCGGCCTGCCGATGCGGGATCGACCTGACGCTGTCTGGCCACACGCACGGAGGGCAGATGCTCCTGCGACGCCAGAAGGGCCGGCGGGAATCGTTCGGCCTGGGCAACCTCGCCTGGCGCTACGCCCAGGGACAGTACCGACGCGACCACCACCGCCTGTTCGTTTCGAACGGCGTGGGCTCGGCGTTCCCCGTGCGCCTGCGCTGTCCGGCAGAGATCAGCGTGCTCGATCTTCACGCTGCGTGATTCTCGTCGAGCACAAGCCGGCGGGCCACGCCCGCCGGATTCCCGGACCGGCGGCTTGTGAGCCGGCGGCTGTTCGTTTGTCATTTCCACGGCGGGGGTCACTTGCCCAGCAGGCGGATGACTTCGTCAAGATCCTTGTCGCCGCGGCCGGAGAGATTGACGGCGATGACCTGGTCGCGGTCCATTTCAGCCGCCATCTTCATCGCGCCGGCCAAGGCGTGGGCACTTTCCAGGGCGGGGATGATGCCCTCGGTCCGGGCGAGCCGTTGAAAGGCCTCAAGTGCTTCGCCATCGGTCACGGCGGTGTAACTGACGCGGCCGGTGTCCTTCCAGTAGCTGTGCTCGGGCCCCACGCCGGGATAGTCCAGGCCGGCGGACACCGAATGCACGTCGGCGGTCTGGCCGTCGTCGTTCTGCAACACGTAACTGAGCGATCCGTGGAGGACGCCGGGCCTGCCGAAGGCCAGCGGCGCGGCGTGATCGCCCAGGTCCGCCGATCGCCCGCCCGCCTCCACGCCGACCATCTTCACCGGGTCGTCGATCATGGGGTGGAAGAATCCCGCGGCGTTCGATCCGCCGCCCACGCAGGCGATCAGCACATCGGGCAGGCGGCCGATCTGCTCGAGCGCCTGGGCGCGCGTTTCGCGTCCGATGACCGCCTGAAAATCGCGCACGATCATGGGGAACGGGTGCGGCCCGACGACTGAGCCGAGAATGTAATGGGTGGAGTCGACGCTGCCCATCCAGTCGCGCATGGCTTGGTTGGTGGCGTCCTTGAGGGTGCGACTGCCGCTTTCCACGCCGATCACCTTCGCCCCGAGCAGTTCCATGCGCACCACGTTGGGGCGCTGGCGGCGCATGTCCTCGGTGCCCATGTAGACGTCACAGTCCAGGCCGAGCAGTGCGCAGGCGGTGGCGGTTCCCACGCCGTGCTGGCCGGCGCCGGTTTCGGCGATCACACGCTGCTTGCCCATGCGCCGGGTCAGCAACGCCTGGCCGACGGTGTTATTGATCTTGTGGGCGCCGCTGTGGGCCAGATCCTCGCGCTTCAGCCAGATCTGCGCTCCGCCCACGTGGTCGGTCAGGCGGGCGGCGTGCTGCAGGGGGACCGGTCGGCCGATGTAGTCGCGCTGCAGCCGGACCAGTTCCTCCTGGAAGGCCGGGTCGCCCTTGGCCCGCTGGTATTCGGCGGCCAGTTGGTCGAGCGCCGCGAACAGCGTCTCGGGCACGAACCGCCCGCCGAACGCGCCGAAGTAACCCCGATCATCAGGCACGAAATGGGAATCACGGGTCGCCATGGCAACAGTGTAGAGCGGAAACGCAAAACTCGAAAACCCAAATCCAGGGAACGTTGGGGACAAGCCGCCCAGACGCAGAGCACGAACCAAGGCAGGCCCCGGATGAACCCAGAGGGTCAGGCCTCAGGTCCATTCCGTCCGGCATCGGTGTTCATCCGCGTTCATCTGGGGCTTATCCGCGGCCTGGGCGGTTCATTGGCGCTTGATTCCGGGGGCGGTCATGCTCATCGGGTCGAGCAGTTCGTTGAGCCGGTCTTCGTCGAGCACGTCCTGTTCGAGGCAGACCTGTCGGACGGTCTTGTTCTCGGTGAAGGCCTGCTTGGCGATTCCGGCCGCCCGGTCGTAGCCGATCACCGGGGCGAGGCTGGTGCACATGGCCAGGGACTGTTCGATCAAATCTTCGCAGCGCTGGCGGTCGACGTCGAGGCCGGCGATGAGTTTGTCGACCATCACGTCGGTCACGCGGGCCAGCAGGTTGATCGACTCGATCAGGTTCCGGGCGATCATGGGCATGGCAACGTTGAGGTCGATCAGGCTGCCCACGCCGCCGAACGCGCCGAGGACGATGGCCGCGTCGTTGCCGACCACCTGGCAGGCGACCTGCACGACCGATTCGCAGATGACCGGATTGATCTTGCCCGGCATGATGGAACTGCCCGGCTGAATGGCCGGCAGAACCAACTCGCCCAGCCCGCAGCGCGGCCCGGAACCGAGCCAGCGGATGTCATTGGCGATCTTGCTCAGACTCACCGCGATGGTTTTGAGCTGCCCGGACGCTTCGGTCACCGCGTCCCTGGTGGCCTGGGCTTCGAAGTGGTTGTCCGCTTCACGGAACCGGCACTTCGTGGCCTTGTTGAGATTGCCGCAGACCAGCGTCGCGAAGCGCCGGTGGGTGTTCAGCCCCGTGCCCACCGCCGTGCCGCCGATGGCCAGTTCGCCCAGCGTCTCGATCGCCCGGTCGACGCGTCCGACGGCCTTGTCGATCTGCGCCGCGTACCCGCTGAACTCCTGCCCGAGTCGGATGGGCGTGGCGTCCTGCAGGTGCGTGCGGCCGATCTTGACGACCTTGTCCCATCGTCGCGCTTTCTTGGCGAGCGATTGGCGCAGCTTGACCAGGGCCGGGCGCAGTTCGCGTCGCAGCGCCACCACCGCCGCGACGTGCAGCGCCGTGGGGAAGGTGTCGTTGGAGCTCTGGCCGTAGTTGACATCATCGTTGGGATGGACCGGTTGGCGCGAGCCGATGGGTTGGCCGGCCAACTGCGAGCAACGATTGGCGATCACCTCGTTGGCGTTCATGTTGGTGCTGGTGCCGCTGCCGGTCTGGAACACATCGACGGGAAAGTGCTCGTCAAGCTTGCCGTCGGCGACCTCGGCGGCGGCGCGGGCGATGAGGTCGGCCTTGCGGGCCGAGAGCGTTTTCAGTTCCCGGTTGGCCTGCGCGCAGGCGCGCTTGAGCAGGCCGAAGGCTCGGATGATCTCGACCGGCATGCCGCGGCCGGCGATGGGAAAGTTGTCCACCGCCCGGGCGGTGCTGGCGCCGTAGAGGGCGTCGGCGGGCACGGTCATCTTTCCCATGGAGTCGGATTCGGTGCGCGATTGGGCGGGCATGTGGATTCCCCTTGTGGTGGGTCGGACGGCCTTGGGGCAGGTTACCCGAGGCACGGGGTCCGTTCCAGCGTATCGCGGTTTCCCCCGCGGTGTTCCGCCCCGTGCAGCGGCCAGGGTCGTAGCGGTTCTCGCAGAAGGGCCTCGGGGCCGCCGCCGCCCCAGACAAGGTTGAACAACGCTAACGCAAAGAAAATGCAAAAAGCCTTTGACCACGCCGCGCCGCGTGGTACAGTGTGTTCAACGTCCACGGTGGTGAATCGGGCGATGGTGTGTGGGGGAAAAGCAGGGCAGGCACGTCAAGGGACGGCTTTCTCGACCGACCGACAGCGTTGAACCGTGCTTACGACGGTTCAGCGACCGCGCCGGGGCGAACGCTAAGGCAGGTGCGGCGGAACCGCACGCAAGGTCTCGCCACGGCCTGCATCCGAACCGACGGCCGCTCCGGGTTGTTCCCGGTTAAGTGGGATTGTCTCACACCGGCCCCAAGCAAGCCACGAACAGGAACCCCAGTTCAAGGAGAATCGAAGATGAACCGAGTGCTCACCGCAGCCGCTGTTTGCCTGGCGATCGCGACCGCCGCGTCGGCGGACCAGATCGTCCAGACCGAGAATTTCAGCGGCACGCCCAATTTCAACCAGACGTTGACCTTCGACCAGTTCGACACGCTCGGCGGGACGCGCGTGCTCAACTCAATCCAGGTCATCTTCGACCTCAACTCGCACGGCGGGACGTACATTCTCGATAACGACGGCGACGAAGCGGCGTCGGGCACGTTCGAGTTCGGCGTGAACGGCGACATCGCGTCGACGGACGTGTCTCTGCTGGACGCGACGGTTCAGCCGGTCGTCGACGATCTGGAAGCCGTCCATTCGCAGGCGTTCAACCTCGCGGCCAATACCGGCGACGTGGCCAATGACTTCGATCCGTCGGCCCCGGACGGCTTGCAGTACGACGGCGGCGATGAGAACGTTTCGGACTCCGGGTTCATCGGCGCCGCGTTTTTCACCACCGGCACCAAAGGCTTCGTGGGCACGGGCGATTTCGACATCGTCGTCGACGCCGGACAGACCCAGGACTTCGGCGGCGTCAGCGGCATCGAAACCGGTTTCACCCCGATGACCTCGGATGGGTTCGTCCGGGTGATCTACGATTACGATGTCATCCCCGAACCGGCTTCGATGGCCCTGCTGGGCGCCGGCGGTCTGGCGATGCTGCGACGCAAGCGCTGAACCCCACAGGCCCGGCGCGGTCGCGATAAATCAAATCACTTCCCCCCCCCCAGGAGGGGGGTTTTTTCTGCGCGGCGGTCGGTTGTTGGGCGATGCGGCGGTGACGCCGTATGGTGGCTTATCGCGCTGCGTCGGTGGTGACGATCCACGCCTGCCCGGCCCGCAGGCGTTCGAGGGCGCGTCGGGCGTCGGCGTGGGTGTTGAAGCGGCCGGCCTGCACGAGGTACAGCCGTCGGCCGTCGGCGAGGGAGGGTACGATCGTCGGCACCCCCAGTCCCGCCCGGCTCACGGGCCCCGCCAGTTCGTGCGCCCGCTGGTCGGCGTTAGCCCGCCGGCCGTAGGCCCCCAGTTGAATCGTGAACGCCCTGGCCGCCAGGCGCTGGCGGATCACCCGGCGCAGGTCCGGATCGGTCGTCGCGTGCAGCGCGATCTCCAGGTGTGCCTGGGCGGTCGACCACAGCCCGAGTTTCTGCTGGCAGAGGGCCATGTGGTAATGGGCCTTGCCCGCTTCGGAAGCTTCCAGCGATTCGGTGGCGTCGGTGAAATGGCGCAGGGCCTGCTGATCCTCATGACGGGACAGGGCGATCAGCCCCAGCGTCACGTGGGTCGGGCCGGCGATGCGGGCATCGCGGTGATCGGCCAGCGGACGCAGGTAGCCTTCGGCTTCTTCATCGCGCCCCAGTCGATAGGCGCTTAAGCCCGCGAAGTACCGCGCCTGATCGTATTGATGCCCGCTGGCCTGCTCGGCCACGGCGTTGGCGTCGACCAGCGCCCGCCGGAAATGGCCGGCGCGGTAGTGATCGGCCACCGCCTTCAGCGACCGCTTGCGAGTCTCATCGCAACCGCCCAGCGCGACGGCCAGCAGCGCGATCACCCACACCGCACCCCATGCACACACACTTCGAGGGAAATCTGGCCTCATGCCGGTGGCTGCCTCCGGGGTTGGCGGCTATTCTAACGGGGAATCCCGCGTCGGGAACCCCCTGTCCCGGGGGCTGAGGGACAGATCATCCCTTCCGCGAGGCCCCCGCCCATGCCCACGATGCTCTGGCCGATCATTCGCAAGGCGCTGCGATATCCGTTACGCACGGTGGTGGTCGACGATCAGCGGTCGTGGCGGTATCTGGAACTGGTCGGCGGGGCGATGCACCTGGCCGACCGCCTCGAACGGGAGACCGACAATCCGCGGATCGGCATTCTGCTTCCCACGTCGGGCGCGTTTGCGATGGCGTTGCTGGCGGTGTGGCTGGCCAAGCGTCAGGCGGTGCCGATCAATTACCTGTTGTCTGAATCGGAGCGCGACTACATCGTCGCCGACAGCGAGATCGACCTGGTCATCACGGCCGGGCCGATGCTGGAGTTTCTCGACGCCGAGCCGAAAGACGTGAAACTGCTGAAGCTCGACGAGATGCATTTCCGGGGGCGGGGCGTTCCGCCGTTTCGCATTCCGCCGCTGGCGAAGCCGGACGACCTGGCGGTGATTCTTTACACCTCCGGCACCAGTGGCAAGCCCAAGGGCGTGATGCTGACCCATGGCAACCTGCGGTGGGATTGCGATGCGTCGATCCGCCATGCCCGCATCACCACCAGCGACGGGTTCGTGGGCGTGTTGCCGCAGTTCCACAGCTTCGGCCTGACGGCGCTGACGCTCATCCCGCTTCGGGCCGGGGCGAAGGTGATCTACACCGCCCGCTTTGTGCCGCGCAAGCTGGTCGAACTGATCGGCAGGCACAAGCCCGACATCATGTTGGCCATTCCGTCGATGTACCACGCGCTGTCGGGCGTGAAGAGCGCCGGGCCTGCCGACTTCGCCAGTATTCGCATGGCGGTCAGCGGCGGCGAACCGCTGCCGGGCGAAGTGCATGACCGGTTCCGCGACCGTTTCAACGTCGACATTCTCGAAGGCTACGGCCTGACGGAAACGTCGCCCGTGGTCGCCTGGTGCACGCCGTGGGCGCGGCGGGAAGGTTCGGTGGGCACGATCCTCGAAGGCTGCGATGTGCGCGTCGTCGACGAGGACGGCAATAAACTGCCGCGCGGCGAAGAGGGCGAGGTGCTCATCAAGGGCCCCAACGTCATGGCCGGCTATTTCAAGCTGCCCGAACTGACCGACGAGGCGTTCACGGAAGACGGCTATTTCCGCACCGGCGATTGGGGGAAGATCGACGGCGAGGGGTTCCTGTTCATCACCGGCCGCAAGAAAGAGATGATGATCATCGGCGGGGAGAACGTCTTTCCGCGCGAGATCGAGGAAGTGCTGGCAAAGCACGAATCGGTGGGGGCGTGCGGGGTGATCGGCCGGCCGGATCCGTCGCGCGGGGAGGTGGCGGTGGCTTTCGTGGAAACCGTCCAAGGCGCTGAACTCGATGAAGCGGCGCTGCGTTCGTGGTGCCGCGAGCACCTGGCCGGGTTCAAGGTGCCTCGCCGCATCTACGCCGCCGCCCAACTGCCTCGCAATCCCATGGGCAAGGTTCTCCGCCGCGAACTGGCGAAGATGATCCCGGGGGACAAGGACGAATGACCAGACGCGAATGACGAAAGGGCGTTTCACCGCCGGTGCCTCAGCGCCCTGAGGCGGCCATTGGGCTTTCGTGAGGCATTGGTCATTCGCGTTTCGTCATTCGTTGTTTCCCTCCCGCCGGTGGGCGCGCCGGTAGGCGCGGGGTGAACGGCCGGTCCGTTTCTTGAAGGCGGTGGCGAAGTACTGGCTGGATGAGAAGCCGACCTTGAAGGCGATTTGCGTGACGGTCAGTGGACTGTCCCGCAGCAGTCGCGCCGCTTCATCCAGTCGGCGCAGCGTCAGGTAATCCGCCGGACTCAACCCCACCGCCTGCACGAAGCGCTGCCGCAGGTTCGCCGCAGTCAGTCCCGCCGACCGGGCCAGTTCCCCGAGGCCCGGCGCGCGGGCGAGGTCCGCATCGATCTTCGCGGTTGCCTGGTCCACCAGCGGATCGTGCGCCTCGGCCGGCCGACGTTCGGCGCTTGCCAGCGCATCGTGATCCCGCACCACCTGCGCCAGCAGTTGCCACAGCAGCGATTGCACCACCAGTTCGCTGTGGGCGTCGGGTTGGCGGTGTTCGGCGTGGAGCCGCTCGAAGCATTGTCGCACCACCTCGGACACCCCGAACGTGCGCTGCTTGAGGCGTTCGAGCGCATCGCGGAGGCCTCGGGCCTGGGCCGCCGACGCCGCGCCGGCCGCCCCGCGCTTCGGCGGGCCGAACACCAACCAGTACAACTCCGCCGGGTGCAGCGTCGAGTCGATCCCGCCGTGCGTTTCGTCGGGACGGGTGATGTACACGTGTCCGCCGGGCACCTGGTGCCTCTCATCTCCGACCCACCAGTCGACGCGGCCCCGGGCGATGTAGCAAATCTCCCACCGCCCGGCGTGTTGGTGCGGGCCGAGACTGTTCGGCATCGCTTTGCTCAGCGCGGTCCACCCGATCATCTGCAGCCATGGGCACAGCGTCTGATCGTTCTGGAACGTGTTGCGGCCGATCGGGTCGGCGGGTCGGGCCATGGCGGTTCCTCGCCACCATCATGCGCGCCCGACGCGGCAGGTTCAATTCAACGCCGGATAAACTCGAACGCTCCGCCCGGCCGTTTGCGGTCCACCGGTTCGCTCGGTTCGCGCCGGCGCGGTCGAACGCCATGCGGCCGAGCGCGTCGTCGATCAGTCATCCACCATCGCCCACAGCGCCGACCCATCCGATAAATCCTCCACGATCACTTCCGCCCCGGCCGCCCGCAGTTCGTCGGCGGTGAAATGTCCCGTCGTGACGGCGAGCGATCGACAGCCCGTATGCCGGGCGCAGGCCACGTCGTGCGGCGTATCGCCCACCACGATCACCCGACGCCGGTCCAGGTGATTGCCCGTCACCCGCGTGAAGCGTCCGATCGCCAGTTCGACCAGTTCGTGACGTTCGGCCGCCTCTTGCCCGAACGCGCTGTAGGCGAACCAGTCCGGGTCGATCCGGCCGGCCCGCAGCTTCGCCCGCGCGCTGTCGGTGTAGTTGCCCGTGACCATGCCCAGCGACACGTCCGTCCGCTGCCGCAATTCGCCCAGCAACCGCATCACGCCCGGCAGCACCCGCACTTCGCGCCCCGGCGCCGCCAGTTCGCCCGGCAGCATCTCAACGAACCGCTGTTGGAAACGCGCGTGATCGGCATCGGTGACCTTGTATCCGCACGCCGTCGCCGCCGCCCGGAACAGCCACGGATCCAGCCGACCCCGACGAGCGATCGCCGACAATGGCTCCAGCGAGAAATCCGCCCCGCACACCTCGCGCCCCGCCGCCTCGAACGCACGGCTCCCCGCCGGCCCGACAAGCATCAACGTCCCGTCAAGATCGAACAGAATCAACGTCCGCATTCGGCCCATTGTACCCCACGAGGCCAGCGCCTCGTCCCGCGGGGCGTGCCTGTTTCGCCGCCCGCCTGTGCCCGCCCCGAAATAACCCGAACAAAAGTCAAACTATCCCTTGACGTCGGCCGATAGATCAGTATCCTGACAACTCCCGAACATTGACGAACCGGAGGCTCAGCGTTATGGTAGCGACCATCTCACCCGCATCGGCATCCACCAGCAAGCGAACCACCTCAGCAAAGGGCACGAACATGGCCAAAACCGCCGCCAGGAACGATCAGGACGGGCGCGAAGCCGCCCTCGACCGGGCCGTCACGCAGATCGAGCGGGCCTTCGGCAAGGGCTCGATCATGCGACTCGATGACGATCCGGCCAACATTCCCCCCGGCATCCCCACCGGGTCGATCAGCCTGGACCTGGCCCTCGGGGGGCGGGGCATTCCCCGTGGGCGCGTCTGCGAGTTCTTCGGTCCCGAGTCGTCCGGCAAGACCACCGTCGCCCTGCACGTGGTGGCCCACGCCCAGAAACTTGGCGGCATGGCCGCGTTCATCGACGCCGAACACGCCCTCGACCCCTCCTGGGCCCGCCGGCTGGGCGTGAACCTCGAAGACCTGCTGGTCAGCCAGCCC
>CAYNCM010000019.1:0-38504 GCA_964395825.1 uncultured Planctomycetaceae bacterium
GAATGCACTTGCCGCAGCTTTCGCGCTGGATGAAGTCCATGAAGAACTTGGCCACGTCGACCATGCACGTGTCTTCGTCCATCACGACCAGGCCGCCCGACCCCATGATCGCCCCGACCTGCTTGAGCGATTCGTAGTCGATCTCGGTGTCCAGATGCTGGGCGGGGATGCATCCGCCGCTGGGACCGCCGATCTGCACGGCCTTGTAGGCCTTGGCGCCGGGAATCCCGCCGCCGATGTCGAACACGATGTTCCGCAGCGTGGTGCCCATCGCCACTTCGACCAGGCCCGTGCGCGCCACCTTGCCCGAAAGCGCGAACACCTTGGTGCCCTTGGAGTTGTTCGTGCCCATGGCGGCGAACGGCTCGGGCCCGTCGCCGACGATCTTCGGCAGGTTGGCCAAGGTTTCGACGTTGTTCACGTTGGTGGGCTTGGTGAACAGGCCGCTGACCGCGGGGAACGGCGGCCGCGGGCGCGGCATCCCGCGCTTGCCCTCGATGCTGTGGATCAGGGCCGTCTCTTCGCCGCACACGAATGCCCCGGCGCCCATCTTCATCTTGATCTTCAGGTCGAAACCGCTGTCGAGGATGTTGCGTCCGAGCAGTCCGGCGGCCTCGGCCTGGCGGATCGCTTCGTCCAGCCGCGCGATCGCCAGCGGATACTCAGCCCGAATGTAGATGTACGCCTGCGTGGCGCCGATCGCATAGGCAGCGATGGCGATGCCTTCGACCAGCCGGTGCGGATCGCCTTCGATCACCGCGCGGTCCATGAACGCGCCGGGGTCGCCTTCGTCGGCGTTGCAGACCAGGTACTTCTGATCCGCCTCTTCCCGCAGGCAGAATTTCCACTTCGTGCCGGTGGGAAACCCCCCACCCCCGCGGCCGCGCAGGCCCGCCCGCTCCACCGCTTCGCAAAGCTCCATCGGCGTCATCTGCGTCAGCGCCTTCGCCAGCGCCGTGTAGCCGCCGTGCGCCAGGTATTCTTCCAGGCTGCCCGGGTCGATCACGCCGCAGTTGGCCAGCACCCAGCGCGTTTGCGGTGCGAAGAACGGATGTTCATCGAGGTAACCCACCTCCGCCCACGGTGTGCCGGCGCCGCGGAACTGGCCCATGACCATTTCCATCGGCACGTTGTGCGCTTCGATCACCGCGTCGAGCAGTCCGGCGACCTTGTCTTCGGTGATCTGCTGGAACGACAATCGTGTACGGCCGGGCAACTGGATGTCGACGATCGGCTCGACGGCGCACAGGCCGATGCAGCCGACCTCGACCACGTCCGCATCCAGGCCGCGATCGTCGATGTACTTTCGCGCGGCTTGGAGGGTCTTGCCCGCGCCCGCGCCCAGGCCGCACGTCCCCGTGCCCAGGTAGATGGTGGGGCGGTTGACGTTCTCGCGGCGCAGCATGCCGAGCTTCTTCTCGGCGGCCTCGTCCGCCCGACCCAGGGCCGCCGCCACCATGCGCGTCAGTTCCGCCGGGTCCAGCTCGGTTTGATTGGTTTTCGGTGCGATCATTTGACTTCAACCTTCTTGCGGGACTGCTTGATGATCTTCTCGGCCTGCTGGGGGCTGACGCCGGCGTGGAACTCGCCGTCGGCGCAGATCAGCGGGGCCAATCCGCACGCGCCCATGCATGCAACCACTTCCAGGCTGAACACGCCGTCGCGCGTGGTCTGGCCCGGCTCGATGCCCAGCACCCGCCGGATCGTATCCAGCACCGCCGCCGAGCCCTTCACGTGGCACGCCGTGCCCCGGCAGATCTGAATGTGAACCTTGCCCGGGGCGCTGAAGCGGAACTGGTTGTAGAAGGTCGCCACGCCGTACACCTTCGCCGGCGCCAGGTCCAGATGCCGGGCGATGGCGACGATCGATTCGCGCGACAGGTATCCGTCCCGCTGCTGCACCTTCTGCAACAGCGGAATCAGCGCGTCGCGACCGGCGTCAGGGAATTCGGCGATCATGTTGCTGATGTCCACGGCACTCACTTGCGGACCTCCGTCTTGGGGGCGTTCGTGCGCGCCATGAAAGCCACTCGCTCCAATGACACGCTCATGTCGATGTCTTCCACGTAAACGCCCGGCGGCACGCGCAGCTTCACCGGGGCGAAATTCAATAAACCCTTGATCCCCGCCTCAATCATCAGTTCCGCCGTCTCCTGCGCCGCCGACGCCGGGACCGTGATGATGCCCACGTCAATGCGCTCGGCCTGGGCGATCTTGGCCAGTTCCTCCATCGGGTGGCAGCGGTGGCCGTGCAGCACCCGGTTGACCTTGCTTTCGTCCCGGTCGAACGCCGCGACGATCCGCAGCTTTGTCCGGCGCTGCGCGAAATACGCCAGCAACGCACGCCCGAGGTTTCCGATGCCCACCAGGGCCACGTTCTGGCCCTGCGGCGCGTCGAGGAAGCGGCCGATGCTGTCGGCCAGCTTGTCCACTTGGTAACCCTTGGCCGGATTGCCCGTGTAGCCGATCACCATCATGTCCCGCCGCACCTGCGCCGCGGTGACGTTGGCCCGCCTGGCCAGTTCGTGCGAATACACGAACGCCGCGCCGTCGGCCTGTTCGTCGGCCAACAGACGCCGGTACAGGCCCAGCCGACCGATCACGCGATTCGAAATGGCACTGGTCGCAGGCATGGTGGTGGGTTCACGGTTCAGTGCTCGGGCGTTCATTTCCCGCCGCACGATCTACGCCCCGCAGACCCCCGGATCCTGGCCATTCATCGCACAAAACAACGAATTCGCTGTGACGTCCGTAACGCTGTGAAACTTATCACAGACATACTATCGCCTCTTTTGCCCCAAAAGTCAACCCATTTCAGATTTTTTGGTACACTTTTCTCACCACACGCCCCGGCCGCATCGAACCCCGCGCGATCAGACGAAGACCCAGGCAATGCCCTCTGATGAACCAGTTCCGTGATAAACGGTAATAAAACCTTTAAGAAAAGATACTTATCGCTTAATCGGACTGGTATTGCGCCTGCACCCAAGATTCGGGAATCGGTTTTGGCCGCGACCCGCGGGGGATCGCTTCAACACCGCGCTCGCCTACGGCTGGCGGCTAAACTTCCCGCCAAAGATCAGCGGCAGACACGGCACCAGAATGTCCCCTTTCCCGTGGGCGGCGGTCTTTCACCCATCCCCCGCGAGCCAGTGGATTTCCTCTTCGCTCAACTCGATGTCCAGCGCCGGCAGTTGAGTGACCATTTCGGTCGGCGTTTCCGGGCCGATCAGGGCAAAGCTGGGAAACGGTTGATTCAACACCCATGCGGCGGCGATGTTGATCGGCAGGCAGCCTTTCTTGCTGGCCAGTTCCTCAGCCCGGGCCTTTCGCTGGAAGTTCTGCTCGCTGTACCAGCAGTGGGCCAGCGATTCATCATCCCGCTTGTCCGGGGCGCTGCGATCGGTGAAGAAGCCCCGGGCCGTGCTCGACCAGGCCAGGTGCACCGTCTGCGTTGCGGTCATCCACGCGCGACTTTCGGGATCGGATACGTGCAGGCAACCGTCCCACACGGGATTGACCATCTCCGCCAGGGCGAGGTTGTTGTTGAGAATCGCAAAGCCCTGTTTGCCGTTGGCTTTGGCGTATTGGTTGGCTTGGGTGAAGCGCCGGATCGACCAGTTCGACCCGCCGAAGACCTTGATCCGTCCCCGGCGGACCTGTTCATCGAGCACGTCGACCCATTCGCCAACCGGCACGTCGACGTGATCGCGGTGCATGATGTAGATGTCAGCACCGTCGCAGCCGAAGTCGTCGAGGATCTTGTCGAGTTGCGGGCCGAGCTGCTCAGGCCGGTGCAGCGGCGGGTGCATGCCCTTGGCGATGATGATGATGTCATCGCGGATGCCGCGCGAATTCATCCACTGGCCGAACAGCCTGTCCTGCTGGTAGGCCGCGCCGGTGTCGAAGGTGTTGCCGCCCAGTTCGATCCACTGATCGTACATGACCTGGGCTTTGGGGTAACTGCCGTGGGCGGTCAGGGCGCCGAAGATGAGTTTGCTGACCGGTTTGTCGAGCCCGGGAATGGTGTCGAACTTCATCTTGTGGTCATCGCGCGGTTTGATCGGCCGACCGGCCAGGTCGACCTTGCAGGGCTTGACCTTCTCCTGCTCGTACACCAGGCCGATCTCCGCCCGCCAGCGGTCCAGCGCCGCCAGGTTGCCCAGCGTGTCGTCCCACGTCATCGGCGGCGCCTGGAGCCTGGGCAGGGCCTCGGCGACGGCGTCGGCTTCCAGGCCGTACAGCGTCACGTCGCTGTGCGTGGTAATGGTCCGCTTACCGTCGCGGGTGTGCAGGTGAATCACCGCTTCGCCGGTTCCGTTGCGACCGTTGGGCACCCACGGGTCGGGCAGGTGAATCTTGCCGTCGCTGCCGTGAATCCACACTTCGTTGATCGTCGACACACGTATGCCCGTGGCGACCTGGGCGAGGATGTCGCCGGGGAACTTCAACACGGCCGCGGCGTATTCATCGACGTTCGTTTCGCCGATCCGTCCGACCGCCTTCACGTCCGTCGGTTCGGCGAATCGCTTGCCGGTCGCTTCGCCGGCGACGAGTCGCGCCATCGACACGGGGTAACAGCCGACGTCGAGAATGCCCCCGCCGCCCAGTTCGTTGTTGAACAGGCGGCTGTCTTCGTTGACCGGCCCGGTTCCGCCTCCGAAGGCGAAGGCTGCGGTGATCAGGCGGACTTCGCCGATCGCCTTGTCTCGAAGCAGTTCGCGCAGCTTCGCGATCTGCGGATGGCAGCGGTACATGAACGCTTCCATGCAGCAGACGTGGTTCTGCCGCGCCGCTTCGAATATTTTCGCCGCCTGCCACTGGTTCAGGGCCATCGGCTTTTCGCACAGAACGTGCTTGCCCGCCTCGGCCGCCCTGATCGCCCACTGCGGGTGCATGGGATGGGGCGTGGCGATGTACACCGCCTGCACGTTCGCATCGTCGAGCAGGGACGGGTAACCGCCGTGGCGGGTGGGAATGTCGAACCGGTCGGCGAATCGTTCGGCCGAGTCCCGCGTTCGGCTGGCCACCGCGACCAGCCGGCCGCGCCTGGACGTGCCCACACCGTGCGCGAACGCTTCGGCGATACTGCCGGTGCCGAGGATGGCCCAGTGAAGTTGGTCGGTCATGGTGTCGGATCCTGGTGATGAAACCTCTGTGTCAATTTTGGCAATTTTATCGTCTGATTGTCAGGATGCATATTGCAGTTCTGGTCAAAGACATGTCATAATTGGTCGACATGGCAAGAAGGCGTTCATCCCTGGGCCGCGCGTTTCGCAACGAGGCGGCGTACCGGGCGATCGGCCGGGCCGACCGCCCGGCGCGCTGGGCGGTCGGGTTCATCCTCAAGCCGACCGGCGGGGCGTACGCCGCGCGGCACGCCCACGAGTACACCGGCGTCTACGTTCTGCGCGGCAGCGGGCGGTTCGTCGAAGAAGGCCCAACCCGGCGCGAACACCGCGTGTCTGGCGGGGCGTTCTGCCAACACGTGCCCGGTCGCACGTATTCGCTGTTGCCCGATTTCGACGGACGCTGGGCCGAGGCGTACATCGTCATGGACGGCACGCTGTACAAGGCGCTGGCGGCGATCGGCCTGGTGAGTCTGCGGCGGTCGGTGCTGCATCCGGGCGTCGACGCGGGGTTGGTCGAGCGCTTCGAGCGCATCCTCACCGACTTGCAGCAACGGCCCGATGACGAACTGCCGACCACCGCCGTGCGGTTTCACGATCTGTTGGCGCAGGTGCATCGGCTCGACCGGGAAGGTCGGGCGGATGATCCGCATACGCGGCTGATCGCTGCGGCCTGCCGGACGCTGGGCGATCAGTCCGGCCGGCGCATGCCGCTGCCCGAATTGGCCGAACAACTCGGTGTGGGCTACGAGCGCTTTCGCAAGGTATTCACCGAACGCATGGGCCTGTCGCCCGGCGAATACCGCATCCGCCGCCGCATCGACCGCGCCCGCGAACTGATCGTCCAGGAACAGATGAGCAACAAGGAACTGGCCTACGCCCTGGGCTACCCCGATCCGTTCACCTTCAGCAAGCAGTTCCGCCGCGTGGTCGGCGAAAGCCCCGCCGCCTTCCGGAGACGCATGATCTGAGCGGCATCTCGTGCCTTGCCTGGCCCATCGTCCACCCAGGTCCGCGCATGGCCAGGCGCGGTTGCGACCTGCCGCAACCGTCACCGGATTATTTCGGGCTCTCGCCGGCGCCGGTGACGCGTCCGGCGGGGTTGGGATCGTGGGTGAAGCTGAAACCGCAGGTGGCCTTGGTGCGGTGTTCGCCAGCGGTGCGGGGATACACGCGGCAACTGGGCGGGCGGAACCGGTAAATTGCGCAGCGCGACTTGCCGTCAGCATCGTAACGCAGCATCGGACATGGATACGGCAGCCGGCAGCACGCCCCGCAACGCCGACATTCGCCCACGCGATCGGCGGCCACGGGAAAGAACGCCGTGAACTGGCGCTTGACCTTGGCCGCCAGGCCCTCAATGAACATCATCATCCCTCGCCTTGGGGTGGGGAATTCCGTTGCTGAATGTGGCGGGCCTGCTGGTCATCGGCGTAGTCGGAGTGGCAGGCGGCCTTTCGGTATTCCGCCCCGACGGCCTTCTTCGTCTTGCCGGCCAGGCGATGAATCTCCGCCGGGCTCAGCACGCCGCGCTCACGCAGGATTGCCTGCTGTTCATGCGTCAGCGCCGCGGAAATCTTCGGCGCATCCCAGGCGAACGCCTCGTCCTTGCCGCTGGCGAACTGCTGAATCTCCTTGGAGATGCGAACGCTGCACCAGTCGTGGCCGCACATCGCGCAGAAGTCGGTGTCCACGTCAAGGTCTTCATCGTGAAACGCCCGCGCCGTGTCGGGGTCGAACGCCAGGTCGAAATGCTTCTGCCAGTTCAGCGCCGCCCGGGCGCGGGTCAGTTCATCATCCCGATCGCGGGCGCCCGGAATGCCCAGCGCGATGTCAGCCGCGTGCGCCGCGATTTTGTAGGCGACGCAGCCCTGTTTCACGTCCTCGCGCTTGGGCAGGCCGAGGTGTTCCTTGGGCGTGACGTAACAGAGCATCGCCGCCCCGTGGTACGCCGCCGCCGTGGCGCCGATGCAACTGGTGATGTGGTCGTAGCCGGGGAAAATGTCGGTCACCAGAGGCCCGAGCACGTAAAACGGCGCGCCGTGGCAGAGCGTCCGCTCCAGCTTCATGTTGTACTCGATCTGGTCGAACGGCACGTGCCCGGGGCCTTCGATCATCACCTGCACGCCGTGCCGCCAGGCGCGTTCGGTCAACGCGCCGAGGACCTCCAGCTCGCGCAGTTGGGCCTGGTCGGTTGCGTCGGCCAGCCCGCCGGGACGCAGGCCGTCGCCGATGCTGAACGTCACGTCATGCCGCCGGCAGATCGCACAGATGTCGTCCCACAAATCGTACATCGGGTTCTGCGCGGCGTGGGTAATCATCCACTTGGCCAGCAGCGACCCGCCGCGCGACACGATCCCGATCAGCCGATCCTTCACGAACGGCAGATGTTCCCTGAGGACGCCGGCGTGAATGGTGAAGTAATCCACGCCCTGGCCCGCCTGGTGTTCCAGCGACTGGAGAATCGTCGTCTCGTCGAGGTCTTCGATCTTCCGGCCGACGATCATGGCGTAGATCGGCACGGTTCCGATGGGCACGGGCGAGGCCTGGATGATCGCCGCGCGACAGGCGTCCAAATCGCCGCCGGTCGAAAGGTCCATCACCGTGTCCGCGCCCCAGCGCACCGACCAGCGCATCTTCTCGACTTCCTCATCGGTGCTCGATGAGACGGGCGAGGCGCCAAGGTTGGCGTTGACCTTCGTGCGCGACGCCCGGCCGATCGCCATCGGATCGAGCGGATAGCCCAGGTGGGTGCGGTTGGCGGGGATGACCATGCGGCCGGCGGCCACCTCGTCGCGCACCTGCTCGGGGCTGAGGTGACCCTCCCGCGCGGCCACGCGGGTCATCTGGGCCGTGACGATGCCCAGCCGCGCGTGTTCGAGCTGCGTCACCGGCGCGAAGTCGGCCGGGTGGGCGACGGTGCGCGGCGAACCGTCAGCCTGGGTGAAGGTGGTGATCTTCGCAGCGGTTGACGTCGCTGCGCCTCGGGTTGCGCCGCCTTCGCCTTCGTGCGTGGACCAGCCTTCGGGCAGAAAATCCCAGGCGGTTTTGTCCGACGGCGCCGGCATGCCCACCGTGTCGGGGCTGGCGAAGGTCCGTGCGCCGCGCGCGCCGGGGGCGAGGCCGGGTCGGCGGGCGAAGCTTCCGGGGGTGGTGGCGGGGCCGGTGCCGGGATTGCCGCCGATCGGCGGATAGACAAACCGGCCGTAACGATCGGGCGAGTGGGTGATCATGACAGTCCGCCTTCCTGCGCGGCTTGCCGGAAGCGCTTCGCCGGCCGGCTCACCGGTCAGGTTCCAAGGGTGTGATCTCAGCCCGCCGCTCCATCAAACTGCGGCGAGCACCCCTGGCGAACACCCCTCAGCATAGAGGCCTCACGACAGGCGGGCAACCGCCCGGTCTTCCGTCAGCGCCAGCAGCCATTCCGTGGTCGCCAGGCCGTTGCCCGCCCGGTCGCCCAGTTCGCGGTGTTCAACGAAACCCAGCGACCGGTAGAACCGCCGCGTGGCCTCGAACGGGGCATAATCGACCGAGGCGCTCATGGTTTCGACCACCAGCCGCTCCAGGCCGGCCTGGCGGGCATCGGTGATGACCTGTTCGATCATTGCCCGGCCCACCCCGCGCCGCTGCCACCGCGGGTCGACCCCCGCCCAGGTGATCCGGCCGGTGCGGGCATCCTCGATTCTCACCACCACGAACCCGATCGCCCGGGCGCTCGCATCGTCGATCGCCAGCAGCGTCGTGTTCCCGCCGAGCTGCTCGCCGATCGAATGGCTCGCATCGATCTCGAACCACTGATCGAGCTGCACGATCAGCCCGGCGATGTCGGAATCGTAAGCGTCATCGTAACGGGTCAGACTGAACGAGCCAGCGGACAAGGGCACATCTCACAAACCGGGCGAACGCGGGAATGTTGCGGAGGGCGACCAGTCTAAAAAACCGCCCCGCCTCGCTCAAGGCGCTCGTCCGCACGCTGGCCGGCTTCTCGGTGGGGCTGACGCGGGACAGGCCCCCGGGCCCATCAGTCGCCTTCGTTCGCGTCGGCTTGATCGTTCGGCGCGTTGTCATTTTCGGCATCGCCGGGCGGTTCGGGTTCGCCCGCGTGCGAATCTTCATCCCCGTCGCCGTTCTCATCCGCGCGCGGTTTGGGGAACTTGAACGGTCCGGGCTCGAGCGTCACTTCCACCGAGCGGCGCTGGTCCTCGCCGGTGATGTCGATCTTGATCGTATCGCCGGCGACATACCGGCCGATCGCGGCGCGAAGGGCGAACAGGTCGAGCACTTTCTCGCCGTCGACGGCGGTGATGACATCGCCTTCGTGCAGACCGGCCGCGGTGGCGGGCGAATGCGGGGCGATGCGGACGATGCGCACGCCTTGACCGGTCGACACCGGCCGGGCGATGATGCCCAGTCGCCCGCGCTGAATCGTCTGACCCTTTTTCAGCCGGTCGAGCACTTCATCCAGCCCGTCCAGCGGCACGGCGAACCCGATGCCCGAGTCGTACCACTGCACGCCGGCCATCGCATGATCGCCGCCGGGCGACAGCGGCACGCACACGCCGATCACCCGCCCGGTCACATCGACCAGCGGCCCGCCGTAGTTCGCCGGACTGATGTTCGCATCCGTCTGTACCGCCCGGCCGGACACGCGACCCAACGCACTGAGGATCCCCGCCGACATCGCCGCCTCCTGCCCCCCGTAGCCCACGCCCACCGACACCGCCCACTGCCCCACGCGCAGGGCGTCGACCGGCGCGATCGCGGCCGCGGCCAACGGCGCATCGGTGTCGATCTTCAACACACACAGCTTGCGCGTCTGGTCACGGCCCCGCAGCTTCGCGACGTGTCGCGAACCGTCGTCGAGCACCACCGTGATGATGTTCGGCCGGCGGATGAAGTTGTACGTGCTGGTGAGGATGTAACCGTCCGGCGAGACCACCAGGCCGGTCGTCGGGCCTTCGCCCGGCCGGCTGAACCCGGCGATGCGCCCGCCCCGCGAGCGGGCCGGCACGCCGCTGCCGCCGTAGGTTTCGATGGTCACCACCGACGGCATCACCCGTTCGGCCGCCGCCCGGAACGCCGCCGGCGCGTCCTGTTCGCCACCACCGCCCGCCGCCGCCGCCGCGGTGGACACGACCAGCAGCACCCCGGCGAACAACAACCCCCTTCCCCGCCGGCGGAGGGGGCCGAGGCGCAGCCGAGGTCGGACCAGGCGACCGCCAAGGCGAGAAGGATTCAAGGAAGGGTCGTGGTTACTCATCGCCCGCCGCCTCCGCGCCGACGGTCAGCGCCACCTCAAGCACATCCTGTTTGCGTTTGACGATCAGCGTCACCTTCTGACCCGGCTTCAACGCGGCAAGCAGTTGGTCGTAGTGCGACACGTGGCGAACGATGCGATCGTCGATCGCCAGCAGCAGGTCATCCTTCTTCAGGCCCGCACGGGCGGCGGGGGAATCGGCGATCACCCGGTCGATGTAAGCCGGGGCCTTGCGGCCGGCCATGCGGAACAGCCGCACGCCGAGGTACGGTTCGCCGGTCGGCCCATCCTCGTCGCCATCGCCGGCGGCGGGGTCGATGATGGGCTTCCCATCCAGAAAACGCCGCAGCAGGTCGGCGGGGATCGCGTAGTTCAGTCGCGTGCCGGTCGACTCGCTTTCCAGCAGCTTGCCGATCATTCCCGCCGGTCGGCCGTCGTCATCGACCAGCGCTCCGCCGGGCGAACCGGGGTTGGAGGTGATCGCATCGATCAGCAGAATCTCGCCGGCCACGTCGAAGTCCATCGCCCGCCGCCGCGTGTCCAGCGCCGCCCGCAGACTCACCACGCCCAGGTTCACCGACAGCGGTTCGGTCCCGTCGGCTGCCTTGAAGCAGTTGCTGATCGCCAGCGTCCAGTCGCCCGGCCGCACGGTCGGTTCCTCGGGCAGGTCGAAGTACGCCGGCGTGGCGGCGTCGATGGCCAGCAACGCCACCCGCAGCGACTCGCTTCGCCGCTGCACGCGGGCCAGGTGAACCCGGCCATCGGCGGTGACGGCGCGGATGCGATCCCCTTCCAGGTAAATCCCCTCGGCGGTGAGGATGTCGCCGGAGGGCGAGACGATCATCCCCGTCGCATAGCCGTGCTCGCGCCCGATCGCCGCACCGTACAGCTTCACGCAGCGCCGCTGGGCGTAGGCCACCGCCTCGGCGAACGGCGCCTCGGGCGTCTGCCGTTCGGGTTCGCCGGTCTGATCGTCAGCCCATGCGAATCCACCGCACCCGATGGCGGTCGCCGCCACCACGAGATGCAACGTTCGCCGGTTCATGGTTTGCCGCGCGTCTGCACTTTCATCAGGTGATGCTCGAAATGGATGCCCGATTCGTCGAAGACGCTGATCCAGACTTTGAACGTTCGGCCGGCGGGCGTGACGGCGGTCAGGCGGAAGGCGCGATGGCCCCACAAACGATCCCCGCCCTCCAGCACCAGGCGGGCGAACGTGGACGGGTCGGCCGGATCGTACGCGGCGATGAAAGCCCGGGCCGCCGGGTCGCGCCCCGTCGGGTCGACCGGCCCGAGGCGGTGGAGGATACGCTCGGCGTAACGGCGGTTCAGGGCGGGATCGGTGATCGTGCCGGGCTTGTGTTCGGGCCGCTTCGCCGGGTCGGGCAGGCTGGGCCGGGGCTTGTTGTCATCGCCTCGGGGCTGCGCGGCGACGGGGCGGGCGGGTTTGCGGTAGGCCAGGGGGCCGGGCGTGATGCGCACCGTCTTGTGCTGGTCCTGGCTTTCGAAGACCACCTCGACCGGCCAGCCGGCGGGGATGACGCTCAGGTGATTCAGCAGGTCGTTGGCATGATGAATCGGATGCCCATCGAAGCGAATCAGGCGGTCGCCCAGTTGCAGGCCGGCCCGGACCAGCGGCGGCTGGCGGCCGACGTCGATCGCATCACAGATCACCCGACCCTGGCGCGTGGTGAAGGTCAGGTCGAGCGTGGCGTGCTGGCAGATCTTCGTGGCGAGCAGGTCGGCGTAGAAGTTGCGGATCTGCTCGAGGGTCACCGCGAAGCCCACGCCCACGTTCACCCGGCCGCGCTCCTCGAACGAGCCGCGCCCGTTGATGCCGATCAGCCGGCCGGACAGATCGAACAACGGCCCGCCGCTGTTGCCCGGATTGATCGACGAGTCGATCTGAATGCAGTCGCCGTACACCAGCAGGTTCCCGCCGGCGCCCGCCTGATAGCGGTGCACCGCACTGACCACGCCCAGCGACACCGACGGCGTGTGATCCTCGGCCAGCATGAACGGGTTGCCCATCGCCAGGGCCCACTGGCCGACGCGCACCGCGTTGGAATCGCCCAGCGGCGCCGCGTCGAACTTCGCCTTGCCCGACAACTGAATCAGCGCGATGTCCCCGCCGGGATCCTGCCCCACCACGCGCCACCGATACAGCTTCCCGTCGTTCAGCCCCGCCCAGCCCTCGCCGCCCGTCGGCACCATCACGTGGTAGTTCGTCAGCGCCAGCCCGTCTTCGGTGATCACCACACCGCTGCCCGAACCCTGGCGGTTCTTGCCGTACAACGCGACCACCGTCGGGCTGCACCGCTCGATCACGGCGATCCGCCGCGCCTCGGCCCGGCGCACCGCGGCAAGTTGCTCGGCCGTGATGCCGCCGCTCGCCGCAGCGGCGCACAGGCACACATGAACGGCGAGGCCGATCCACCGGACGCCGCGGCCCGGAAGAACCGGGAAAAGGTTTGCGCTGCTCGCCATGGTTCGTGCTTCGGCGGCCCTGCGGTTCATCGGCGCTCCTGCCGTTCACGGCTCGCGGACGAGTCGGGCGTCGGCCCAGTCGGCGTGGTCGGACAGGTCGAGGTCTTCACCGTACTCGACCACCAGTTCGAGCCGCTTCGCCTTGCCCAGCGGCACGCGCAGCGGCTGCGGCGGATCGTCGCCGCGCATGCGCCGCTCGAAGGCCGTGCGCCCGTCGAGCTGGACCTTGAAGACACAGTCGCCGCGCCCGTGGGTTTCCGCGTCGATCCCGATCACCGCGGCGAAGGTGTCGAACCGACCATCGAGCGCATAGGCGATCCGGCAGGGCGCGTGCACCCCCAGGCCTTTCTCATAGATCTTCTCGCCCAGGGTCAGCGGCCGGCCGAGCACGCTGACGTCGCGCCCCACCCCGTTGAAAGTGAACAGCGCTTCGTCCTCGATCGACACCGGTTCCAGGTCGGACAGGAACACCATGCGATCGGACCGCATGTCGAGACGCCGCACGGCGCCGGCGGGCAGACAGAGGGTTCGCTCACCGCGGGTGATGCGGAGTGTTTTGCCGGCCAGCGCGGGGCTGCGCCCCCACAGGCGCGACCCGTCGGCCAGGTGGGCAAGGCACCAGCCGACGCGGTCGGGCGCGGCGGCGGGGCCGGCGAGGATCAGGCCGTACACCTTTGCGCGGTCGACGGTGCGGGCCTGGTCCCGCCAGATGAACGTCGCCTGGTCGGGCCCGAGCGATTCGAGGGCGCCCTCGACGGTGGTCAGGCGGTCATCGGTCTTGACCAGCAGGCGATCGCCGTCGGGTCGGGGCTGATCGATCGCCTCGGTGAAGGCCGGTTCGGGCCTGTCGCCGGTCAAGGGCGTCAGCAACACGGCTCGGACTTCATCGAGCGGCCAGGCGGATTGTTCGCCGTAGGCCCAGCCGATCACGCAGCGCCCGTCACCGACACGCACCGCCGACACCCGCAGCAGGCTGTCATCGGTCAGGTACACGCGCCGGGCGGCGTGGGGCGGCGTGTGGGGCTTGTCGTCGAAGATCAGGCGGCGGGTCTGCTGGAGTTCGATGGTTTGGTCCCCGCAACGGACGGCGCCGTTGGCGATGCGGGTGATCGGGCCGGCGACGGTGCGCCCGTCGAGCAGGACGACCGAATCGGCGGCAGCGTACGACGCGACGAACAACAGCCCCAGAACGAACGGGATGGCGTGGCATGACCGGTTCACGGCGCATCTTCCTGCAGGCTGCGGTAGTACTGTTCGACCAGTTCGCGATAGCGTTGGGGGTATTGGGTTTTCAGGGCGTTGAGCACTTCGTCGCGCTGCCGGTCGGGCATGGCGCCCCATTGCTCATCGGGTCGACCGCGATGGGTCTGGTGGACCTGGCCGGTGATGGCGGGCCCGACGGGCGCGGTGGACTGGGTGGCTCCGCCGGACGAACCGCCGCCCCCGCCGCCCCCGGCGCCGCCCGCCCCGCCGCCGGCGCCGCCCGCCCCGCCGCCGCCGGATTGCTCGCGCTGCTCGGCTTTGGCGATCAGTTCATCGAGGATCGCAATGATGCGGGCCTGCTCGGTCTGGGTGCGGTCGGCGGTGCGGCCAAGGTCCAGCCGCCGCCGCGCGTAGGCCATGCGGTCTTCCACATCGCCCAGCGTGCCCTCGTCGATCCGGGCCAGCCGATCGATCAGGTGCTCAGCGCCCATGGTCATGCGTTCGGAGGCGTCGGGATACTTGCGGCGGAATTCGGCGAGGGTGGCGATGGCGCGGTCGCGGTCGAGCAGTTCGGCATGGCACAGGCCGAGCATGAACAGGGCTTGGCCGGAATGCAGCGTGCGGTCGATGGCCTGGCCGGTCAGTGGGGCGAGCAGGGGGCGGGCGCGTTCGTAATCCTCGGCCATGACGTGGGCGCGGGCGGCGAAGTAGCGGGCGTAGGCGGCGAGGTACGCATCGGCGCGGTTGAACAGTTCGGCGAACTGCGCCGCGGCGCGGTCGGTCTTCTCCGCGGCCAGCAGGGCGGAGGCTTCGGCGAAAGGCGGATAGAGCACCCGCAGCGCGTCGATGATCGCATCGCGGTCCGGTTCGGCGAGTCGTTCGAGCGCGGCGGCACGCTGTCGATCGTCGATCGCATCAAGCGAACGCACCTGTTGCGTAAACGCTTCGAGCACCGCTTGGGGTTTCGGCGGATGGACCGTGACCTCGGGCAGGTCTTTCTTGGGCGCGGGCACTTCGCCGGGCGGCAGCGGAATCGTCGTCTGCGCGATCGCCGGCGCGGCGAGCAGGGCGCTGACGGCGGCGGCGATGATGAGACGGGCGGCGGGCATGATGCTACATCCTAGCGGTTTTCCGCCATCTGTTCGGCCATGCGGCGGACCCGCTCCTGGTGGTCGGCCAGGCGGGCGGTCTCCGCGGCCAGTTCGGCGGACGCTTCGGGGACGCTTCGCGCTTCGTTCAGGCTGGTCGTCGAGCGGTTGACCCGAAGCTGGGCGCTCTTGAGCAGCTTCAACTCGGCGGATTCGGGCACCAGCGGCGGCGGTTGCGGTTGTTGGGGCGGCTGCGGTTGTTGTTGTTGGGCCTGTTGCTGGGATTGCTCGCGGGCGCGGCGGACGGCGTCGAGCAGCTCTTCGAGGGTTCGCTCGATCTGTTGCTGAAGATGTTGCGTGTACGAACCGCTGTCTTCGCGGGCACAGAAAGCGGCGACGGTTTCCAGATCGCCCCGGAGCTGGGTGACGATGTTGGGCAGGACGATGGTCGTGCCGTCTTCGGTGATGATGCGCAGGGCGCCGGTGGCCAGGCGGGCCAAAGCCTGTTCTTCCTCGGCCAGCCTGGCGCACAGCAGACGCTCGGGGCGGGTGAGCGGGTGGTCGCCGGCGCCGCCGGCGGGGCGGGCGATGCGGGCGGCCTGGAGGTCGGCGGTGGCGAGGGTGATCGGCTTCTGGCGTTCGAGCATCTCGGCGAAGCGCGACTCGAGCGCGGCGAGCAGTTCTTCCTGCATCTCCTGGCGCAGTTGGGCGAGGCGCTGTTCAACCTGGTCGCGGGCCTGCTGGAGCTGGTCGATGGCTTCCTGCTGCTCGTCGGCCGCATCCCCGGGCTGATCGCGCTTCAGGCCATCCGAAGCACGCCGCATCCGCTGTTGGGCGTTCTGGACGTTCTGCTGACCGGGCGAGGGGGAAGACGGACCGGATTCACCGGGCTGACCCGACTGGCCCGACTCGCCGGAGTGACCAGCCTGGGCGGCGTCGGCCATCCGCCGGGCGAGGTCACCGGTCTTCCCGGCGGTCTGGGCCTGTTCGCCGGCCAATTGGTCGTGATGGTCGTCAGGCAGGCGGGCGATGTGGTCGCGATGCCGTTTCAGTTCGTCCAGCGCCTTGCGCATCGCCTTCAGCGCGGCCGCGGCATCGGTCCGGGCGCTGCGGCCTTTGCCCCGACCGAGATCGGCTTCGGCCTGTTTCTGGTGGGCGCCCGCCTTGCCCAGCGCCGCTTCGCCGGGCTTCGGCGCGCCGGTCGGTGCTGCGCCGTCGCGCGGTTCATCGGGCTTTCCGCCGGACAGCGCCTTGCCGAGCGCTTCGGTCTGGTGGCGAACGTGGCGCTGTTGATCGGCGAGTGGGTCGAGATTTTCGATGCCCTGTTCGCGGGCGTCGTCGATATCGGCGGCGATCTGCCGTTGCCGATTGATGAGGTCTTCCAGCGCGCCGACGTGGCCCTCGAGCTTCGCCACCGCCCGGGCGGGGTCGGCGGCGGTTCGGGCGTCGGCCTGGTGTTGGCGTTCCCGCTCGATCAGTGCACCGATCTGTTTGCGCCACGCTTCGAGCCGATCGAGTTCCGCGAGCCGTTGATCGAGCTGATCCTCGGCGGTGAGGATCAGCAGCAGCTTCTGCAAATCGGTGATGACCTGGGCCTGGCGGCGGGTGGCGGCGTCGAGCGAATCGTCATTCAGCAGTTCGACGACCTGCCCCACGCGGTGCTGCACGAGCATCTGCTTGCTCTGCTTGAGGGCCTCGACCAGGCGCTGGGCGCGTTCGGGCTCGGACGCTTCGAGCGACTTGGCCAGGCGGACGAAGCGCTGTTCCATCTCTTCCAGCAGACGCCGGATGTGATCCTGCTTGACGCCCAGCGGCGTGGCGCGATCGGCCGGCGACCCGGCGGCGGGCGAATCGTCAGCCCTGCTCAACGCGCTGATCCACAGGCACCCGAGGAGCATCAGGCAAAGGGTCGCGGTGCGGTGCATGGCAAAGTTCCACGGCATCATGATGGACGCTTTCAAACGGCCGGGCGCTCGAGTCGATTGCGGCTATTCATCGAAGATCTCGCGGATGCGCCGCTCCAGGGCTTCGAGGGTTTCGCGGCGCACTTGCTTCTGTTCCTTGACAATCTCGCGAAGCAGGTTGATCGCTTCCTGGTAACCTTCCAGCTTGACCATGGCGGCAAGGATGCGCTGCATGGCGGCGACGATGGCCCGCTGTCGCTTGAGGGTCGCTTCGAGGGTCGCATGCCGGTCGGCCGGGGCGTCGGCCAGCCCGCCCACCGCGCCCAGCCCGTTGGCGGCGGCGGGAATGTCGCGATCGGCCAGGGCGCCCAGCGGCTGGAGAATCCGCGAACGCAGCCGACGATGAATCGGACCGTCCGACGCTTCCAGACGATTGTTCGCCACTTCCGCGAGAATCTGCTCGAACTGTCCGGCGATCGACTCGCACCTTCCCGCGGCCAGGCGCTGCTTCCGCTCGGTGGCGACCAGCGCCCGCCGCGCGTCGACGTCGATCTCATCAGCCCCGCGCACCGACGCCGCCAGCGCCCGCGTGGCCACCAGCAACGCCTGCTGATCGGCCAGAAGCCGCTCGAACTCCATCCGCTGTTCCTGCTCCCGCCGCAACAATTCGCCCCGCAGTTCCTCTTCAGTCACCACCTTTAACGAAAACAGCGTGCTGCGGCCGGTCTTCGGGCCGGTCACCGTGTCGTTGTCGGTCGCTTCGACGTGGAACGTCAGGTGTCGGCCCACCGCGAGTTCGAGCGGCTCCACCGCCAGGCGATACGCGTAAGGCCCGATCCGTTCGGCGCCGAACCGGCCGGCCAGGGCGTCGAACGGCAGACGCCCCTCGCGCGCCGCATCGGATTCGACCGACGGTTGACGCCACGCCAGTGCCGCATCGGTGATGGCGTGGTCATCGGTGAAGCGGCAGTCGATCGGCACGACGGCGCGGGGCACGATCATGTCGCCGATGCCCGACAGGCGGGCGCGGACGGTGGGCGTCTGATCCTCGACAACACGGATGCTGAAACGGACCGGCCGGCGGGATGCCAGCCCGGTCGGCCGCGTGGTGTCGACCAGGTCGATGCCGTAGGTTCCACTGCGCAGGGCGTCGGGGCCGATGACGGCTCGAAAGGCGCGGCGGTCAGAGGCGGGCCGGGTCAGCGGGCCGATCGCCTCGTGGCCCAGCAGCAGCCGCGCGGCGCTGAGGTTCTTGTTCGCCCGGCCGGCGATGGCGAGGGTCGAACCGGCGGGCACGTAATACGAGCCTTGACCCGGCGGCAGGGTGTGGGGCGAATCGCTGATGTAGTTCGGCGGGGTGACTTGCAGCGTCAGTTGGGCCACGTCGGGCCGCTCGACCAGGCGCATGACGATCCAGTCGGTCGAACCGTCGCCGCCGTGGGCGCGGAGTCGGCGGGGTTCGAGCACGTTGCGCAGTTTGAGGCGGTAGGTGTCGCGGCCGAACTTGGCCATCGGTTCGCTGACGCGCCGGCCGCCGGCCGCCGGACGGTGTTCGAGCGTCACCTCATCGGGTGCCACGCCGTCGGCCCGCACGACCAGCGTCACGTCATCGCCGCGCGGCACGATCAACGCGCCATCCGGCGCGCCGACGATCGACAGCTTCGTTTTCTGAGGCCACCGGGCGTCGCCGATCAGGATGTTCCGTTGCCACCACAGGCCCATGGTCGAGGGGAACGCGATGAACAGAACGGCGAGGAATCCCACCGCCGCGATGCCGCGGGCCAGGTTCCGATTGCGCCGCCGCCGGTTGAGCACATCGTCGAACGGCACGCGCTCGGCGGCCTGGCCGCCGCGGTCGATCGTCGCCCGCACCAGTTGCCCCGACGCCCCGCGCGATGCCGGGTCGTCCATCCGCGCGAACTGCAGGGCGCTGATGACCTGTTGTTGGAGATCGCGGTGTTGCTGTTCGACGCGGGCGGCCAGGGCGTCGTCGGAAACCGCCCGGCTCAGCGGACGAACCAGCCGCCGCCACGCCACCGCACCCAGCGTCGCCAGCATCACCCCCCACAGGATTGCCCGCTGGGCCCGGTCCATGCGGAACAGCCGATCCACGCCGAAGTCGACCAGCACGATGCCCGCGGTCCACAGCGCCAGCCGCGCCAGGCCGTCGATCCACAGCCACACCCTCAGCGCCCGGCGCAGTCGGACGAGCTTGCCCCGGAGGGGTTGGGGAATGTCGTGTCGCACCTGCGTCATCTGTCGTCGCTCACATCACAGCAGCTTGAACCGTTTGCGCAGCGCCCACTCGACGGTCAACAGCACCACCAGCACAATCAACAGGCGGTCGGTATCCCACAGATGAATCGGCCGGGCGCGGAGGATGATCGTTTCGACCGGCGCGTCGATCGCCGGGGGCAAGGCGGCGACCTGGTCGATCGGGAAGTATCGCCCGCCGGAGCGGTCGGCCAGGTCCACCAGCAACTGCCGGTCGAGACGCGGATCGGCGAACTCGACCCTCGGCAGTTCGACGGTGAACTGCCGTCCGACCTGCGCGCCGCCGCCCGAGCCATCGTCGAGGGTGAGGGTGATTTCGTTAAGCCCGACGCCGGTGGCGAGGGTGGTGGCCTGGTAATGGCCCGGCCGATTGGGCACGGGGTGAAGCTCGATGGTTCGATCCTCGACGCCGGGGCTGGTGAGGACGGCGGTGACGGCGGGCTTTTCGAGAGGCCGATAGGACGGGTCGAGCAGCCGGGCGGTGATGGCCACGCGGCCGCCGACGGCGTAGACATCGCGGTCGGTGCCGATGCGCCCGAGCTTGCGTCCGCCGAGCAGTCGGCCTTCCACCAGGTAACGCACCGTCTGAATCCAGAAGCGGTCGAAGTGGGCCTCGCCCAGCTTCCGCCACCGCCACGTGCCCGCGAAGCCCACGTAAACCGTGCGCCCAGGCCCGTATTGACCAGCGATCAGCAACGGCCTTGGCCCCTCGCGCCGGTTCAGCCGCGGATCGCTGTGTTCGAGCAGCGTCTGCGCCGCGGGCCTGGCCTCGCGGGCCGGGAACGACCAGTACACCCCCGGCATCGCCTCCCAGAGGCGCCGGTTGATCGCCGGTTCCTTGTCCATCCGCAGCAGGGCGTGGTCGGCCCCGGCGGCGGTGACCCGCAGCGGCCAGGCCTGGGTGTGCGTGGTCATCAGCGATTCAACGTCCAGCGCCCCCAGCTCCCCCACCCGCACCGGCAGCACCCCGAGAATCCCCCGCGTGCGGAAATGCGTGAGGAACTGCGCGGTGTACTGCGGACCGGCCATCCACATCACCCCGCCGGCGTGCTCGCCCACGAAACGTTCGAGCAGGTCGATCCACGGTTCGTCGAACGCCCGCGGATCCGGGTCCATCAGCAGGAGCACATCGTATTCGAACAGTGCCTCGGCCGTGACGGGCAGACGCTCGATCACCGTATCGCCTTCCTGGCGCATGTCGCCGGCCCACGACTGGCAGAAACACGAGACGTCGGTGGTCTTGTCGCGGATCAGCAGTCGCGAGACCATCCGGTATTCCCAACTCGGACTGCCCGCGATCAGCAGCACCCGCGCCTGATCGCTGAGCACCTTCACCGTCACCGAACGCACGTTGTCTTCGGCCAGCAACTCGCCCGGCTGGGGCGTCAGGCGAACGCTGATCACGTAATCGCCTGGTTCGGTCGGCTTGTGCTCGAAGGTGACGCGCGCCCCGCCATCGCCGATCGCCGCGGTCTGTCGGTCCAGCGCGCGCTCGGCGCCCAGGCGGCCGTCGGGCAGAACCGGCCGGCCGATCAGCTCCACCTCCGCCGACGCCGCGTCCATGCCCTCGGCCCGCAACTGTGCCTGAACGATGAACGGATCATCCTGGAACACGCTGTCGGGCGCCCACACCTCCGCCACCCGAAGATTGCGTGAGGGCGACGGATCGCCGATGCCCACGGTGTAGATCGGCACGCCGTGCGCAGACGCCAGGTCCGCCGCCGGTCGAGGATCGTCGCCTTCGGTGTTCTGACCGTCGGTGATCAGCACCACCGCCGCGATCGGATGGCCCGACAACGACCGCAGCGCCTCGCGCACCGCCTGGGCGATGTTCGTGGAGGGACCGGTCGGTTCGAGCGGCGGCAACGGCTCGGGCGGGGGCTGCGGGTCATCCGTTCGGCCATGGCGCTGCGCTTCGGGGGGTTCGGCCACTTCCCGGGGCAGGTCGATCACCCGGCGCTGCTGGACGGTATGGGCGAAGCTGAGCACGCGCAGCTTCCCCTTGGCCGCCAGTTGGCGCACGAGGGCGGCATCGTCGCGCTGGAGCAGATGTTCGACCAGCGCCGCCCGCGTCGGCATTGCCGCGCGAACGGTCGCCGCGTCGGCGCCCAGGGCCGCGGCCACCGGTTCGGCCGCCGCGTCGTCGGCGTAACGGTCGGCCAGCGACATCGACAGCGACTCATCGATCAGCAGCACCACGTAAGGCTCCAGCTCGCGCTGCGTGCTGATCGCCAGGGCCGGACCCAGCCACACCACCGCCAGCAGCGCCAGCACCGCGATCCGCAGCGCCGCCAGCATTGCCTTGAGCGGCCTGGGACACGGGGCCAACTCACGCCGGTACAACCCCGCGACGGCCCACATGACCGCCAGGACGATCGCGATCAGGACAAACACCCCCCACGACCGCGGCGCGTGCGTCCACACGAACTCGGTCGTCGCGCCGTCCGGCACGCCCGAAGCGTCCACCCCCAGCAGTCTCAGCAGCCAGTCACTCAATATCCGCCTCCGTCTTCCGGTTCACGGCGTCGCCGTCCGCCGTCGAACCGAACGCCATGACGCCCGCATCCGAGGCGATCATCATCAATCCGTCGCGCACGATCGGCGGCTGGCGCAGATTGTCGAACCCCCCCCGGCCCGCCGGCGCCCGTAGCGTGGCGTCGAGCCGTTTTCCATCGGTAAGCCGGTAAAACACGACGTGAGCCCGGTTGGTCATTTTCTGATCTTGATCGACGAACGGAATCCACCCGCCGCAGCGTGCGAGCGTCTCGGGCGGCGTGTGGGCGGCGGGCATGTGCTCGTGTTCGATGCGGAGAACCGGATCATCCGCGTCGGGTTCGGTGACGGTCAGCGTCGTCGGTTGTTGACGGTTGCCGTAGTCGACCCGCCACGTGAGGCCGTGCGGTCCGATGGCGGCGCTCGCATGGCGTGTCACGCCGTTCGATGACGGTGGGCGAACGACAACGTCGGTCTTCTCGCCCGTTTGCCGGTTGCAGATCCAGCGCTCGGCCGGGTCGACGAAGCCGAGGACCACGGCGGCATCGGTCAACCGCACGCGGCGCACGGTGTGGTGCGGCAAGCGGCGCCGCCAGCGCAGGCGACCGCTGGCCGGGTCGATCGCCTCGACGTGGTCGATACCCGTGGCTGGATCGGCGTGAAGGTGAATCACCAGGTTTTCATCGGCGTCGGCGGCCGTCAGGGGGCCGTCGTTGAAGTAACCCATGCCCGGTTCGATCGGCGGCAGGTCGCGCTGCCAGCGGACCTCGCCGGTGTGCTGATCCAGGCCGAACAGACGGGCGTCGGAGCGGATGACCAGCATCTGGCCGCACACCGCGGCGCGCAGCGTCGGGCCGCGCTGATCGTAGCGGACAGCCTCGGCGAAGTCGCCCCCGGCGGCCATGGTCCAGACGGCCTGGCGGTCGGCGGCCCGGCGGCAAATGAGCTGGCCCCAGCCGGGCGAATAGAACAGCAGGTGGCGGTCCCAGAACCGCGACCGCCGCGCGGTGGGGTGGTCGATCACAAGCAAACGCACACCCGCCCCGCCGTACCGCCAGACCATTCGCCACGGCGGCGGACCGAAGGATGTGGGGGCGAAGGCCGGGCCGGCGTCCGCATCATCGGGGGTTCGATCGAGGCGTTGCCGGGCGATCCGCGAAACCTGCGCCCGGTGATGGCCCTGCCAGTCGAGCGCGACCATCGGGTTGCCGTCGGCGTCGAGCAGCCGGGCGTAGAGGGTTTCGGCTTCCGCGGTGCGTCCGCCGGCGTCGAGGCGCCGGGCCCGGGCGAGGGTGACGGCCGCCCGCAGCGCCGGCGTGGTGGCGACCACCGCCGCCTCGTCGAGGCGTCCGGCCGCCAGAAGAAGCCGCACGAGCCGTGGCGTCGCTTCGGGTGAGGCCACGGCGCGGAGCGCGTCAATCGCCCCTTCGGTGTGGCCGAGCCGATGAAGCAGCGCCGCCCGCGCGATCCGCGCTTCGCCGTCGCCGGCTTCGGCGCGCCGGCTCAACGCGGCCAGGTGCGACTCGCCTTCGACCCACGCGACCACGCCGGTCGGCCGCAGAGCGATCAGACGGGCCTGGTGGATGGACAGGTTGTCGGCACCGTCGGGCCGGGGCCAGGCGGCGATTGGCGCGCCCTCGGCCGCGTCGAGCTGGATCAGCCGGTTCGCGGTCGGAACCAGCACGCTGCGCCCGGTCACCACCGCGCGCCCAGTGGGTGCGATCGCGGCCCGCCACGATTCGGTCAGATCCCGCGCGGTCGACCGCACGCATTGCACCGCGCAATCGGACGCCAGGTACACCCGGTCGCCGCGCTGGCCGATCCAGCGCGTGGCCTCGGCAAGGTCGAGCTGGCCGAGCGGCGCGCCATCGGCGGCGTCAAACTGCATCAGCCGTCCCGGCGCATCGGCGGCCATCGCGATCAGCCGACCGTCCAGCAGGCCGACGGCGTTGGACCGCGAAACGTCGGAGGCTTGCCTCTGGTAGCGCGTCGCCCAGTCGAGGCGCCCGCGCAGACCGTCGATCGCCAACACCACGCCGCGCCCGGACACCAGGTACACCCGGTCATCGTGCGCCGCCATCGCGAGAGGCCGATCGTTGTCAGTCGCCTCGGCGTCGCCGCAGCAGAACACCGTCCACGCGGTGCGCCCGGTTTCCGGGTCGATGGCGACCAGGTGCAGTTCGTTATCCAGAAGGGCGGGCGCAACGACGAAGCGGCCGCAGGCGACCGGGGCGGCGAGGAAGCGGGCCCGCACCCGTTCGCGCTGGTGGTCGAGACGCTCGACGCGCAGCACCTCCCATCGCCTTTGTCCGGTGGCCGCGTCGAGCGCGACCAGACTGGCGGCGCGGCGAACCTGTTTGCGGGTCGGGCGGCGATCGAGCACACCGCCGGGTACCACGTGATACAACCCCTGGCCGATCGCGGCGAGGTCGTCCGACCGCGGCGCCCCGTCGGCGCGGTCGGGCTGCGGCGAAGCCGGCTGCCGCCAGCGCTGCGTGCCGGTGCGGCTGTCCAGGCAGAAGACGAAGCGGTCGTTCTTGAAGTAGACCCGGTCGGCCTGTTCCACCATGGGCCCGGGCGCACGGCGAGGCGGATCGGTGCGCGACACGACGGGCAAACGATATCGCCAGACTTCGACCCACCCGCGCGGGTCGTCGCCCCGGGGCAGCGGCAACGCATCGGGGTCCGGTTCATCGGAAGGCAGTTGTGCGCGCAGCAGGGCGATGCGTTGCGGATCGGCATGGGGGATTTCGGCCAGAAGCGAGATCGCCCGGCGTGCGCCGGCGGCATCGCCGACCATCGCCGACGCCAGCGCGACCCGCGCGTGCAACTCGGCCGGCGGAATCGAAGGGTCGGGATGCTCGTGCTGCACCAGGCGCAGCAGCCGACGGGCGGCCTGGGGTTCGCGGCGGTCGAGCATCAGGCACGCCAGCGCATAGGCCGACTCGTCCCCTTCACTGGACAGGAAGTAGCGGTCGACCACTTCGCGGAGCGCGGCCGGATCGCGCGTCGGGTTCGCCGGCCCACCGAGCAGGCCGCGCGCCCGGCCATCGGCGGTGAGGCGATAAACGCCGAGCGCCTCGGGACCGGCGTCGGCGATCATCTGTCGGGCTTGCAGGCGGGCGGGGGCGTAACGACGATCGTCCGCGGTGGTCAGGGCGTTGGGGAATTTGTCCATCGCCAGTTGCAACAGCATCACGGCCTGGGCGTGCTGGCCGGCGTGGAGAAGCCCGGCGGCGCGTTCGAGCAGGCTGTCCGCATCACCGTGCGTGGGCAGGCGTAAAGAGGCAAACGCCGATCCGTCATCCGCCCACGTCACACCCACCGCGCTGACCGCCAGCGCGGCCAGAACCAACACCGGATTGCGGACCAGACGAGTCATGCGATTACCTGCGTCGGCCGAAAACGAATGCCAGCAACTGCTCGGCGCACAAGACGCACACCAGCGCCACGAGGATACCGCGCCAAAGCTCGGCCCGACCCCCGGCCGCGGCGGTGTCGAGATAAGCGGCGCTTTGCACGAACTGCACGTGGGCTTCTTCAAGCCGGTCACGCAGCGCCGGCAGGTTTGCCGCGGTCAGGTCGCCCTCGGTCGGGTCGATGTTCGCGGCGAACAGGACGGAGCGTTCGGTCCCGTCGTGGCCGGTCAGTTGCAGATCGTAGATGCCATGTCGGTCGGTGCGGTCGTAACGGAAGATCATTCGCGCCGAAGCGGGGGCGAGGCGGTCGGTGTCATTCTCGAGGCCGGCTTGTTCGGGCACGGCCTGAAGGGCGATCGGCTGATCGTCGCCGGGCAGGCGGAGTCGGGCGGTGGCCTGATCGCGGGCGATGTCAAGCGGGTGGATGATGGGCTGGCCCACTTCGAGGTTGCCCATGGCCGCGCGGGGCCGGGCGGTGTGACGCACGGTTTCCAGGGCGGTGACCACGTAACTGGGATCGCTGGGCCAACGGTTCCAGTCGTCGTCGAGGGTGCTGGCGATGACGATCACGCGGCCGTCGCCGAACGCGCGTTCGACGATGGCCGGCGATGCGTCGGGGTCGTTGAAGGTGGCGATCACGCCGGCCTGACCGGTGGCCAGCAGATCATCCGGCACCACCATGCGCCAGTAGCGGAAGAATTTCACCCGGCCGAGGAACGGGTTGGCCTCGCCGGCGAACACGCGGAGGATCGGGTGGTTCGGCCGGCGGAGGTCCAAGTTCACCCAGCGCCGCTCGGTCGGGTCGCCGTCGACCTGCACCAGCCGGACCGGCGACAGGCCTTCGCCGTCGCGGTGGAGCATTTCGCCGAACAGGTCCGGGTCGACCTGGTCGCCCAGCGCGATGACCAGCCCGCCGCCCTGGCGCACCCACTGCTCCAGCGCATCGCGCTGATTGACGGTGATCTGATAGGTGTTGGCCAAAACGACCGCCTGGTACGCGGCCAGATCGGTCGACTGGAACTGGTTTTCGGTGATCACGTCGACGTCGTTTCCGCTGGGGCGGTCGCCGGGCGGGTCGAGGGCGCGGTGAAGATAGAACGTCTCGCGGCGAACCGGTTCGCTGGACGGGTCGCCGTCCACCAGCAGCACCTTCACCCCCTGATGCACGCGGACGGCGAAGTGGCGGGCGTTGTCGACCGGCAGGGCGTCGGGCCCGATGGCGGCGGTGGCGCGGGCGCTGCCGGTTTCGGAGAAGGTGAAGGTGAACGGCACGGACGCCTTGCCGCCGCCGGGAACCACGGCGATCGCGCCGGACAGGGGCGGGGCGTTGCCGACGGTGAAGGCGACTTCGACATTCGACGCGGGCGCCGGGCCGGGGTTGGCCAGGGTGATCTCGAAGCGCGCGGGCACCCCGGCCACGAGGGTGTGTTCGGCCGGTTCGACGGCGGTGACCGCAAGGTTCGCTTCGCCTTCACGGCCGACGTTCACGACCACCAACCCGTCGGTGCGCTTCGACAGGCGCTCGAGCAGCGCGGGCAGGTCGGCGTCGGGCGGATCGTCGCTGCCGGCGACCGGCCAATCACGCCGGCGCAGGTCGGTGACGATGTAGATCACGCGGTTGACGTTGGCGGCGCCGCGCTGGTCGGCGTCGTCGATCAGGTCGCCGATCGCCAACACGGCGCGGGGCAGGTCGGCGGCGACGTCGGCGGGGGCGAGGGCATCGAGGCTTGCGGTGATGTCGGCGGCCTGTTCGAAGTATCGGCCGTTGACGATCGGCTGGTCGGGCCGGCTGGTCGTCAGCAGCGTGAACGTGTCGCCGGGCTTTTCCTGGGCGGCCTGGCGGACAAATCGGCCGACCGCATCGACCGCGCGGTCGAAGACGGTATCGCCCTCGGCGGCCAGTTGCATGGAAGGCGAATCGTCGAGCAGGACGAGGCGTTCGGTGCGGGCGGCCTGGCCGATCAGCGCCGCCAGCCCGGTCGACCGGTGAAACAGCCGCGCGACCAGCAGGGCGATCAGCAGCACCGCCAGGCACCGCAGCAGCAGCAGGATAAGGTGTTCGAGACGAATGCGGCGCCGGTTGCGGCGGTTGGCGTCGAGCAGAAACGCCATGGCCGCCCAGTCGACCACCCTGAACTTGCGCCGGGCCAACAGGTGGATGACGATCGGCGCGGCAACCGCCAGGCCGCCCCACAGCAGCAAGGGATTCACCGCCGAAATGCCAAGCCAGTCGAACATGACCAAAGATCAGCCAAGCAGAGAAACCGCAAAACAGGAAAATCAGGGAAACAGGAACTTGAAATCGGCGTCGCGTGCATCGGGCGGGGCGTTTACAGGGTCTGGTTTTCCGCTTTCACGTTTTTCTGCGGTCAATGCCGCCGCACGGCGCGGCGGGTTTTCTGTCGGAAGGCCAGGTAGCCGGCCAGCGCCGCGTCCAGCGGGTCGGCGGTGCTCAACGGCAGGTAATCCACGCCCAGCACCGAGCACGTCCGCCGCACCTCGGCGACGAAACGATCCTTCGCCGCCAGGTACGATTGGCGCAGCGCCCGCGGCTCGGTCAGCACCTGCGCGTCGAGTTCCAGACCCCGGAACATCGTGTTGTCCTCGAATGGAAAGGTCAGCTCATCGTGATGCATCACGTGGAACACCACGACCTCGTGGCGGCGGTGGCGGAAGTGCCTGAGCGATGCTTCCAAGGCCCTGGGCGCGACGAACAGGTCGGAAATCAGCACCACCAGCCCGCGGCGGCGAATCTGCTCGACCACCCCCGGAAACACCCCCCCCACATCGGTTTGGTTGGCGGGGGCGGTCTGTTGCAGTTCATGGACCAGCAGCTTCACGTGGGAGGGATGCGCGCTGGCCGGCAGGTTCAACCGCACCGCGGTGTCGAAGGTGACCAGGCCCACCGCGTCCTGCTGGCGCTGGAGCAGGTAGGCCAGGCAGGCGGCGCAGGTGGCGGCATAGTCGAACTTGCCCATGGGCCCGACCCGCCCGCGCGAACTTTCGCCGTAGCGCATCGACGCACTGGCGTCGAGGATGACGGTGCACTGGGCGTTGGTTTCCTCTTCGTATTCCTTGACGTACAGACGGTCGGTCTTGGACCAGACCTTCCAGTCGATGTGCTTGATCTCGTCGCCGGGCACGTACGGCCGATGCTGGGCGAACTCGACGGCGAAGCCGTGGTAGGGACTGCGATGCAGACCGGTGATGAACCCCTCGACGACCAGTCGTGCGCGCAGGTCGAGCCGGCTGATCTTGTTCAGCGTCGCGGGATCGAGATAGCGGCGCGAATCAGGCATGAAGATTCATCACGGCGGCACCCAAACGCCCGCCCCGCCTTCTGCGGCGGGGGCTATTCGCAGAACGCCCGCCCGACGTCGGCGGGGACGGATTCATCTTCCGACGTTTCGGGAACCGTTTGGATCAGACGGTCGGTGACGCGGTCGGCGGTGACGCCTTCGGACTCGGCGTTGAAGTTGGTGATGATGCGATGGCGCAGCACCGGGTGGGCCACGGCGCGCACGTCATCGGTGGTCACGCAGGTCCGCCCGTCCAGGGCGGCGGTCGCCTTGCCGCCCAGCAGCAGGTACTGCACCGCCCGAGGCCCGGCGCCCCAGCTTACCCATTCGTTCACGAAGTCCGGCACGTCCGCCTCGCCCACCCGCGTCGTGCGCACCAGCCGCAGGGCGTAGTGGATCACGTGCGGCGCCACCGGCACCCGACGGACCAGTTGCTGAAGGTTGAGCACTTGCTCGGTGGTCAGCACCGCGCTGATCGGCGGATCGAACAGGGCGGTGGTGCGCTCGGCCACGAGGTATTCCTCCTCGTAGCTGGGATAGTCGACGAACACCTTGAACATGAAGCGGTCCTGCTGGGCCTCGGGCAGGGGATAGGTTCCTTCCTGTTCGATGGGATTCTGCGTGGCGAGCACGAAGAACGGCGAGGGCAGGGCGAACCGCCGGCCTCCCACGGTGACCTGTCGTTCCTGCATGGCTTCGAGCATCGCCGCCTGCGTCTTGGGCGGGGTGCGGTTGATTTCATCGGCGAGAATCACGTGGTTGAACACCGGTCCGTGGAGGAACTTGAACTGCCGGTCACCGGTGGCCTTGTCTTCCTGGATCACCTCGGTGCCGGTGATGTCGCTGGGCATCAGGTCCGGGGTGAACTGGATGCGGTTGAAGCTCATGTCGAACGCCCGGGCCAGCGTGGAGACCATCAGCGTCTTGGCCAGTCCCGGCACGCCCTCGAGCAGGCAGTGGCCCTGCGAGAAAATGGCGATCAGGAGCTGGTCGATCACCTCGGCCTGGCCGACGATCATCTTGGCCAGTTCGGCCCGAACCGTGTCGCGGGCCTGCCGCAGACGCCCCACCGCCTGCAGGTCGTTGTCAATCAGCGCTTCGGGAACAGGATCAGTCATCGAAAGACTCCTGAAAGAAGACCACGCGGGCGCAGAGAAGAGCCGGCGGAAACAACCGGATTCCGCTGGCTCGAGGTCATCGGGTTTGTCCGGTGGGTTCGGTCCATTGTTTGCCTGGGGTCATTCCGGGGGCCTCTGCGGTTCGAGTTCATCGCTGGAGGATCGGCAGGTACTGGTAAGGCAGTTGGAGAATCAGCAATCCGATGGCCGTGCCATAGGTCGTGCCCACGCCGTCGCCCTGCCAACTGCCGTCGGGGTTCTGGCTGGAGACCAGATCATCGCGAACGGGCGGGAAGAACTCGCGCCAGTGCTCTTCACGGGTCAGGTACATCGCCTGGGAAGCATAGAGCAGGGAATAGAACTTGTGCCCGCCGAACGCGCGGGCTGGTCCCTGCTTGGCCATGCGCTGGCGCAGGTATTTCAGCGCGCCCAGGGCGACGGGGTGTTCGTATTCGCCGGCGTTGTACATCACGGCCACGGCGGCGGCGGTGATCGCGGGCAGGCTGTTGCCCTGGTTGCGAGCCCTGTAGCGGATGCCGCCGTCGGGATTGGCGCTGGCTTCGATGTACCCGCAGGCGTCGTCGATGATCTGCCTGGGAACCTTGATGCCGGCGTTGCGGCAGGCCCGCAGGCCCTGGATCTGCGTGACGGTGACCGAACCTTCATCGTTGTTCGAGTCGGGTCCGTAATACCATCCGCCGGCCTTGGACTGCGAGCGGCCGGTGAGCCTGATCGCCCCTTCAAGCACCGAACGGATACGCTGCTGGCGGCGAACGTCGCGCTCCATGCCGTACGCTTCGGCGAGAAACAACATCGCGAACCCGTGGCCGTACATCGGCCGCTGTTCCTCGCCGGCCCGGGCGATCAGGCCGCTTTGCCGATCGGCGCTGCTGAGCACGTAATCCACCGCCTTGCGAACGTTGGGCGCGTACTTGCCTTCGACCGGCGTGTTGCCGCCGGCCATCAGCGCCAGGCCGGCCAGCGACGTCATCGCGCACGGATACGCCCCGCGATACGAACCGCTGCGCCACGAACCGTCCCGGCTCTGCGTGCGGGCCAGGTACCCCCGGGCCGCGGCGATGGTCTGCTCGGCCGGGGCGGTGATCATCGCCGGCCGAACGTCGGGCACGTTGGCCGGCGCCGCGCGCACCGCCGCCGCCGCCGCCACCGATGCGCCGGCGATCAGACGGATGAACTTCGCACGGGCGGACAAACGTCTCATTCCTCGGCCGCCTTTACCCGGACTTCCACCTTCGCACCGTCCCGCCTGGCCTGCTCGATCTGCTCGACGATCACCCGGAAGGGCGTGTCGCGGTCGGCGGTGATCGTGCGCATGCCGCCCGATTCGGTGACCGTCACGCCGGGCGTTTGCGGTTTCGCCGCTTCTTCCGGCTGGGGGTTCGGATCGTGGGCGAAAGCCATCAGGCCTTCGTTGGTGGTGACGATCAGCGCGCCGCCGGCGAGGATCGGCGGGGCCTGAACGTAATGCCCCTGATGCCCCTGCTCCTTGCCGCGCGGCGGGGGCAAGTGGTGGTCGGCGCAGCGCTCGCCGGTGGACTTGCGGTAGAAGGCGAGGCCCATGCGCCCGGTGTACGAGCCGTTGGGTTTGCGTTCGCGTTCGACCCACGGCAGGAACTCGCCGGCCTGGACGAGGGTGGCCGCGGCGACCCGGTGCCCCGAAATCCGCCCGAAGTTGATCTGCATGGCGCGCTTGCCGCTGGCCCTATCGATGACCGTCAACAACTGCTCGCTCTTGCCGTTGTAGCCGAGGCAGTAAAGCTGTTGGCCGTCGGGGGTGATCGCGGCATCCTGAAGGTTGCTGCCGAGAACCTTCTGTGCAATGTGAACGAGTGTTTCGCCGCTTTGCAGGTTGATCAGGCGCACCTTGCCGTTAACCTGGGCGAGGTAGGCGGTGTGGCGGTCGAGTTGGCCCAGCCGGGCCCAGTTGTCCAGTTCGATCCGCCAGCCGGGCTCGCATTCGGGCAGGCGGACCAGGGCGACGTCGCGGTTGTGACGATCCTGGTAAACCACGCCCTGGTCGGCCCACAGCAGTGGTCGGCCGGGGTTCAGGTCGTCCATCTCGATGCGGCCGATCATGCGGCCGGTCCTGCGGTCGCAGGCGATCAGTTCCTTCGCCCCGCCGGCGAAAACGATCACCGCCCCGTAACCCACCTGCACCCCGTCAATCGCCTGGCCGTCGAACGTGCGGCGCCAGAGCAGACGCCCGGTGGCCGCGTCGCGAACTTCGAGTTGCTCGGTCATCTCCGGCCCGATCGACTGCCGGGCGATGATGCCTTCGCCCACGGCGATCGCCCGCAGGCCCATGCGCTGCTGGTAAGGGTTCACAAGGCTGGCCTCGCGGAGCGGCTGGCGTCGGTCGGACCCCGGTCGACCCGATTCGACCCCGGTCGCGTCATGCTCCCACAGGCGCTTGCCGGTCACCAGGCTCAGGCCGAGCAGTTGATCGTCCATCGCCAGCACGAGGATGTGCCCCCACCGGCCACCGGCGCTCATCGTGCCTTGCGGATCGATGACGAATTGGGCGGCGACTTGCTGGGGCAGGTCCATCTGCCAGGCGGTCTGGCCATCGGTCAGGTCGCGGCAGATCAGGCGCGGCGGGTGGCGGCGGGAGACCATCAGCAGGTGATCGCGCAGGAACGGCGAGTCCGCGGGCCGATCATCACCCAGCGCCACCGGTTGATAGCCGTAGCCCTTGTCCATCCACAATCTGCGCCACGGCGGTGGCCCGAAGCGGTGCGGCGTGTCGCCTGCGTCTGGCAGGTCGGGGCCCAGCGCCGCCAGCTTTTGCCCGGCCACCTCGCCGATGGAAGCAACCGGTTGCGGCTCGGTTTCGCCTTCGGCGGGCGGTTCGGCCGCCACGGCGGCAGGCCCCTCGGCGGACTGTTCGATCACCCGTTGCCAGGCGCGCCGGGCCGGGCCGGGCCATTGCCGCCGGGCATACAGCGAACCCAGCGCCAGCAGCGCCCGACCGGCCGTTCGCGGATCGGACGCTTCGGCGCGTTCGCAGAGCAACGCTTCCAGGCGCTCGAAACAACCGACCTGCGGCGCCAGCGCCGCCGCTTCGCCCAGCGCCTCGCCCCCGGCGGGGGTGAACGGATAAAGTCGCGCGAGCCGCTCGAGCGCCGCGCAGCGTTCGGGGTCGGATTCGAGGTCTCGCGCGGTTTGCAGTTCCGCGGCGCTGCGCTGGACCAGCATCGGCGAAACGATCGGCGATTGGCTTTCGGCCAGACGCTCGAGATGGGCCGAGGCCGCCACCGACACCGCCACTTCGCAACCCGGTTCGCTTTCGATCAGGGTCTCGCTGTCCGCGGTGGCCAGCGCCAGAAAGGCTTCGACGGCCTCGATCGTCTGGCCGCTCGATGCCAGGTGAACCGCCCGGGCCAGGGCCACCCGGAGCTGCTGCGACGGTTCGACCGCCAGCGCCTGGGCTTCGTCCAGCATTGGCCCGGCCCGGTCCGGCGACGAGGCGACCATGGCCAGCAGGCTGCGCACCAGCGCCCGGCGTGCCTGGGCCTTGGCCGCCGCATCGCCCGGCGCGATCATCGCCCGGCGCAGATCGGCGACCACAGGGTCCGGTTCGTCGGTCTGCTGGTACACCCGCGCCCGGGCGAGATACGCCTGGGCGGTCGGCTGTTCGTCGATCCGCCGCGAACACTCGGCCAGCAGGCGGCCGCTGTCCATCAGGGCGTAGACCCGCTCCATGCCCGCCGCGTAAATCCGCCGACCGTCGCAGATCACGTTGCCCACCGGGTCGCCGCGCGGCGTGAGGACCGGCGTGACCGCGAGGCGCCTGCCGCTGCGCGGGTCGATTCGCACGATGCGGTCGGCCTGGGGCTGGTAGATCGCATCGCCCGCCAACGCGGCCCGGCCGTGCGCCCGGTCGATCGGAGCCCGCCAGATCATCTGGCCGGTCGACAGGTCGATCCGCTGCAGCGCCCCGGCCGAGGCGATGAACAACCCTTCGTCGCCGATGCCCACCGCGTAGCGCGGTTTGCTGATCTTCGTCTGGTAGCTCAACTGCCCGCTCGCCCGGTCAAACGCCATAAGGCGCTTCGCATCGGTCGGCAACACGATCACCGACGATCCGCGGCAGAACGCGGCGTTCTGTTTCCAGCCGGTCGGCACCGCCCCCGTCACCGTCATCCCGTTGGATTGATGTCCGGGCATTTCCAGCAGATCGCGCTGGTAGCGCATCGCCCAGATCACCCGCCCCCGTCGGGCATCGACGGCGAACAACACGCCGTGGCCGCTGACCACGTAGGCCTCGCCGCCCGCCACCGCCACCGCGACCGGCCGGGGCGAAAGCAGTTCCGCCGCCGGTGGAGCACACAGAAACTGTTGCCAGATCACCCGGCCGTCCGACGGATCCAGCGCCGCCAACAGTAATTCACCTTCGCGGAGCAACGGGACCAGCAGGCGATCGCCCGCCGGAACCGGCACGCCGGCGAATCGAACTTCGCGCAGCGGATCGTTCTTGTCACTCGATCGGGCGAGGCGCCATTTCAACTTGCCGGTGGCCAGGTCGATCGCGACCAGCGCGTTGCCTTCGAAGCGGTTGGACTGGTTGGAGGCGAGCATCCGCTGCCGCATGAGCAGCACGTTGAGGTGATGTCCGCTCAGCGAAGGGATCGGCTGGTGGTGTTCGATCTGATACACCGCGTCGCCGATGATGCTGATCGCCTTGCCCGACTCGTCGCCGAACAGCAGCAGTTCCTCGAGCGTGGTCGGCTGATCGCCCATCGAGGAGGAGGAGCGGATCAGGTGACGGATCGTCACTTGGCGATGGCTTGGGTCGTCATCGCCTTCGGCGCGCCGCCAGAGGGTTTGGCCGTTGCGGCGGTCGACGCAGATGAGTGTGTCGTGCGTTTTGAACAGCAGCCGATCGCCGGCGAAGCGCATCTGCGTGGTGGGCAGCCAGCGATGGGTGGTCCAGCGCTCGACCATTTGCGAGCGGCTCTGCCGGGCGTTGGGCAGGCGATGCGGCTGCAGGGTCTGAAGGTGCGGCGGGGCGGGCAGCGGATAGTCGTAAGCCCAGACCTGCGCCCACAGGTGATCGGGCCCATCGTCGGCCGCCGTGTCGCCCAGGCCGGGCAGCCGACCGGTGCGCCCCGGCGAGCCGAACCGCATCGGCCAGTCGTCAAACCGCTCGGCCGAATCGCCGGCCTCGGGGCCATCGAGCTGTCGTCGGAGCAGGGCGACCTGCCGGTCGGTCGAACCCGGCTGGCGCTGCAATTGCTCGAGCGCTTCGGCCGCGCCCGCCTCATCGCCCAGCCGCGCGCTGACCAGGCCCAGCCGCAACAGCAGCGCCGCGCGATCGACCGAGGGGTCGGGATGGCGCCACCGAACTTTGCGGAACAACCGGCGGGCGCCGTGGTAGTCGTACCGGTCGAGCAGGATGGATCCGAGCACCATGGCCGCGTCGTCGCCGATCGAGCTGACGAAGTATCGCCGCACGACCTGCCGCAGGGCCGCGGCATCGCGACAGGTCCGCACGTCCTGACCGCCCAGCAGGGCCTGCGCCTCGCCGTCGGCGGTCAGGCGATACACCGCCAGGCCTTCGTCATTCAACCCCGCGAGCGTCCGCTCAACCCGCAGGCGGGCCGGCTCGTAGAAGCGGCCGTCCCGGCTGGTCAACACCGAACCGTACTTGTTCGCCACGTGCTGATAGAGCACCACCGCCTTGCGATATTCACCGGCATCAAGGAACCGGCCGGCCTGATCGAGCAGGCCGTCCACATCCCCGTTGGTTTCCAGCAGCACGCCGGTCGACGCGACGGCGGGTTCGGCCGCTTCGGGCGGCTGAACCCGCGGCAGTCGCTCGGCGCGAGCCGGGCCGATGGCCGACATCGCCAGCCCGACCGCCAGCACCGCCGCCAGCGCGGAGCCGATCGGCCGTGCGATGCGTTGGGGTTGTGCCCGGTCGGCCGGCGCCATGGGGTACTACTCCGGTGTCGTAGTTGTCGGGCCGATCCATTCGACCGGCCGCCGAAGCTACATGGTAGCAGATCGCTGACGGCCGTCGCCGGGCGATCCGCCGGTTAATCAGACGACGGATCGGCCCCCGCAGTTCAACCTAACTGGTGATGTTTACGTGAATTGGCGTGATTCGCTCACACCGCCGCCAAGGCCTGCCGCCGGACCACGAACCGGCGAAGGGCCTCGACCGGCGGCGCGGCGGTGGTCATCAGTTGGTAATCGGCACCGTGGGCCGCCAGGCCCCGTCGCAGTGTGTCGATGTGCCGGGCCATCCGGCGGCGGTAGTCTTGGCGGATCGATGGACCGAACGTGCGCACGGATTGCCGGGTTTCCAGGTCGACCAGCCGCACGCCGCCCACCTCGTGCAGATCCAGTTCCTGCGGGCTGAGCACGTGGAACACCACGATGTCGAACCGGTCGTGGATGAACGGATCGAGCGCCCGAAGCCAGTCGCCGGCTTCTTCGAGCAGGTCGCCGATCAACACCACCATGCCGCGCCGGCGCTGGGCGATCGCGGCGTGGGCTTGGCGCAGGGCGGGAACCGGCTGGCTCCGGTCGCCGGGCGACAGCGTCTGCAGCTCGCCGATCAACCGTTGCAGGTGCCCCCACGTGCCGCCGGCCGGCGCCACCGGCCGGGCGCGATAATCAAAAACGGTCAGGCTCACGCGGTCGGCCTGGCGCGCGGCCAGCATCGCCATCGCCGCGGCAAGCTGCCGGGCCAAGGTCCACTTGCTCACCTGCCCGCCGGCGGGGCGTCCGTCGCGCCCCAGCCCCGCGAAGTCCATCGAGGCCGACCGGTCCAGCAGCAGGTGCATGTCGAGCTGGGCGTCGTGGCGGTAACGCCGCACGTACAGCCGGTCGGATCGGCCGAAGGCTTTCCAGTCGACCCGTCGCGGCTCGTCACCTTCGGTGTACGGCCGATAGTCGTGGAACTCAGTGGAATGGCCGCGCCGGGGCGATCGGTGCCGGCCGGCGTAAACGCCTTCAACCAGCCGCCGGGCGACGAACATCAGATCGCCCAGCCGATGCAGGTCGGCCGCGCAAAGCAGGGCCTGTTCGTCCCGGTTTCTCATGCCGCCATCATACCGGCCCGCCGGCGCGGGTTTGCAGGATCGGCAGCCCCGTCATCCCCGAAAAAATGGCCCACGGGTGGGGTGACCGTGGGCCAAGAGGAGGAAAGGAGGATTCTGACAAGGCAAGGAGAAACCCTGGAGACTCGCACACTCCGTCACAACAGACGTTCGTTTGCCTTGCATTCTTCCATACGCACGAACGGTTTGCCGGTTCAAAAAAATCCTCGCCGGAAGCTCCCGTTTCCGGGAGCGACGCGAGGGGCGGCGGTTATCGGATCCCGGGCGGGGAAAGGGGCCGGCGCGGGGTGCCCCGGCTTGCCCGCCTGCGGCAAGCCGCGCCGTGCCGGTCATCGGTCATCGAGTTGTGGAGTGCCAGCGCAACTCCAGCAACGGCACCGGGGGTGAAGTGGTTTCCTGGATAAGCGGGTCTTGTGCGATTCCGGGGTTTACTCTTTGACTTCGTAGTCGGCGTCGATCACATCGTCATCGCCCTTCTTCGACGGCGCATCGTCCGCCTGCGCCGGGTCGCCTTCCGGGGCGGCCTGTTGCTGTTGGTCGGCTTGCTGGGCCTGGGCTTCGTACATCGCCTTGCCCAGTTCCATCGACTGCTGTTCGAGGTTCTGGACGGCCGAATCGAGCGCGGCCTTGTCTTCGCCCTTCAGCGCTTCGTCGACGCGGCCGAGGGCCTGTTCGATGTTGCCGCGCACTTCCTGGCTGACCTTGTCGCCGTGGTCCTGGAGGGCCTGGCGGGTCTGGTGGACCCTCTGTTCGGCGCGGTTTCGGGCTTCGATGAATTCGCGGTGTTTTTTGTCTTGTTCGGCGTGGGCTTCGGCGTCCTTCTTCATCTGCTCGATTTCATCTTCGCTCAGGCCGCTGGACCCCTTGATCTCGATCGATTGCTCCTTGCCGGTGGCCTTGTCCTTGGCCGACACGTGCAGGATGCCGTTGGCGTCGATCTTGAAGGTGACTTCGATCTGCGGCATGCCGCGCGGGGCCGGGGCGATGCCCGACAGGTTGAACTGGCCCAGGGTGCGGTTGTCCCTGGCCATTTCGCGCTCGCCCTGGAGCACATGAATGGTCACTTCGGTCTGGTTGTCGGCGGCGGTGGAGAAGGTTTCGCCCTTCTCGTGGGGGATGGTCGTGTTGCGCGGGATGAGCTTGGTCATCACCCCGCCGAGGGTTTCGATGCCCAGCGTCAGCGGCGTGACGTCGAGCAGCAGGATGTCGCTCTCGGCGCCCTTGCTCAGTTCGTTGGCCAGGGCCGCGGCGCCGATGGCCACCACCTCATCGGGGTTGATGGACTTGTTCGGATCGCGCTTGAAGAGGTCCTTGACCAGGGCCTGGACGGCGGGGATGCGCGTCGAGCCGCCGACGAGCACGACCTCGTCGATGTTGTCCGAAGACATCTTGGCGTCTTCGAGGGCCTTGAGGCAGGGCTTGCGGAGTCGCTCGAGCATGTCGCCGATCAGCGATTCAAGCGTCGCCCGGGTGATGGCCATTTGCAGGTGCTTGGGGCCGGACTGGTCGGCGGTGATGAACGGCAGGTTGACCGTGGTTTCCATCACGCTGGACAGTTCGCACTTGGCCTTCTCGGCCGCTTCCTTCAGCCGCTGCAGGGCCATCGGATCGTTGCGCAGGTCGATGCCCTGTTCGCGCTTGAACTGGTCGGCGATGTGGTCGATCAGTCGCTGGTCGATGTCATCGCCGCCCAGGTGCGTGACGCCGTTGGTCGCCTTGACCTGGAAGGTTCCGACCTCCGGGTC
>CAYNCM010000020.1:0-38403 GCA_964395825.1 uncultured Planctomycetaceae bacterium
CCGTAGGCGAGCGCGGTGTCGAAGCGCTCCCCTGCGGGTCGCGGCCAAAACCGATTCCCGAATCTTGGGTGCAGACGCAATACCAGGCCGAAACAGCAGACTGTTCCTTTCTCCGCCTCGAAAAGGGGGAATGTCCCCTTATTCCAAAAAGTAGAATGTCCCCTTATCTGCTTCCTCAGCCGCGAGGGTCGTCGATGGCCTGGGCTTTGAGCAAGATCAGGGCGGTTTCCAATTGCGGATCGAGGCCGAGCGTGAGAATGTCCGACGCATCCCTGATCGGCGGGAGCGGCTCTTCTTCGGCTTCGTCGTCCTCGTCATCGCCGTGACCGATAAGAGCTTCGGGGTCAACGTCCTGGCCTTCAGCGTCGCGCAGGACATCGAGCAGCATACGGGCCTTGAGCAGTTGCTCGACTTCCTGATCGGTCATGCGGACGGTAATGTCGGGATCGATGCCCCAGTGATCAACACCCGGCCGACGGTGGATGATGCGGCCGCTGGGCAGGACGTAATACTGGGTGGTCAACTTGAGGGCGGCCTGCTCATCGCTGTGCCAGAGAACCTGCTGGACCGAACCTTTGCCGTAGCTGCGTTCGCCGAGGATGATCGCGCGGTGGCGGTCCTGCAGGGCGCCGGCGACGATTTCGCTGGCCGAGGCACTGCCGCGGTTAATCAGCACGACCACCGGGAAATGCGGATAGGTGTGGTGCTCGTAGGCGCGGGCCTGCCATGCGGTGGCGCCGGCCTGGGCCTGGCCGGAGACGATCACGCCATCGGCAAGGAACCGGTCGCCCATGGCGGTGGCCGCGGTGAGCAGGCCTCCGGGGTTGAACCGCAGATCGAGGATCAACCCGTTGATGCCCTTGTCCTGGCGCATCTGCTGGACGGCCTTGTCAAGCGCGTCGGCGGTGTCGGGTCCGAACTGCGTGACGCGCACGTAGCCCAGCCGCAGGGCGGGGTCGATGTAGTAATCCCATCCCCCCCCGGCCTCGCGACGCCAGCCCTTGGTGCTGGTCAGCTTGATGCGGGCCCGGGTGAGGGTGACATTGCGGTCGAGGTCAGCCCCGGGCGAACGGATGCCCAAAGTGACCTTGGTTCCCTCGGGTCCGGTGATTTCCTCGACGGCCTGGTCGAGACTGATGCCCGTGGTGGGTCGGCCGTCGACGGTGACGATGCGGTCGCCGGCCTGGATGTGGGCGCGATGGGCGGGGGTATCTTCCAGCGGGCTGACAACGGTCAGTTCGCCATCGGTCAGGGTGATCTGAATGCCCACGCCGGTGAACTCGCCCTTGGTGGTGCGCTCGAAGCGGGCCTTCTGGGCGGGCCAGATGTTCGAGCTGAAATCGTCCAGCGTGGCCACCGCCCCTTCGCCGAATTCGTAAACGACCACCGCTTCGGGCAGGTCGAGGGTGTCGCGGTTGGCCTGGAGGACATCGCGGACGATGGCGCTGGCGTCGGGATAGGCCATGTCGACGGTGCGGCTGTCGATGCGGGCCTTGAGGCGCATCAGTTCCGTGGCGAAGGCGTTGACCTTGGCCGTGTCGTTCAGCGACGGGAACGATTGGTCGAGGCCGGCGGTTTCGAGGAAATCGAACAGCCCGTCGAGACCACCGCGCAGCAGTTGCTCGAAACGGGCCGCTTCGACGTGCTGCCGGGCGGCGAGAACCAGCGCACGGCGGAGCATGGCGCTGTCAACCTTTTCGAGATCCTTCTCCCAGTTCTGTTGTTCATCGCCGCTCCAACGTTCGGGCGGCGGGTCACCGTGAGCCTCGGCATACGCGGCGGACTGTTCGAACCAGGCATCAGGCGCGTACGTTCGCAGCAGGCGCAAACGCTGGGCGATGCGGCGGACGTGCCCCTTGTACCGGCGCTGCATCTCGTACAGCAGGTCGAGCCGACGGTACAGCGACAGCGCTTCGAGCCATTCCTGCTTCGCCTGGTAGTCTTTGGCCTTGTTTTCGGCCTGGCGGACGAGGCCGAGAACGTCCTCGCGAAGCAGAAACGCATCGCGATCATCGGCCAGGTCGTGGGCTTCGACGGCCTTGGCCATGGCCTTGGTCAGGTCGCCGGCTTCGCGGTGTTCGGCCATTTCAGCCATGCGCTTCTCGAAAGCCTGCCGCGTTCTGGTCCGCCGCTGGGCTTCGATCGATTCGTGATGGTCGATCTGTTCGCGCAGGGCGGCGAGTTCGGGGTCGCCAAGCTGCCCGGCGGGCGCGGCTTTGAGGACGTTGATCAGCTCATCCAGCCGACCGGATTTCGCCAGGGCCGACGCCTCGGCGGTGAGTTGGTCGGCCGAAAGCGGTGGTTCGGCGATCGCCTGCGCGGTGACCGATAACAGGATCACCACCATCCCGCTGGTCATCGACATCTTCAAATCTCGCATGGGTCTGCTCGTTGGGTGCCTGGAAGTCGCCCGGTCCCTGTGGGGACATACTACGCCCCCGCCGCCGCTCCGTTCGCCCGGCCGCTGGGTGTATTGTCGGCTTTTCGGCCCGACCGCTCCATCATTCGCCCCATCAACGCCCGCCCGGGCCGCCGTTGGGTTAGAATCTCGTCATGCATTGTAGCTGCTGGCTCATCGCGCAGACACCCGCCGACCGCCCCGCGGTTTATGCCTTCGCCCTGTGGGGGCTGGTCGTGCTGTTGACGGCGCTGCTGCTGGCGGTGCTGGTGATGCGGCTGATCCGCATGTGGTGGGCGCGGTCGGAGGCACGGTCGGCCCGGAAACCGGGCGACCCGGCGCCCGACCGCGACCCGTGGACCGAGTCCGCCCGACGCCTGGCCCCCGAGGCCGACGACGAGGATCAAGACGATGAACCTGACCGATAAGGTGGCGCTGGTGACCGGTGGATCGCGCCGGGTGGGCCGGGCGGTCGCGCTGCGCCTGGCCGAGGCCGGCTGCCACGTGATGATCACCCACCAGACCAGCGCCGACGAGGCCGGGCGCACCGTGGCCGAGATCACCGCGCTCGGCCGCCGGGGGTGGACGGTTCAGGTCGACCTGGCGTCGCCCGATGCCCCGCGGCACGTGGCGAGGGGTTTGAAGCGCGGGGCGGATCGGCTGGACGTGCTGGTGCACAACGCGGCGGTCTACTATCCGACCGCTTGGCCGAACGTAACCCGCGAAGCGTGGTATGAGCATCTGCGCGTCAACGCCACCGCCCCGGTGATGATCACGCAGGCGCTGGGCGAGTTGCTCGCGGCGGACGGCGGCGGACGGGTGATTCATTTGCTCGACACGCACCTGCTGCAACATTCGCGCGGCGGGTACCTGGCCTACAGCGTGTCGAAGGCGGCCCTGCTGGAGGCGACCTATTGCCTGGCCCGGGAAATGGCGCCGGAGGTGACGGTGAACGCGATCGCACCGGGCGTGGTCGACTGGGCGGAGGATATGACCGCCCGCCAGCGCGACGCCTACCTCCACCAGGTTCCGCTCGGTCGGGCGGGCACGGTCGACGACGCGGCAAGCGCAGCGATCTACCTGGCCCGCGACGCCGATTACCTGACCGGCCAGATCATCCGCGTGGACGGCGGACGGACGCTGGGCTGAACCTTTGACCGCCCTGCTATCCTGTCGCTTGGCATGACGCGCACCTCACCCATTCCCGGCGTGGACCTGTCGCAAGCGATGCTGCGTGATCGTCCCGTGCTGCGCCGGCAGTTGCGCCAGGCTGCCCAACGCCAGCGACGCCGCCAGCCGGTCGATCGGCTGCTCGCGCGCATCCGCCGGCAGTTCGCCGAGTCGCGTGATCTTGTTCACGCCCGCCGCCGCAACCGCCCCACCATCGCCTACCCACCCGACCTGCCCATCGCCGATAAGCGCGATGACATCGCCGCCGCCCTGCGCGATCATCCGGTGGTGGTGGTGTGCGGCGAGACCGGTTCGGGCAAATCCACGCAGTTGCCCAAGCTGTGCCTGGACCTGGGGCGCGGGGTGACGGGGCTGATCGGCCACACCCAGCCGCGACGCATCGCCGCCCGGTCCATTGCCGCCCGCGTGGCCGAGGAACTGCGAACCCCGCTCGGTCGGGCCGTCGGGTACAAGGTCCGCTTCGGTGACCACACCGACGACCGCACCCTCATCAAGGTGATGACCGATGGCATTCTGCTCGCCGAAACCCCGCACGACCGAGAGTTGCTTGCCTACGACACAATCATCATCGACGAAGCCCACGAACGCAGTCTCAACATCGACTTTCTGCTTGGTTACCTGCGGCAACTGCTCGAACGCCGGCGCGACCTGAAGATCATCATCACCTCCGCGACCATCGACCCCCATCGCTTCAGCGAACATTTCAACGGCGCGCCGATCGTTGAGGTGTCCGGCCGGACGTATCCGGTCGAAGTGCGCCACCGCCCGCTTTCTTCGGACGATCCCGACGTGGAAGACCGCGAGTTGATCCCGGCGATTCTCGAAGCGGCCGATGAACTGGCTTCGCTCGACCGGACCGGCGACATGCTGGTGTTCTGCAGCGGTGAGCGGGAGATTCGCGACGCCGCCGAGGCGCTTCGCAAACATCACCCGGCGGGCACGGAGGTACTGCCGCTGTTCGCGCGGCTCAGCGCCGCCGACCAGATGAAGGTTTTCTCGCCTCACCCCGGCCGGCGGATCGTGCTGGCGACCAACATCGCCGAAACGTCGCTCACCGTGCCGGGCATCCGTTACGTGATCGACACCGGCCATGCCCGCGTCAGCCGTTACAACCATCGTGCGAAGGTTCAGCGTCTGCCGATCGAGCCGATCTCGCAGGCGTCCGCCGCCCAGCGGGCCGGACGCTGCGGCCGGACCAGCGACGGGGTTTGCATCCGTTTGTATTCCGAGGCAGACCTCCAGGCGCGCGAACCGTTCACCCCGCCGCAGGTGCTGCGTTCGAACCTGGCCGGCGTGATGCTGCAGATGAAGTCGCTGGGGCTGGGGACGATGGAGGATTTCCCATTCATCGACCCGCCGAGTCGCGCGATGATGACCGAGGCCTATCGCACACTGCACGAACTGGGCGCGATGGACGAGCGCGGCGCGTTGACCGCCATCGGCAGGGAGTTGGCCGGGCTGCCGATCGACGTGCGCATCGGGCGGATGATTCTCGCCGCAGGGCAGGAGAACTGCCTGGCCGAGGTGCTGGTCATCGCCGCGGCGCTGAGCGTGCAGGATCCGCGCGAGCGACCGGCCGACCGCGAGCAGGCCGCCGACGAAGCCCACGCCCGCTTCGCCCATCCCGATTCCGATTTCCTCACTTATCTGAACCTGTGGGATTTCTACGGCCAACAGGTCAAGCACCTGTCGCGCAGCAAGCTTCGCCGGGCGTGCGCACAGAATTTCCTGTCCTATGTGCGCATGCGCGAATGGTACGACATTCATCATCAGCTCAAGGAACGGATCACCGCGCGCCAGGCGAAGGTCAACCGTCGCCCCGCATCACCCGACGCGATCCATCGCGCGCTGCTGGCCGGGCTGCTGGCGAACGTCGGCCTGCGCACAGGCAAATACGAATACACCGGCGCCGGCGGAACGAAGTTTCACCTGTTCCCCGGATCCGGTCAGTTCGATAAGCGCCCGCACTGGGTCATGGCGGCCGAACTGGTCGAAACCACGCGCCTGTTCGCCCGCACCATTGGGCCCGTTCAGCCGCCGTGGATCGAATCGCTCGGCGAACACCTGGTCAAACGCCACTATGCCGAACCACGCTGGCAGGCTGAATCGGCGCACGTGGTCGCCGATGAACGGGTGACGCTGTACGGCCTGGTTATCGTGCCGCGCCGCACCGTGCCCTACGGCCGTATCGATCCGAAAGCCTCGCGCGAGCTGTTCATCCATCATGCGCTGGTGCTCGGCGAATATGAGACCACCGCCCCGTTCGCCCGGCACAACCGCCGATTACAGGACGAGGTGGCGAAGCTGGAGGACAAGGCCCGCCGGCACGACATCCTCGCCGACGAGCAGGCGCGGTATGCGTTTTACGATGCCCGCGTTCCCGCCGATGTGCACGACGGCCCGACGTTCGAGAAGTGGCGGCGCGCCGCCGAGCGAGACAACCCGCGGCTGCTGTTCATGTCAAACGATCATCTGCTGGCCGGCGATGCGCAGGACATCACGGCCCAGGCGTTTCCCGATCACCTCGCCGCCGCGGGCACGTCGCTGCCGCTGGACTACCTCGCCGCGCCCGGCGATGCGGATGACGGCGTGACACTGACGGTACGCCTCGACGCCCTCAATCAACTCGACGAAGCGAGACTGAGCTGGTTGGTGCCCGGCCGACGGCGGGAGTTGATCGTCGAGCTGCTGCGCACACTGCCTAAACCGATCCGCACCCATTTCGTGCCCGCCGGACATTGGGCCGACGCCTGCGCCGCGCGCCTGACCGAAGACGGCCGGCCGTTCGTCGCCGTCCTGGCCGAGCTGTTGCAAACGCTGGGCTCGACGCCCGTGCGACCGGAGGATTTCAACCCCCACGCGTTGCCCGATCATCTGAAGATGAAGGTGAACGTGGTCGACGAGTCGGGCAAGCGGTTGGCCGCGGGGCGCGACCCGGCGGCCCTGCGCAAGGAACTGTCCGACCAGTTGACCGAACATTTCGCGTCGATCACCGATAACCCCCTGACGCGCGACGGGCTGACCGATTGGGACTTCGATGAACTGCCGCGAAGCATCGAACACCGCCGGGCGGGCCTGACGCTGAAGGCGTATCCGGCGCTGGTCGATGCGGGCGGGTCGGTGTCGATCCGCCTGTTCGATTCACCAGGCGCCGCGGGTGCCGCCCATCGGGCGGGCCTGCGCCGACTGTTCATCCTGGCGGTGTCGGGCGAGTTGGATTACCGTTCGAAGAACCTGAGGGATTTCGAACGGACCGCCGTGCAACTGGCCCCGGCCGCCGCGCCCGCGGACCTGCGCGATCAACTGATCGCGCTGATCGCCGACCGGGCGTTCGGCTCGGATGACGCGGACATTCGCACCGCGGTCGATTTCCACGCACGTCTGGAATCCGGGTGGAACGCGATCGGCCCGGCAACCGAACAGGTGGGCCGCCTGGTGGGCCGAATCGGCCAGGCGTACCACGAAGCGGCGATGGCGATCGACGGAGCGACGCGGCCGGCGTGGTCCGGGGCGGCCGCGGACATGCGGGGGCAGTTGAAGCTGCTGGTCGCCGGTCGGTTTCTCACCGACACCCCGTGGGCGTGGCTGGGCCAGTTCCCGCGCTACCTGCGTGGCATCGCCGCCCGTCTCGACAAACTGAGATCGGGCAAGGCGTCGCGCGACGCCGATCAGGCCGCCCGCCTCGCCCCGCACTGGTCGCGCTGCGTGAGGCACATGACCGACCGCACCGACTGGCGTGGCGATGCGGCGTTCGTCACCTATCGCTGGATGTGCGAGGAATTCCGCGTGTCCCTGTTCGCCCAGGAGTTGGGCACGGCGATCGCCGTTTCCACCAAGCGCCTGGATAAACAGTGGGCGCAGGTGCGAGGCTGACCCAAGCCAGCACCGCACACCAATCCACGCTTAGGTGCGGGGGCGGGCTTCGTTGACGGTCAGCGATCGGCCCCCGAGGTCTTGGCCGTCGGCCTGCTCGATGGCGGCGCGGCCTTCGTCCTCGTTGGCCATGGTCACGAAACCGAACCCGCGCGAGCGGCCGGTCTCGCGGTCGCTGATGACCACCGCTTCGCTGACCTGGCCGAACTGCTCGAAGAACTCGCGCAGCATGTCGTCGGTCGTGTCGTAGTTGAGGTTCCCCACATAGATACGAAACATGTCAAAACTCCAATGCCAAAACCAGGTGACAATAAATAAAAACAGCCAGCGCGACCGGGATCGCGTTGGCCGTTCGATGCACAGAATGACGCAAGCCCGTCGATCACCGTAACCGGTGGACGAACTTACCAGCCGCCGCGATCGCGGCCGCCGCGACCGCCGCCGCCGCCGCCACGGCCGCCGCCGTACCCGCCACGGCCGCCGCCGCCACCGCCGCCGCCGCGTTCTTCACGTGGCCGGGCTTCGTTGACCGTCAGCGTTCGGCCGCCGACTTCCTGGCCGTTGATCGCTTCGATCGCCGCGCGCCCTTCGTTCTCGTCCGCCATGGACACGAACCCGAACCCGCGGGGACGACCGGTCGCCCGATCGGTGACCAGATGCACGTCCTCGACCGTGCCGTGTTCGCCGAACAGGTCACTCAATTCTTCTTCGTTGACGGAATAGGGAAGATTACCGACATAGATCCGCAAGGCCATAACCGGAACTCCTGCAAGTCGTCACGATCGAGGCTGCGTTCCGGAAGGCTTACTGCGGAGCGAGCTTTGGAAGCGTGAACGGACTGGTGTGCGACCCGAACCGACACTGGCCGGGCCTTCGTGTTAACGGCGAGATTTTACCAAGGTTGGTAGAAAAAACAAAATCAAATTTGCCAGAACGACTCTTTTCCTCAGGACCATCGCAGGTAACCCCCCCTGCCTCCGGGAGGGGCCGGAACCGCCACTTGCGATAGCCCTGGTCTTTCCCGGCCCCCGAATCAGCAGCATGTCCCGGCAAGGCCCCTCAGCCTCCCGCATGGTTCGCCGGCCCTCGCTGGCGGCATGGCTGGGGGCGTTCGTTGGCTGGGGCGGGTTGATCGGCAAACTGATACGTTGTTATCATTAATTCATGCGAACACTTCATGTTTGCCTCCGTATCGCGCTGATCACTGCGACCGCACTGACCGGTTGCAACGACCGCGAAAACGATGCGTCTTCCCGCGTTGCCTCCGACTCAGCCCGTTCCCCGGGCAGGGGCGGGGGTGGCCCGGTGATCGCGGCGACGATCTATCCGCTGGCTGAGGTGGCTCGGCAACTGGTCGGCGACGAAGCGAAAGTGGTGTGCCTGTTGCCGCCGGGGCAAAGCCCACACGGACACGAACTGACCGCTTCGTCCATGGCCCAACTGCGCCGGGCGAAGCTACTGGTGAAGGTGGGCCTGGGCGTCGATCCATGGGCCAATGACGCTGCCCGGAACATCGAGGGGTTGTCGACCATCGAGTTCGCCCATGCGGTGAACATCGAACGCAAGGAAGATGATCACGAACACCTCCCCGATCACGAACACGCTCACGCCCCTGACCATCACCCTCACGGGCCCATCAACCCGCACATCTGGCTGGACCCGGTGCTGATGCGGCGGTTCGTCGGGCCGCTGGCCGCGGCGCTGGCCGATCATCTGCCCGATCAGGCCACGACGATCGAAGCGAACCGCGCGAAGTTCGTCGATGAACTCGACGCGCTCGATGCCGACTACCGTGCGGCGATGGCGGACGTTCCCCGGGGGCGCCTGGTGACGTTTCACGATGCGTTTGATCATCTGGCCAAACGCTATGGCCTGACCGTCGACGCCACGCTCATCAGCACGCAGGCCCCCGCGGCCGGGGTGACCATGGCCGGCCTCGAGCAAACCATCACCGCCATCCGCGAACACGACATCCGCGTGATCTTCACCGAACCGCAGTTCGCCCCCGACGCGGTGCGCCGCCTCGAACAGCAAACGGGGGTCCGAGCGCTGATGCTTGATCCGCTGGGCGATCCGTACTCCGATAACCGCGCCGGGTACATTCCCATGATGCGGTACAATCTGGGGCAACTGGTTGAGGGTTTAGGTAAGGCCAAGGACGAATGACGAATCAAACGACGGATTCCCATCCCATCACTCCGTAGGGGATGCTGTCGTTCCGGGGATTCGCTCCCTGGTCCTTGGCCGGGCATGGGTCATTCGAGTTTCGTCATTCGTCATTCCCCGCCCCGAGGTGTCCGTTGTCTGAACGTCGCCCCCATCCCGTCTGCCGTCACGGTCCACTCGGCGAACACGATGCGGCGCACGATGTGATCTGTCTGGACAACGTGACGTTTGCCTACGACCGCCAGCCGGTGCTCGACAACGTGACGCTGCACGTCGAAGCGGGGTGCAACCTCGGCATCGTCGGTCCCAACGGCGGGGGTAAGACCACGCTGTTGAAGATCGTGCTCGGGTTGCTGGATGGTTACCGGGGACGCGTATCGGTGATGGGCGTCGAGCCGCGCGAGGTGTGCCGCCGGGGCGACCTGGTCGGCTACGTCCCGCAGCGCCACGACGTGGAGATGCGTTTCCCGGTCAGCGTGCGGCAGGTGGTGCGCATGGGCCTGGTGGGCAAGACGGGCCTGCTGCGACGCCACGCGGCGGACGACCGCGCCTACGTTGAGCACCTGATGGCTCAACTCGAGGTGGCGGACCTGGCCGACCGGCCGATCGGCGATTTGTCCGGCGGACAGCAGCAGCGCACGTTCATTGCCCGGGCGCTGGCCGCGAGGCCGAAGGTGTTGCTGATGGATGAACCGACCGTCGGCGTGGACGTGTCCGGGCAGCAGCGCTTTGCCGAACTGATCCACCACCTGCACGCCTCTCTGGGCCTGACCGTGGTGGTGGTCTCGCACGACCTGCGCACCGTCGCGGCCGGCTGCGGGAGGGTGGCCGTACTCAACCGCTCCATTCACTACCACGATTCAACCGACGGCCTGACCGCTGATCTGCTGGAAGAAGTCTTCCGACACGACATCGCCCCGGCGCTGCGATGAACCTCCGGTGCGCGGCTTTCGGCTGCGAAATTCAGAAGCAGGATTGAGCAAAGCACCGACATCATCGACCGCCGACGGTCAGCGGCACCGGCTGGGGGCGCGGGGTGTGCGTGGGTTCGACGGTCAGGTTCAGCGGGCGGCGTGTGCTTCCGGGGGCGGCTTCGGGCATCCCTTCCCGGTCAATCAGGCGCTGGATGGCCATCACGCCTTCAAGCAACGTCTCCGGTCGCGGCGGGCAACCGGGCACGTACACGTCCACCGGCATGAACTGATCGATGCCCTGGACCACCGCGTAGGTGTCGAACACGCCGCCCGTCGAGGCGCAGGCGCCCATCGAGATCACCCACTTGGGCTCGGTCATCTGTTCGTAAATCCGCTGGAGAACGGGCATCTCCTTGACCGCCACGCGCCCGGCCACGAGCATCAGGTCCGACTGCCGCGGGCTGAAGCGGAACACCTCGGCCCCGAATCGGGCCATGTCGAAGCGGCTGCCGCCGGTGGCCATCAGTTCGATCCCGCAACAGGCGGTGGCGAACGGCATGGGCCAGACGCTCGAACGGCGAGCCCAGTTGACCACCTTGCGTAATTGCGTGGTCAGGTAGTTGTCCGCGGCGAATTCGATGCCCATCGGGTGATCCCTCAGCCGAATGCGGTCGAAACCATTATACGTTCCACCGGCTGGATTTCGACCGGCCCAACGGCGAATCCGGTCCGCCAGCGGGATTTTAAGGACAAACTGGTTGACGTTTGGGAATGTGTGAGCTAGGCTTTTTACGGTGAAGTTGACACCCAGTCGCAACGTTTTCATGTTGGGCCACTCATGGTTGTTGCCACCCTCGATACATTCGGCAAAGGCGCGTTCGGACAGGTGCTGAACATCGTCGGCGATGGCGAGTGCTGCTGCCGGCTCCGCCGCATGGGCCTGCGCGAAGGCGTGAAGGTCGAGGTGATCTCCAATGGCGATCACGATCCGGTGATGATCCGTTTCGACGGATGCTGTCTGGCAATTCGCCGGTGCATGTTGCGGGGCGTCGTGGCGAGGCAGATCGCTGACTCGGCGGCGGAGCCTCAAACACAACACCCGGCCGAGGCACCGCCCCACCAGCCCATCGCCACGGACGCCGGTTGAGCGGCCGTCCGCCGTTGACCCCACTTGCAAATACGAATCAGGCATGTATGATAACGCGGGGGTGTTGCGATTGAGTGTGAGTATCGTTCCAAGGCCCCGCCATGCACCGTCCGTTCGCCCGGGCTGATTGGCGACTGTTCACGTTGACAAAACGAACACGATGCCCCTCAACGGCGACACCGCGGATCAATGGGCCCTTCGAGGCGGGTGCTGCCGAAGCGGGCAGGTCACAGGGGCAGATGGCCGGCGGAGGCCCGACCGATCGACGCGGCGATCCGGGCAGGTTAGTGTTCGTCGTTTGTGGAGAACAATCAGTGAGTCGCCAGGTTTCACCCCCAATGGGTTTGTCCGATGACATCGCCACGATTGAAGTCGCCCTGGCCGGCAATCCCAACACCGGCAAGAGCACGCTTTTCGGCGAACTGACCCGCACCCGGCAGCGCGTGGGCAACTATCCCGGCGTGACCGTCGAGAAGAAGGCCGGCCTCATGGCGCTGGGCGATCGCCCAGTGACGCTCATCGATCTCCCGGGCACGTATTCGCTGGCCGCCGCCTCGCGCGATGAGCGCGTGGTCATCGACGTGCTGGCCGGCCACATCGAAGGCACCAAGCGGCCGGACCTGGTCGTGTGCGTGGTCGATGCATCGAACCTGATGCGCAACCTGTTCCTCGCTTCTCAGATCGCCGACATGGGCCTGCCCATCATCATCGCGCTGAACAAGGCCGACACCGCCGCCGACCACGGCATCACGGTCGACCTCGAACTGCTTGGCCGCCGATTGGGCGTACCGGTGGTGCGGACGGTCGCCTCGCGAGGCCAGGGCGTGGACGAACTGCGACGCGCCATCGATCGCGCGCTGGCAAGTCAGCCGCAGATGCGTCCGGTTGACTGGCCCGAGTCGATCACCCGCGCGGTCGGGCTGGTGCGGCAGCAGGTGCAGAACTCGACCGGTCGCTGGGTGTCCAGCGCTGAGATTCACCGCCTGCTGTTCGACGATCAGTCCGCTGTGGCCGATCGCATCGGCTGGGACGCCGCGACCTGTGCCGAGCAACTGGCCGAACCGCGGCGGATCGTCGAGGAAGCCGGCTACCAGCGCACCAGCGTCGAGTCGGTGCTGCGCTATTCGCACCTCGGCGAGTTGCTCGAGGCGGTGGTCGAATACCCGACTCGCCGCCGCGTCACGCGAAGTGAATCGGTCGACCGCGTGCTCACCCATCGCGTGGCCGGGCTGGTGGTGTTTGCGGCGATGATGTTCGTGGTGTTCTATTCCATTTACGCTTTGGCCGTGCCGTTGATGGGCGCGGTGGAATGGGTCTTCACGGCGATCGGCGACGGGGTGGGACCGATGCTCGCCGATTACCCGATGCTTCAGAGCCTGGCCGTGGACGCGGTGATCGGCGGGGTGGGCGGGGTGATCGTGTTCCTGCCGCAGATTCTTATTCTGTTCTTCTTCATCAGCCTGCTGGAAGACTCGGGCTACATGGCGCGGGCGGCGATGTTGGTCGACCGATTGTTCCGTTGGTGCGGGCTGAACGGACGATCGTTCGTGCCGATGCTCTCGAGTTTCGCCTGCGCCGTGCCGGGAGTGATGGCGGCGCGCACCATCGAGAATCCCCGGGCGCGGCTCACGACGATCCTCATCTCGCCGTTGATGAGCTGTTCGGCCCGGCTGCCGGTCTACGTGTTGATGATCAGCGCTTTCGTCGCACCGCTGTACGGCGAGACGGTCGCCGCCGCCACGCTGTTCGCCATGCACTTCGTGGGGCTGGTCGTGGCCCTGCCGGTGGCGTTCATCATCAACCGTTTCCTGTTCCGCGTCAGCCCTCAGCCATTCATGATGGAGATGCCGGCCTACCGCGTGCCCCGCCTGCGCGACGTGTTCGGTCGCATGTGGGAAAACGGCCGTGAATTCCTTGTCCGGGCCGGCACGATCATCCTCGTCATGTCGATCATCATCTGGGCGATGCTCTACTTTCCCCGCCCGGCTGAAGTGGCCGACGAGGCCACCGCCCGTTTCACCGAGCAACTCGCCGACGAGCGCGATGTCACGCTGGAACAGGCGCGGCAGTGGATCGCCGACGAACAGACGCAACTGGCCGAAACGCTCGAGCATCGCATCGAAGGCGCTTACGTGCAGCAGAGCATCATGGGCCGGCTCGGCCGGACGATTCAGCCCGTCTTCGCTCCGGCCGGGTTCGACTGGAAGATCACCATCGGCGTGCTGTCGAGCTTTCCCGCCCGCGAGGTCATCATCGCCACCCTGGGCATCATCTACAACCTCGGCGGCGACGTGGACGAATCGAGCGACCGGCTGAACAACGCGCTCGCCCAGGCCCGGTGGGACAGCGGCCCGCGCGAAGGCGAGAAGGTGTTCAACGTGCCCGTGGCCATGGCCGTGATGGTCTTCTTCGCCCTATGCTCCCAGTGTGGGGCCACGGTGGCCACGGTGGCCAAGGAATCGAACTGGGGTTGGGCTTTGTTCGGATTCGTCTACATGTCGGTGCTGGCGTGGATCGGCGCGGTGGCGGTTTACCAGGTGGGCATGGCGATCACGGGCTAGTCGATGGAAGATGTCGTTCAGATCATCATCATCGCCGCGGTGCTGGCGGCCTCGGTGTTTGCGCTCGGGCGCATGATGGTCAAGCGCCTGCGCGGCGGATGCGGCTGCGGCTCGAGGCCCAAAGCCAAACGCACCGACCTGACCATCGAAGGCAAATCCTCACGCTGAACGCCAAACCGGTCATACCGGTTCGACGGTCGATCTGATACAATCCAAACGCCGCGATTCACCTGATCCCCTTCGGCGATGAGGTTAGGCCATGATCAAGGTGCAGTGTTCGCAATGCGGTCACCGTCTTTCCGCCCCGGATCACCTGGCCGGCCGCAAGGCCAAGTGTCCCCATTGTCAAGCCACGGTCGCGATCCCATCGGACCCATCCGGTTCATCGGCTTCGCCGCTGATCGAAGCGCTCGAGGCCAGTGAATCATCGCCCGGGGCGTCTGCGGGCGGTGGTCGCCTTGCGCCCGCGCCGGCCGGCCGCGCGAAAGGCGCCGGCCCGCCGATGGGCCTGATCGTCGGAGCCATTGTCGCGGGCCTGGCCCTGGTGGCGGTGGTGGTGATTGTCATACTGGTCGGCTACCTGCTGGTCGACGCGCCGGAACAGATCACCCGGCAGCCGTCTGACGCCACGCCCACCGAATCGGTTGTCGAAATCGAATCGATCGATGAGGCGGCCCCAACGCCTGAACCGACCATGTTCGATTCGCCCCCTGCGGGCGCGTCGGTGAGGCCGGTGGTTGTGGAAGCCGAGGATGCAGCGGCCGATCAATCACCGCCGCGGTTCATCCCGCTGCCCATGCCCGAACTCGAAGCGGTCGAGGAGCCGGTCGACCAGGCCCAAACCGTCGATCCAGCCTCCGCGTTCGCCCGCAGGTTCGGGCCCGACATGCTTCGCGTACAACAGACCGAGAGCCCGACGGACGATGCCCAACTGGCCGAACTGATGATCGACGCCGCCTCGGAAACCGGTGTGGATCGAGCGGTCGCGATGTTCATGCTGGAAAAGGCGTTCGAATTCGCCTCGAAGCATCCGGTCGGCTATCGCCACCTGGTCACCGCGGGCAAGCGGCTGGCGCGCATGGATGCGTCGCGCAAGCTTGATCTCACCCGCGCGGTGGTTGAACTCAGTGAGAAATGGTACGGCAGCGAACAGCCCGGCGCGCCAACGGCGGATGACATGGTCGAGCGTTATCTCGATCTGGCCAACGCCCACATTGATCAGGTGCAGGGCGATCAGGCGGAAAAGGCGCTGCGAGCCGCGGGCGAACTGACGGCGTTGTGCGAGGATCCGCCGATTCGCGAAATCGCCGACCGCCGGGAGGAGGCGGCCCTTCAGATCAGGCTGCAGAAGCGCATCGACCGACTGGCCGAGAAGTTGCAAACCACCGCCGACGATCAGCAGACGCTGCGCCAGTTGGTCAGCGTTTACGTGTACGAACTCGATCGTCCGGCGCGGGCGATGAAGTATGCCGAGCGGCTGGCCGACCAGGCGTTCACGCGTTCGGTGGCGATGGCCGCGCGGCCGCTGCGCCGGTTGAGCCAGAAGGAACTGCTCGACCTGGCCGGCTGGTACGCCGATCGGGGAGCCGACCCGAAGAACCCCAATCGACCGGCCATGTGTATTCGGGCGCGGCTGTACTACGAGCAGTACCTCGCCACGCACCTGAACCAGGATGATCAGCGCCTGGCGGCGCTGAAGCGTAAGAACGCCGTCGACGAGCAACTGGACGAACTGGGTGTGGGGATGAAGCTGGCTCGTCGGAAGCTCAAGCGATTGCGCGAGGCCTATGGGGAAGTGGTGGTCCGGCCGGACGTGCGCGCGGCGCTGGATAAGGCGATCGCCTGGCTGTACGAGCAACAGCATGAGGCCGGCCACTGGGAGGAGAACGATCCGCCCAACGAGAAGCATCACCGGTTCGGCGGACAGTCGGCGCTGGTGGCGTACGCGCTGATGATGGCCGATGAGAACCCCCGCACCAACGCCCAACTCCGCAAGGGGCTCGGTTGGGTCTTCTCGCAGAACCTCCACGGCAGTTACGCCGCCTGCTTCCGTGTGCACCTTTGGGAAACGCTGCCGGAAAACATGCGCCAGCGCCGCGTGGCCCAGGGCGACATCGGCCGCACCCAGAGCAAGATCCACATGCCCGACGGTTCGGTCGGTTATCACCTCGATCGCCAGCCGCAAAATCCCGGCGATCTGTCCACCACGCTGGCCGGCTACCTGACGCTGTGGCTCGGCGAGACCAACGGCATGTTCATCAGCCACCAAGGCTGGGGACGGATCTGCGGTCGTCTCGTCGAACAGCAGAGCCCCTCGGGCATGTGGTCCTATCGGCCGGATCGCGATCCGACCGCTTCGATGACCGCCGCAGGGCTCACGATTCTCCTGATGGCCCTAGACCAGAATCACCTGCAGGATCATGCGGCACTGCGCGAGAAGGTGCTGGCCTCGGTCGACCTGGGCTTGTACTGGATGGATACGCACTACGATCCGACCGCGGGCATGCGTTGGAAGAACTACTACCTCGCGGCGGTGCAGCACGTGGGCCTGCTCAGCGGCCGGCGCGACTTCAACGGCTCCAACTGGTACGACACCACCGCCGATCACCTGATCGCTTCGCAGCAGTCGGATGGGTCGTGGGGCAACGACATCGTCGAGACGGCGTTCGCCGTGGCGTTCCTCGGTCGCGGCGGCAACTACTACGATGCGTCGGTCGGCACGGACACCACCGGTCCATAACCGTTTACCAACGAATTTGTAACCGAACCCCTTCAGAAAATTGGACGCACCGGCAAACATGCCCCCAACCCGCCGTTCGGTCCGGATCCTCCGGTGGCCCTTGCTCGACGAATCCTCTATGGTACCCGGCTTCAACCGCCGATGTGGTAGAATAAACAACTGCGTTGGACCAGAAAGCTCATGCGGCCCGACCGTCACGCCGCGAAGTCGAAACGAGACCGCAACCCATGTCCGATCAGCCCAAGCCGCAGAACCGTGCGCTCGATGACGCGCTGGAAAAGGAAGTCAACGAGGCGCTGGGCGACCTGTCCGTGATGGACCTGCTCAACGAAGAGGGCGCGCCGGCGGCCGACGACCCGGCGTCCCACCGCGGCCCCCGCGATCTGTCCGGCGAACCGACCATGACCCGCGGCACCATCGTCGCCGTCCACGATGACGATGTGTTCGTCGACGTCGGCGGCAAGAGCCAGGGCATCATCCCCCTCGCCCAGTTCAAGGAACAACCGCGGATCGGCCAGCAGATGGCGTTCGTCATCGAAGGGCTGCTCGGCGATGAGGGGCTGCTTAAACTGTCGCGCGAGGGCGCGGTGGCCAAGGCGACCTGGGACACGCTGGAGCGCGGCATGGTGATCGAGGCGCGGGTGACCGGATCGAACACCGGCGGGTTGGAGTTGAAGGTCGCCGGCCAGCGCGCCTTCATGCCCGCCAGCCAGATTGATCTGCAACACGTGGACAACCTCAACGAATATCTCAATCAGAAGCTCAAATGCGAGGTGCTCGAACTCGACCGGCGCGGCAAGCGGATCGTGCTCAGCCGCCGGGCGGTGATCGAAGCCGAGCAGCGCGAGGCGAAGAAGAAGCTGATCGAGGAGCTTGAAGTCGGCCAGATGCGCGACGGAACCGTGCGCAGCATCCAGAAGTACGGCGCGTTCGTCGATCTCGGCGGGATCGACGGACTGGTGCACGTGTCGGACATGAGCTACGGCCACGTGGACGATCCGGCGCAGGTGGTGAAGGTGGGCGACACGGTGCGGGTGAAGGTGCTGAAGGTCGACCTGGAGAATGATCGCATTTCACTGGGCCTCAAGCAGGCGGCGCCCGATCCGTGGCAGAACGTGGAACAGAAATATCCGCCGCGCACGCAGGTCAGCGGGCGCGTGACGCGGCTGGCGAATTTCGGGGCGTTCGTGGAACTGGAGGAGGGCATCGAAGGCCTGATCCCGATGAGCGAGATGGCCTGGGGTCGGGTGAACAACGCCGCCCAGATCCTCCAGCAGGGCCAGGCCGTCCATGTGATGGTACTGGACGTCGACGCACAGCGGCGGCGGGTCAGCCTGTCGCTCAGGCAGATGCAGGATGATCCGTGGACCGGCGTGGACGGCCGGTACGAGCCCGATGCCGAAGTGACCGGAACCGTCACCCGCACCGCGCCGTTCGGGGCATTCGTGCAACTGGAAGACGGCGTGGAGGGGCTGATCCACATTTCCGAACTGGCCGACCGGCACGTGGCCACGGTGGAGGACGTGGTCAAGCAGGGCCAGCAAGTGAAGGCCCGAGTGCTCAGCGTCGACCCGGATCAGCGACGGATCAGCCTGTCGATTCGCGTGATGACCGCCGACGAAGGCGGTGGCAGGGGCGGTGACGGCGAGCGGCGCGGCGGACGCAAGGCCAGTCGGGACGATGTGCGCAAGTACGTGGTCAAGGAAGACAAGGCCCATGCTCACGAATCGCTCGGCTCACTGTTCGACAAGTTCGGCGGCCCCGAAAGCGGCCTCAAAGGCGGCATCGGCTGAGGGGCAGCGATGCCGCAGAACCCCCTTTCCGCCCCTTCAGCAAACCACCCCTACCATTCGCCGCGATGAGCGAGCCGATTCCGCAGATCGATCCGGTCGAAGTCCGCCGTCGTCTGGTTGACGGTGAGAACTTGCTGTTGCTCGACTGCCGCGAGGTAGAGGAAGTCGACGCGGCCGCTCTTGACGGCGCCGTGCACATTCCCATGGGTGATATCCCCGCCAACCTCCAACGCCTCGACCCCGAAACGCCGACCATCGTCTTCTGCCACCAGGGCGTGCGCAGCCTGTCGGTGACCCACTTCCTGCTCCAACAGGATTTCGACGAAGTGCACAGCATGCGCGGCGGCATCGACGCCTGGAGCCGAACCGTCGACCCGTCGATCCCGCGGTACTGACCGGCTATCATGCGCTGACCGGTCCGACCGGGAACCGCGCCATGATCGATCAGTCCGAAAAACACGCGCTCAAATCCGTGCTGGACCGCATGACGGTACAGGGTCAGTTGTATGACCGGCTGGACGATGATCGGTTGCGGTGCTACGCCTGCGGACATGAATGCCGGATCGGCGAGGGCAAGACGGGCGTCTGCCGTGTGCGTTTCAACGCTGATGGCAAGTTGAGGGTGCCGGGCGGATACGTCGCCGGCCTGGCGTGCGATCCGATCGAGAAGAAGCCGTTCTATCACGCCTTTCCCGGCCGTGATGCGCTGAGCTTCGGGATGCTTGGCTGCGACCTGCACTGTTCGTACTGCCAGAACTGGGTGACCAGCCAGGCCCTGCGCGATCCCCACGCCATGGCCGAGATTCACCCGGTCACCACCGAGCAAATCCTCGAGTACGCCCGCCGGTACCGCGCGCCGGTGATTTGCTCGACCTACAACGAGCCCCTGATCACCAGCGAATGGGCGGTGGCGAATCTCATGCCCGCCAAAGACGAAGGCTTCATCGGCGCGTACGTGTCCAATGGCAACGCCACCGAACGCGTGCTGCGGTACATCCGGCCGTACGTCCAGTTGTACAAGGTCGATCTGAAGACCTTCGACGATCGCCGGTATCGCGAACTGGGCGGCCTCCTCCCGCACGTCAGGCGGTCGATCGGGCAACTGCATGCCATGGGCTTCTGGGTGGAGATTGTCACGCTGCTGGTGCCGACCTTCAATGATTCGCCGGATGAACTGAAGCGGATGGCCGCGTTCCTGGTCGACATCTCGCCCGACATGCCCTGGCACATCACGGCGTTTCACAGCGATTACAAGATGGACGGCGTGCGATCGACCGAAGCGACCGATCTGCTGACCGCCGGCGAGATCGCGCGCGAGGCCGGGTTACGTTACATCTATCTGGGCAATCGCCCGGGCCAACTCGGCGGGTGGGAGGACACGCACTGCCCGGAATGCGGCGAAACGGTCATCGAGCGCCACGGCTTCATGGTCACCGCGAACCATCTCGACCGAGGCCGCTGCCCCCGTTGCCGCCACGCCATCCCCGGGTTCTGGGACAGCGATTGCGTGGTGCTCCAGGAAAACATGGGCACACCGGCCTGGATCGAGGAACACCCCGAAGCGCGGGTCGAGTGAGCGAAGCGGAGCCAGCGCCCGCCGCACCTCAGCCGGGCCACAGACGAACAACCGCGTCAATTCACCCGCGACAGGTAGCTGCCGTCTTCCGTGCTGATACGGACCATTTCGCCGTTTTCGATGAACGGCGGCACGCGCGTCTTCAGGCCCGTTTCCAGCGTGGCTTCTTTGAGCTGGTTCGTGGCCGTGGCCCCCTTCGGCTGCGGCGTGGTTTCGGTCACCTGCAGGTCGACCGCGCTCGGCAGTTCCACCGAGACCGGCTTGCCCTCGTACATCAGCACGGTGATCGTCGTGTTCGGCTTGACGTACACCATCAGATCCCCGATCAACTCATCGCTGATGTTGATCTGGTCGTAGGTCTGCTGATCCATGAACACGTGGCCGGTGTGATCGGAATAGAGATATTCCATCTCGCGGCGGTCGAGGTGGACCTGTTCGATTTCCTCGACGGCCCGCAGGCGCTTCTCCTGCACGCTGCCGGTGGCGACCGACTTGACCTTCACCTGCACGTAGGCCGGCCCCTTCCCGGGCTTCACGTGCTCGGTGCGGGTGATGACCCACAGATCGTTGTTCAGCTTCAGGGCCATTCCGGGCTTGATTTCGTTCGCACGCACGAGCAATGCTCCTTGGTCGCCATGTGGGCTTGGCCGCGGGACGATGGAAGCGACCGGTTCCGCACCGGCCATCCGCACCGGCCCAAAGCCACCTCGGGGATTCGAACCCCGGACCTGTGCTTTACGAAAGCACCGCTCTGACCAACTGAGCTAAGGTGGCAAGTAACGTGCCATCAAGCAGTTGCGTCTTGCTCGGATTTGCTGCTCACAGCCGGTTGGGGCAAAGTTGTGGCAGACTTGTCGAACAGAGACCTTATCGCCGCACGCTGAACATCCCGCTCATCGACTTGCCTGTGGAAGGTCATGGTCATTTTGAGATCGGCGTGTCCAACTCACCGCCGAACGACCGAGGGAGGATAGCTCGACTTGCCCCGGTCGTCAATGCAACGACGCTCTGGGCTCAGCAGGACGATCGCCAGTAGCTGGCTTTGCTCCCTCTGCCTCTCAGGGAGAGGGTTGGGGTGAGGGTGGGTTCTGTCGACACGGCTCCTGTTGGCTCAAAACGATGATGCGCCCATGAATCGACCCCCTCACCCAACCTCTGCCCCACCTGGGGAGAGGAGCCGAACCTGCCTGCGATTGCCCTGGGCGGGCTCAGGGCCAGGCCCCCGGTTGCGTTGACGGCCAGCCCGGCAGTCGCTAGCATAGTCGGACTTTGCGGACTCCGGGACTCGCCGCGACGTTATCAGACTCTGATCCATGGGAAACAGGGGCTCGAGAAGCGTGGCCAAGAAGAAGACCACCACCAGGCGTCAGAAGACCACCGGGGCCGGAAAATCCTCCGCGCGCCGCAAGTCCACCAGCAAAAAAGCCGCCTCCGGCGGCCCCAGGAAAAAGACGAAAACCAAGGTGACCCGGAAGAAAACGACCAAGTCGAAGACCGCCAAAAAGTCGAGCAAGAAGACGGCCCGTCGCAAGCAAACGACCAAGAAGTCGACCAAGACCGGCAAGAAGAAGGTCTCGAAGACGACGACCACCAAGTCGGGCCGGGCGAAGAAGGTCAAGACGTCGCTGACCGGCCGCGAATTGAGCTACTTCCGCAAACTGCTGCTGGAAAAGCGAACCGAACTGGTCGGCGATCTGGGTTCCATGGGCGAGGAAGCCCTGAAGAACCAGGACTCGGCGAACCTGTCGCACTACGCCGACCACATGGCGGACATCGGCTCGGACAATTTCGAACAGGAACTGACGCTGGGCCTGATGGAGTCAGAGCGCGTGCTGCTGCGTGAGATCGACGCGGCGCTCGATCGCATCGCCGACAAGACGTATGGCGTGTGCGAAGTGACGGGCAAGCCGATCAACAAGGCCCGTTTGGAAGCCAAGCCCTGGGCGAAGTACTCCATCGAAGCCGCCCGCGAAATGGAACGCAACGGCAACGGGCAGTTCTGACCCGCGGATCCCCTGGCAGGCGGCCGGGGCCTGGCGAGGCTTTCGCGTTCTCAGTCAACGCGAATGAGGGCGGCCCGGGATCACCCGGCAATCGTTACCCCATGACCGATCCTTCCACGACCCGCGCCGCTGACCCGGCCGAGCGCCACCCCGGCGTCGGGGCGATCGTGTTGTATGCCGGTCTGTGCGCGGTGCTGATCGGCGGCGACCTCGCGCTCAAGTGGTGGTCGTTCGAGCATCTGGCCGGCCGGCCGATCGAGGTGGGGCAAGTCGTCGCCGGCGAGCAGCCCCTGCCTGACGCGACCCGGCCACTGATCCCGAACGTGCTGGCGTTGCGGCTGATGGTCAATCGCGGCGCGGTATTCGGCCTAGGCCAGGGGCAGACGTGGCTGTTGCTGACCATCACCTTCGTCGCCATCGGGGTGATCGCGTGGATGTTCCGCCGCACCACGTGCGGGCAATGGCTGATGCACGCGGTGTTGACGCTGATTCTCGCCGGGGCGGTGGGCAACCTGGTCGACCGGATCATGTTCAGCGCGGTGCGGGACATGCTGTGGATGCTGCCGGGGGTACGGTTGCCGTTGGGCTGGCACTGGCCGTCGTGGCTCGGCGGCAGCGATGAAATCTATCCCTGGGTGTTCAACCTCGCCGACGTGTACCTGGTCGTGGGCATCGGCACCTACCTCGTTCGCAGCGTATTCACCCCGGAGCGCCGGCCGGTTGAAGCGCCGGCGGACGCGGACTAAACTCCCGCCACTGATGAACCGATCGCAGAGCCATCTCGCTTCCATCTACGCCCTGCTGTTCGCCCGGGCGATGCGGGCGCTGCGCGCGGTCCACTGGCCCCCTTTCCCGTCCGCCTGAATCGACGTTCGCCCCAACCCCCACCCTCCATCCCATCCCACGGCCATCGGCAGTCTCCCGCCGTGAAGATACCCAAGCACCCGCCATGCAACGCACCGATATCCGCAACGTCGCCATCATCGCCCATGTCGATCACGGCAAGACCACGCTTGTCGACCAGCTCCTGCGCCAGTCCGGGCAGTTCCAACACGGCGAGCTCGACGGCGATTGCATCCTCGATTCCAACCCGCTGGAGCGCGAACGCGGCATCACCATCCTTTCCAAGAACTGCGCCATCGACTACACCGACCGCCACGGCCGGCTCGTGCACATCAACATCGTCGATACGCCCGGCCACGCGGATTTCTCCGGTGAGGTCGAGCGCGTGCTGATGATGGCCGACGGGGTGCTGCTGCTGGTCGATTCGGCCGAGGGCGTCATGCCGCAGACGCGCTACGTGCTGAGCAAGGCCCTGGCCGCCGGACTGGCGCCGCTGGTGGTGGTCAACAAGATGGACCGCTCCGACGAGCGGGCCCACGAGGTACACGAGGAGGTGTTCGATCTTTTGGTCGATCTCGGGGCGGAGGAGCACGCGCTGGCGTTTCCCACGATCTACGCCTCCGGGCGCGACGGCTGGGCGACGGCCGATCTCGACGCCGCCCGCGCCGGTCGGACGACCGACATTCACGAACTGTTCGACGCCATCATTCGGCACGTGCCGGTGGCCAACCTGGATGCCGACGCTCCGCTTCAGGCCCTGATTACCACACTCGACTACAGCGATTACGTCGGTCGCATCGGCATCGGCCGGGTCTTCGCCGGAAACCTCCAAGCGGGCGAAACCCTCGCCACCATCAGCCGCTCTGGCAAGCAGCGTCTGCAGAAGGTCAGCCAGCTCTACCGTTTTCAGGGCCTCGGCCGGCGGGAAGTCGATCGCATTGATGTGGGGGATCTGTTCGCGGTGGTCGGACTGGATTCGGTGGACATCGGCGACACGCTGGCCGACGCCGAGCGTCCCATGGCCCTGCCGCCCGTGGCCATCGACGAGCCGACCTTGCAGATGACTTTCCGCCTGAACGATTCACCGTTCGCCGGGAAGCAAGGCAAGTTCGTGACCGGCCGGCAGGTGCGAGACCGGCTGCTGAAGGAGCTACAATCCAACGTGGCCCTGCGCGTGGAGGAGCGAGGCGAATCGCACATCGTGTCCGGCCGCGGCCTGCTGCACCTGGGCATCCTGCTGGAGAACATGCGGCGCGAGGGATACGAACTGTCGGTCGGCAAGCCCCAGGTGGTCTTCCACACCGATGAGCAAGGCCGCCAGACCGAACCGATCGAAAACCTGGTCATCGACTGCCCGGCCGAATCGGTCGGCGCGGTGATGCAACTGGTCGGCGACCGCCGGGCGGAGATGACGCACATGCACGCCGGCGAATCGCGCACGCAGATCGAGTTCACCATTCCCGCCCGCGGGCTGATCGGCCTGCGCTCGCGGCTGCTCACCGCCACCGCCGGCCGGGCCATCATGCACCACCGCTTCGCGGCGTACGGCCCGCACCGCGGCGAAATCGGCGGACGCTCGAGCGGCGTCATGATCGCCACCGAAACCGGACAGGTCACCGCCTACGCCGTGGAGCAGTTGGGCGACCGTGGCGTCATGTTCGTCATCCCGGGCGAACAGGTCTACGAAGGGCAGATCGTTGGCGAGCACTGCCGCGACAACGACATTCCCGTCAACGTCTGCCGCAGGAAGAACCTGACCAACATCCGCCAGGCCAACAAGGAAGCGACCGTCACCCTCAAGGCCGCGCGCCGGATCACCCTCGAAGCCGCACTCGAATACATCGCACACGACGAACTGGTCGAAATCACCCCCGGCTCTGTGCGCATTCGCAAGACGCAGCTCAAAGAAGCCGATCGCAAACGCACCGCCCGCCGCGAAGCGTCGCTGGTCTGAGCGCACCGGCTCGCCGGCTCTTTGATCGCCCCGCATGGCCTATGCGGGGGCGCCCGGCATATCCATGCCGGGCCATCACGCTACAATCACACGTCATGCCCGATCGTGCGGAAAAGATGACGCAACTTGCCGCCAAAGCGCGCCAGTTGCCGAAGGCGCCGGGGGTGTACCTGATGAAGGACGCCGCGGGGGTGGTGATCTACGTGGGCAAGGCGAGCGTGCTGGCCCACCGCGTGGCCAGTTACTTTCTGCCGTCGACCGTGGCCAAAGCGACCGCGGCTCTGGGGCCGAAGAAGGCGCCGATGTTGGAGATGGTCGACGATTTCGACGTGATCGAATGCGAAGGCGAATGGGAAGCGCTGCTGACCGAAGCGCGGCTGATCAAGGACATCCACCCGCGGTTCAACGAGCGGCTGACCGATGACAAAACGTTTCCGTATCTGGTCATTACGATGCGGGATGATTTTCCGGGCGTGTTCATCACGCGCGATCCGACGGCCGAGGCTTATCGCGGGGCGAAGGTGCTCGGACCGTTCACCAGCGTCTACGCCCTTCGCGAATCGATGAAGCTGTTGCAGCGGGTGTTCAAGTTCCGTACCTGCACGCTGGACATCCGCGAAGACGACGAGCAGCGCCGCTTCTTCCGGCCGTGCCTGCTGCATCCGATCGGCCAGTGCACCGCCCCTTGCGCCGCGCGGATCGGCAAGCAAGTCTACCGGGCCGACATTGATCGGCTGATCCGGTTTCTCGCATCGAAGCGGTCGGTGATGCTGCGCGAGCTGCGCGGAGAGATGGAACAGGCGGCGGCGGATCGGGATTTCGAGCGGGCGGCGGTACTGCGCGATCAGATTCACGCCATCGAGAAGCTCGACGAACGCAGCAAGCGATCAGCCCGCTGGCAGCCGGAAACCGAAACGCTGCACGTCAATCCACGCAAGGGGCTGGCATCATTGCAGAAGACGCTGGGCATGGAGGGCGAGATTCGCTGCGTCGAGTGCATCGACATCGCGCATCTGCAGGGGGGCGAGACGGTCGGCAGCAAGGTTTGCTTCGTGGACGGCCGACCGCTCAAGACGCAGTACCGCCGATTCCGGGTGCGCACCGCGGCGAACGATGATTACGCGGCGATCCGCGAAGTGGCCAGCCGGGCGTACCGCGACGCCGGTTCCAGCGAAACGTTGTATCCGGACCTGGTGGTGATCGACGGCGGACGGGGTCAGTTGCACGCGGCGCTGAAGGCGTTCGGGCAGTTCGATGTGCGCCCGCCGATGGTGATCGCCATTGCCAAGAAGGACGAACTGATTTACCGTCAGGGCAGCGAGGAGCCGATCCGCCTGTCGCGGCAGAACCTGGGCTTGAAGGTCGTCCAGGCGATCCGAGACGAGGCCCATCGCTTCGCCCAGCATTACCATCATATTCTGCGCCGAAAGAAGACGCTGGGGACGGACGGACCACGGAGTCCAGAGACACCGGGAAGGCCTGATGTTTGAGTACCCATACATTGCCAGCGCGAATGGCGGGGTGACGATCCGCGTGAAGGTTGTGCCGGGGGCCAGTCGAGACCAGGTCGTCGGGCGGCTCGGGGATGCGTTGAAGGTGAAAGTCATCGCGCCGGCCGAGGGCGGCAAGGCCAACAAGGCCGTGTGCGCGTTGATCGCCAAGGCGCTTGGCGTGCCGAAGCGCCAGGTGCGGGTGACCGCCGGCCACACACAGCCGAACAAGCAACTCATCGTGAGCGGGATCGACGCGGCCTCGGCGCGGCAAGCCCTTGCAGCAGGTTGATCGCCCGGCGCTGCGGATTGGCCAGGGGCAGATCGTCCACCTCGTCCAGCCGCCGCCAGCATCGCGCCTTCCCCCGCTTCTCCTTGCGCTTGCCCGCTTCCGGATGCTTACCGGCGTCCAGATGTGCATGGTAGAGGTCAAACGTGATCAGCCGATGTGTGGTGATGTGCGTGAATCGGCCGAGGGGTTTCGGTTCATCGATGACCAGCCCTGTCGCGGCAGCCGCAGCGCGTTGCAGGTTGCGGGCGTGGTTTTCGCAGGTCGGCAGTTCCCACAATCCCGCCCACAGGCCGTCGTTGCCGCGCTGATGGAACAGGTATCGTCCGGCGTGTTCGACGGCGAAGATGCGGTGCCGAACGGGTGTCGGCTTGCGCCGCTTGGAGGGGCCGGGTAGTTCTTCCGTTCGGCCGGAAGCGAACGCTGCGCAGAATCGCCGCACCGGACACCGCCCGCAGCGCGGACCGCGCGGCAGGCACACGGTCGCCCCCAGTTCCATCACGGCCTGGTTGAAATCGCCGGCGCTCGCCTCGCGGCGCGGCAGCAGTGCCGCCCCTAACTCCCACAACCGCTCGCGTGTGGCGGGTTGTTCGGTCGCGGTGTCGATTTCGAACAGCCGCGCCAGCACCCGCGCCACGTTTCCGTCGACCACCGGTTCGCGCCGGCTGAAGGCGATGGACGCGATCGCTCCGGCGGTGTACCGCCCCACCCCCGGCAATTCGCGCAGGGTGCTGGCGGTGGTCGGCATGCGCCCTTGGTGCTGTTCGACAATCACCCGAGCGGCCCGGTGCAGGTTCCTCGCCCGCCGGTAGTAGCCCAGCCCCTGCCACAGGCGCAGCACGTCCTGTTCATCGGCGGCGGCGAGGTCGGCCAGTCGGGGAAACCGTTCCACAAACCGGCGAAAGTAATCGACCACCGTGGCCACCTGCGTCTGTTGCAGCATCGCCTCGCTGATCAGCACGTGATAAGGGTTCGCCCGTTGGCCCGGCGCCGCCCGCCACGGCAGCACGCGATGCTCGCGGGCATACCAGGTCAACAACGCGCGACGGAATTGGCTGGCCCGTCGGCCGGTCAGGGACATGCGTTCAGTGTAACAGGCCGGCCATGCATCCCCGCGGGATGGGCATACCGCCTGTCGCCGAGCGATCGCCCCTTGACGCTCCGCGGCGCGGCTCATCCTCCGCTTGCCGCGGCGATCATCGACGTCAGATCCGGGACGATCTGACCGGCCGAGATCGGCTTCTGGTAGCATTTCACTTCGGTGAACCGGCCATCGAGCATGTCCGTGTCGCTGTAGCCGGTCACGAACACGAACGGCACGCCGCATTCTTCCAGTCGCTCGGCCACGGGCAGCACGCTTTCGCCGGCCAGGTTCACGTCCAGTAGCGCTGCGTCCACTTCGGCGGCATCGAGCAGCCTCATCGCCTGCTCCACGTTCGCCGCCAGCGCCACCTTCGACGCGCCGAAGCTCGCCAGTTCCCACTTCAACGCATCGGCCACGGCGAAACTGTCCTCCACCACCAGCAACCGCGCTCCATCCAACCGGTGATCTCGATGTTCCTTCATGCGGCATACCCCGTCGACTTGTGACCCGTCCGATCGTTCAGCCCCACGGAACGGCCTCCCGCCCCCCCGTCCGCTTGCACTATGATAGGCTCAACGACGGTCCAGTCGAGTGACACTTCACCCCAATCCGACGCTGGACGATCGCGACGACGACCGCTAGGCTGGCCGCCACGTACACCGCAGACCCACCGCACACAACGCCATGGCCAAACCGCAGTTGATCGTGACCCTCGCCGGCAGGTCCAGCCGACACGACCTGGACGATCAGCCCCTGACCATCGGCCGCCATCCCGGCAATCGGCTGTGCCTGCCCGACGATCGGCTCAGCCGGCACCATTGCGTGGTCGAACCGGAAGGCGCGTTCTATCGGGTCGCCGACCTCGGCTCGCGGAACGGCGTGAAACTCAACGGCCAGCGCATCGCCTCGGCGTACCTGCAATCGGGCGATCTGCTCAAGCTCGGCCACACCGTGATCCAGTTCATCGGTCCCGAGCCTTCGCCCCCGCCGCCCGGACCTCGCATCACGCCGCACCAATCCGACCCCAGCCTTTCGCGCGACGCGCCCCCACCGCCGCCCGCGGCCGACCTCATCGCCGACGCCATCGAACCGCCCCCACCTCAGGAAGAACCGATCCTCGACCATGCCGGGGCCCTGGAGAAGTTGCGCCGGATGACCGCCGACCTGCCGCGGCCGGGCTTCGGCGCGGATGAACTGGTGCTGATGACCCCCCGCCGCACCCCCCTCGACGCCAAGGACGCCGACGGTGTGGGGAACGTCGCTGCGATGCTGCGGCTGCTGTTGATGGTCGGCGTTCAGACCATCGCCACCGACATTCACATCGAACCGCGCCGCGACGGCCACGCCGTGCGCATGCGCGTCGACGGCATGATGGTCGACGTGATGCGCCTCGGCCCGGACACTGGGGTGCGGGTGTGCGGCGTGGTCAAGGTGCTGTGTGAAATCGACATTTCCCGCCGCCAGGTCGTCCAGGAAGGCCGCTTCTCCGCCACCGCCCCGACCCGCTCGATCGACTACCGCGTCAGCTTCACCCCGGCGATCGGCGGGCAGAAGCTCGTCATGCGCGTCCTCGACACCGCCAACAGCCCCCAAGAGGTCGGCGACCTGGCCCTGCCCAAGCCGGTCTTCAACGAAATCCGCAATGTCACCCGGCGCGACACCGGCATGGTGATGGTCTGCGGCCCCACCGGCAGCGGCAAGACCACCACCCTCTACGCCATCATCCGCGACCTGGACCTCGGAAAACGCAACGTCCTGACCATCGAAGATCCCGTCGAATACCAGATCGAAGGCATCACGCAAATGCCGGTGGACGAGCAACTCGGCAACACGTTCGCCACGCTGTTGCGGTCGGTACTGAGGCAGGATCCCGACGTGATTCTGCTGGGCGAAATCCGTGACCCCGAGACCGCCCGCATCGCCGTCCAGGCGGCGGTGACCGGACACCTGGTGTTGACCACGCTGCACTCGCGCGACGGGGTGGGCACGGTGTTCCGGTTGATCGACCTGGGCGTCGAGCCGCACATGGTCGCCAGCGCGCTGAACCTGGTGGTCAGCCAGCGCCTGGTCCGCCAGCTTTGCCCGGCGTGCAAACAGCCGGTCACCCCGTCGGCCCACGACCGCCATCGCCTCGGGCACTTTGGCGACAAGGTTGAACACCTCTATCGACCGCGCGGGTGCGAACGATGCCTGGGGACCGGATATCTCGGCCGACGGGCGATCTTCGAACTGCTCACCGCCACCAGCGACGTGCGCGACGTGCTGCTGACCAACCCCACCATGTCCGCCATGCGCGAAGCGCTCAGCCGCAGCCCCATGCCCACGCTCACCGACGCTGGAGCGCGCCTCGTGGCCCGGGGCTTTACCTCCATGGCCGAACTCGACCGCGTGGTGGGTCTGGAATAGTCATGCCCGACACCCCCAGACAACCTGCGCCGCGGATTGCCGGTTACGAGATCGGCCGGCGGATCGGCGTGGGAGCGGCGGGGGCGGTGTACAAGGCCCGGCAGATCAAACTCGACCGCACCGTGGCCGTGAAGGTGTTGCACGACCGATTCACCGGCGATGCGAAGTTCACCGAGAAGCTGTTCGCCGAGGCCCGTGCCGCCGCCAAACTCAATCACCCCAATATCGTGCAGGCCCACGACGTCGGGACCGCCGGCTCGCACTACCTGGTGATGGAATACGTGGCCGGGACCACCGCCGCGGCGCACATCGCCGAGCACGGACCGTACGACGAAGCCGAGGCCCTGCGGATCGTGATTCAGATCGCCGAAGCCCTGCGTCACGTCCACGCCCGCGGACTGGTGCACTGCGATGTCAAGCCGGGCAACATCATGCTCACGCGTTCGGGGGTCGCGAAGCTGGCGGACCTGGGCCTGGCCCGCACCGCCGCCGGCCGAGTCGACGCCCGGGCCGCCGAGGGCAAGTCGTTCGGCACGCCCAACTACCAGAGTCCCGAACAGATTCGCGGCGACGCGACCGTCGATCATCGCGCTGACTTCTACTGCCTGGGCGCGACGCTGTATCACATGCTCACCGGCCGACCGCCCTTCCGCGGCGACAGCCTCAAGGAGGTGCTCCGCCATCACCTGGTCACCGATATCACCCCGCCCGACCACGAGCGAGGCGAACTGACCGCCGGCGTAAGCATGATCGTCGAGATGATGATGGCCAAGCGGCCGGACGAACGTTACGCCGACGCCGAACAGTTGATCGTCGACCTGCGCACCGTGGCCCGCGGCCGACCGCCCGTTCACGCCGACCGCGGCCAGGCGCTGGGCCGACTGGCCGACGTCGAGGCCTCGGCTCCCCCCGCGGCGCTGGCGCCCAGGCCCGGCAGCGAACTGCGCCGCTTGCGCCTGTGGCTGATCCTGTCGGCGGGGCTGAACATCGTGCTGATCGTTCTTTTGATCGTGATGGGGTTGACCCCCTGAGCCGTGAACCCGGCGAACCCGTCGACCGGGCAAGCTGGGCCCGCTGGGAACGCCGGGCGCCGGGCTGGCGGATTCGCTGCCTCAAGTGCGGTGACACGCAGCACCTGGGCAAGTCCGGTGTGCGCCTCGGCGCCGTCGGGCGCAAGTGGACCTTGTGGCGATGCAAGCGATGCGGGCGATGGTGCTGCCACGTGATCGAGAAACGCCCTGCCGCGAAGTGACCGATCCGCCGGCTCAATCCTCCGCGGCGATGTCCAGGTCTTTGACCTTCTTGTTCAAAGTATTTCGGTTGATGCCGAGAAAGTCGGCACTGCGGGTCTTCACGCCGTTGTTGCCTTCGAGAGCCCGGGTGATCAGTTGCTTTTCGACTTCATTGATGACCAGGCCGTAGACTTCACCTTCGCGCAGGGCGTATTCCTCGATCGCCTGTTCGCTGAGTTTTCGGGCCAGCGTCTCGATCGTCTCGGCCAGGGTTTTGTCGCGGCCTTGCTGGGCGAACATGCGAATCTGCATGGGCAACAGTTCCTCGGTGAACTGGTCGCCCGTCGACAGCACCACCGCGCGCTCGACGGCATTTTCCAGTTCGCGCACGTTGCCCTGCCAGGGATAGCGCAGCAGCGTGTTCATCAACTCGCGACTGATCTTGCTGAGATTCCGATCGTTTTCCTTGTTGTACTTATCCAGAAAGTGGTCGATCAGCAGCGGGATGTCCTCCCGCCGATTGCGCAGCGGCGGCAGGTAAACCGTAACCACGTTCAGCCGGTAGTACAGGTCTTCGCGGAAGGCGCCTTTGCGGACTTCGTCCTGCAGGTCCAGGTTGGTCGCGGCGATCACGCGGACGTCGACCTTGATGGTCTTGTGATCGCCGACGCGCTCGAACTCCCGCTCCTGCAGCACGCGCAGCAGCTTGACCTGGAGCTGGGTATCCAGCGTTCCGATTTCGTCGAGAAAGATCGTCCCGCCATCCGCGGCTTCGAACCGACCGACCTTGTCCCGGATCGCCCCGGTGAACGACCCCTTCACGTGGCCGAACAACTCGCTTTCGAGCAGTTGCTCGGATAGCGCCCCGCAGTTGACGCGAACGAAGGGCTGATCGCGGCGCGGGGAGTTGTAGTGAATCGCCTTGGCGATCAGTTCCTTGCCCGTTCCGGTTTCGCCCTGAAGCAGGCAGGTGGCGCGGCTGGCGGCGACCTGGCCGATGGTCGCGAAGACGTCCATCATGGCCTGGCTGGTGCCAATGATGTTCTCGAACTGGTAGCGGCTGCGCAGGTTCTCGCGGAGCAGGTTCGTCTCGGCGAGCCAGGTTTCCTTCTCGCGTTTGACCAGTTCAGCCACGTGGATGGCCTGGGCGATGTTGGCGGTGAGGATGGAGAACAACCGGCCGTCCGCGGCAAGGGTCGGCTCGTCCTCGTAAGGCTTGGTGACGCTGAGGGCGCCGACCACGCGCTCGCCGATCGTGATGGGCACGCAGAAGTAGCTGAGCTGCTCAGACCCGACAGCCGACGCCCGGCTTCCCACGCGGTCGAGAAAGTCCGGTTCCTCGGAGATATCGGCGACGATGCGCGGTTCGCCGGTGGCCACGACCTGGCCGGTCACGCCTTCGCCCAATTCGTACTCGCCGCGACGCTTTTGCTCATCGCTCAGGCCGATCGCGGCGGCGATGCGAAGCCGGTCGATCGCCTCATCCCGCAGAACCATGAAGGCGCGGGTGATGCCCAGACGCTCACGCAGCAACGCCATGATCTGCCCGAACAGATCTTCAGGCTCCAGGCCGCTGCCCAGAATCTGGCTGCTTCGCTCAAGAATCGATACTTCCAGTTCGAGTCGATTCATGCCTGCATAATACTGGCGCACTCGCTAACTTTCAATGCATATTTTCCGAACACCAATGCCTTTTTTCGATGCACCATCGGACGCCCACCCTGACGATTGGCCCTGCCCCGGCGACCCGGAACAGGGCGCCGAACGGCATAATGGACTTGGCAGAACGGCGCGAAGCTGATAAACTGTGGGGCTCTACAATGACCCGAGGAGCTTGCGCGAAATGATCGAGGCACTCAAAGGCGACGAGATTGTCGACAAGCTGGGCGGCCGCTTCAAGCTGACGGCGTTGGTTCAGGGCCGGTGGAAGGAACTGATGGACGGGGCGCGCCCCCTGGTCGAGCGTCAGGGCCGCAACGACCTGGAGGTGGCCATCGCCGAAATCCTCGAAGGGAAAATCACCATCGATTTCAGCGACACGGACGTCACGCCTCCCGAAGAAGCCTTGCAGTGATCGGCTCGCGACCTGGCGTGGCCCGACGAATCGCATCGGTCGAATGCTGAACCCATCGGGTGGAGCACCTTGCCCGATCCCAACACACAATCGAATCCGCTTGCCGATCGCCGCATCCTCGTGGGCCTGACCGGCGGGATCGCCTGTTACAAAACCGCTTCGCTGGTCAGCCGCTTCGTTCAGGCCGGGGCGCAGGTGACGGTGATGATGACTGAAGCGGCCACCCACTTCGTCGCGCCGCTGACGTTCCAGACCCTCAGCGGTCGGCCGGTGTACACCTCCATGTGGCAGGCCGATGAGAACCACGATTCCCAGCACATCGCGCTGGCGCGGCAGTGCGATCTGGTTGTCCTGGCGCCGGCCACGGCGAACATCATCGCCAAGCTCGCCCACGGCATCTGCGACGACCTGGTAAGCACGGTCATCTGCGCTCTGCCGCGGAAGACCCCGGTGCTGGTGGCGCCGGCGATGAACGCGGAGATGTGGGCCAATCCGATCACCCGGGGGAACGTGGCAAAGCTGCACGATCCACTCGGCTATCACGTGGTCGGCCCGGAGGAAGGCTGGCAGGCCTGCCGCACATCCGGCGCCGGGCGGATGAGTGAGCCGGACACCATCGCCGAAGCGGCCGAACAACTGATGACGGCGGGCGGTTCATGATTCGCCGCCGCTCTGCGGCTCGACCGGCCAATCCGTTTCCCACTTGAAACCGAACGCAATGCGATTGTCGATGTAGCGCAGCCAGGTGGGCGTCAGGCGGTAGATCTGCTGGGCCTCGGCGAGGTCGGCCAGTTGCACGACGAACGGAAACTTCGCCAGGTAGACGGTCCAGGCGGCTTCCCATTGGTCGTCGGGAATGAGCGTGACGCGGCCGTGTAACTGAAGTCCGCGGATTTGGGTGTGGTCGTCGACTTCGGGATACACGGCGGCGGCCACGGTCGGCCACGCGGCAACGTGCATGCCGTGGGCTGATGCGGGATCGGAGATGAAGTACAGATCGAACCGCTCGTCGGCGGCGAAGTAGACGTTGGCGGCGTGAGGACGACCCTCGGCGTCGGTGGTGGCGAGCGAAAGGACGTGCACCTCCGCCAGTAGCTCGCGGCTGCGGACGAGCAGTTCATCCTGATCCATGCAATCGCCCCACTTTCGCTGGTCACTCGAGTTGGTCAGCGGCATAGGTTCTGGCGTCGGCAAGCGCGTCGGCGAGTTTGGACGGATCCTTCCCGCCGGCCTGCGCCATGTCGGGCCGGCCGCCACCGCCACCGCCGACGATCTTCGCGGTTTGGCGCACCCAGTCTCCGGCTTTGAGGCCCCGCTTGATCTTCGCCTCGGGCACCGCGGCCAGCAGGACCACCTTACCTTCGGCGACCGCGGCCAGGAGCATCGCCGCGGCCGGGCGCGACTTGCGGATCACGTCCATGGCCGTGCGGAGCGTCGAGGCGTCGGCGCCTTCGACCGAGGTGACGATCACATCACCTTCAGCCTGGTCGGCGATGCGGCGGGCGGTTTCGACCACTTCGCCGGCGGCCTGCTTGCTTTGCTGCTTCTCGTGGGCCTTGATGACCTTGTGCAGTTCGGCGATGCCGTCGCGCAGCTTCACGCGAACGGTCAGGGGCAGCGGCTGTTCGTTCATCGCTTCCCCGATCTCGGTCACCGCGCGGGTAAGCTTGCCCGATTCGGCGTCGCTGACGGTTTCCAGGCGTTCGAGCAGCGTTTGGCCGTTGGCGATCGCCTCGGCGGCCCCCTCGCCGGCCACCGCCGTCAGACGCCGCACGCCCTTGGCCACCGCCTCTTCGGAGACGATGGTGAAGCTGCCGATCTCGCCGGTGTTTTCGACGTGCGTGCCGCCGCAGAACTCGATGGAATACCCATACCACTTGTCCTGCGCCGGCGCGGCCAGCAGATTTTCCGGGGGCGGGCCGATCGACACGACGCGCACGTGGGGGGGGTACTTCTCGCCGAACACCGCACGCAGGCCGTGAATCTTCAGGGCTTCGTCTTGCGGGGCGACGGCGGCGTGAACCGGCAGGTCGGCGGTCACGTCGGCGTTGACCTGTTCTTCAATGCTCGCCACTTCATCGGCGCCCAGCGCCTGGTTGTGTGAGAAATCGAACCGGGTTTTCCGGTCGTCAACGAGCGATCCCTTCTGCTGGACGTGATCGCCGAGCACCATCCGCAGTTTGTGGTTCATCACGTGGGTGGCGGTGTGATGGGTCATGATGCGACGTCGGCGGTCGGCGTCGACTTCGAGCATGATCGGCGTGCCCGAGGCCAGGGACGGCCGGCTGCGGCGCATGTTGCCCGATTCCAGCCGACCGAGGTGAAAATGCACGTTGCCGACCTTGATGGTGTCCTCGACCCTGAACACCGCGCCTTCGTGGGATCGGATGTAGCCCGAGTCGCCCACCTGCCCGCCCGCTTCGGCATAGAACGGGGTCCGATCGACGACCACCGCCGCATCGGTGCCCACGGGCAGATCGTCGACCGGCTCGTAACGGTCGCCATTGACCACGTGCACCGCCGCGGCCCGGGCATCCTCGACCACCATCCGGTCGTAACCGGCGAACTGCGTGTCGGCCAGTTCGGACTTCTGCACGATGTCCACCAGCGAAGCTCGAGCGTCGCCGCCTTCGGCGCCGGCCCTGGAGGTTTCCTGGTGTTCGCGGAACGCCTCGTTGAAGCCATTCACGTCGACCGTCATGCCGCGCTCGGCGGCCATGAGTTGCGTCAGATCGAGCGGAAAACCGGAGGTGGCGTAAAGTTCGAAAGCGGTATCACCGTCGATCTGCTTGCCCGAAGCCGATCCGCAAGCGGCTTCGAATCGCTCGATCCCCCGGTCCAGCGTGTGGCGGAACTGATCTTCTTCTTCTTGGAGCACCTCGGCGACCGCGCCTGGATTCTTCGTCACTTCCGGGAAGGCTTCGCCCAATTGGGCGACCACGGCGGGGACGAGTCGGTAGAAAAACGGCTCGGCCACGTCGAGGGTCTGTCGGCCGTAGCGCACGGCGCGGCGGAGAATGCGGCGGAGCACGTAGCCGCGGCCCTCGTTGGAGGGCATCACGCCGTCGGCCACGGCGATCACCAGGCAGCGAATGTGATCGGCGATCACGCGGTAGGCGGTGTCGACCGGATCGTCGAGTTGGCCGGTGTACGCGCGGACGCCGGTCACTTCGCGGATGGCGTCGAAGATGGGCGTGAACACATCGGTCTCGTAGTTGCTGTGCCGGCCCTGGAGAATGCGGCAGATGCGCTCGAAGCCCAGGCCGGTGTCGACGTGCTTGGCGGGCAGGGGGTCCAGCTTGCCTGGCTGACCATTCTTTCCGGGTGCCCGATTAAACTGAATGAAGACCAGGTTCCAGAACTCAATGACCTGCGGATCGTCCCGGTTGACCCGTTCACCGCCGTTCTTGTCGGGGGTGGCATCGTAGTGGATTTCCGAACACGGGCCGCACGGGCCGGTGTCGCCCATCTCCCAGAAGTTGTCCTTCTTGCCGCCGGGGTGGATGTGGTCATCCGGCAGGTGGTTCTTCCACAAGTCGCGGGCTTCGGTATCGGGGTCGAGGCCCTCCGACGCGTCGCCCTGGAAGTACGTCACGTGCAGGCGCTGGGGGTCCATGGCCCAGACGCCGGCGAGCAGTTCCCACGCCCAGTCGATGGCCTGGGCCTTGAAATAGTCTCCGAACGACCAGTTGCCGAGCATTTCGAAGAAGGTGTGGTGGTAGGTGTCGCGGCCGACGTCTTCGAGGTCGTTGTGCTTGCCGCCGGCCCGGATGCACTTCTGGCTGTTGACCGCGCGGGGGTGTTCGGGCTTCTCGGTGCCGAGGAAGTACGGCTTGAACTGATTCATCCCCGCGTTGGTGAACAGCAGCGTCGGGTCGTTGGGCAGCACGACCGGGCTGGACGGCACAAAAGCGTGGTCGTGCCTTTCGACGAAGAAATCGATGAACTGCTGTCGAATGTCGGCGCTGGTGGGCATGAGCATGTCCGTCCAAAAAACCAACTGCAAACCCGACATTGTAGCGGATCGGGCCGGTTCCGCTAACGGTCCGCCGGACTCCATGACGCCCGAACCGGCGACTGTGAGCCGCCGGCTGTTCTTGCGTTCCATCTCCCCCAGCCGGCGGGCCACGCCCGCCGGACTCCATGACGCCCGAACCGGCGGCTGTGAGCCGCCGGCTGTTCTTGCGTTCAATCTCCCCCCAGCCGGCGGGCCACGCCCGCCGGACTCCGTGACCGACACCGTCCGCAGTCGTCGGCAACAAAAAAAACGGCCCGCCGAGGCGGGCCGCCTTATACGATCACTTCCCGTCCACATGGATCGAACCGATGGATTTGCTCGAACCCCAATTACAGGTGGGCACGCTGGCATCTGTCCGGGTCCTCCGCTCGTAGGCGGCCTGACCGTCGCAGTCGCCATTGCGTTCCCTTGGGGTTCTCAAAGGTTCGAGCAAATGTCAACATCGTTAATAGCCCGGAACCCGCAGGCGGGAAGCAATCTGTTCACTTGTCAGTTCCATTATACACCACCGGGCGCAAGGTCGAAGCAAGAATCCGGTTGGCGGGGCGCGAATTCGGTCAGGTCCCAAAGCGGCTGTAAACGTCGCGGTCCGGGTCAGGCCGCGGCCACGTCGATCCATGCCAACTTCCGCATCCCCTCAACCGACTAGGC
>CAYNCM010000021.1:0-38175 GCA_964395825.1 uncultured Planctomycetaceae bacterium
TCAACGGAACCTGCAACTACATCCTCACCCAGATGACCGGCAACGGCCAGCCCTTCGCCGACGCTTTGGCCGAGGCCCAGAAACTCGGTTACGCCGAAGCCGATCCGACCCTCGACGTGACCGGCGGCGACACCATGCACAAGCTGGTGATCCTCGCGTCGATGGCGTTCGACACGCAGGTGCGCGAGCAAGACATCCCGTGCAGCGGGATCGACACGCTCGACCTGGCCGACATCCGCTGGGGCGACGAAATGGGTTACACGATGAAGCTGCTGGCCACGGCCGAGTCGACCGACGCCGGTCTGGCCCTGAGTGTTTCGCCGTGTTTTGTCGATCACGATGAGCCGTTGGCGAAGGTCGGCGGCAGCTTCAACGCGATCAGCCTGTTCGGCCACGCGGTGGGGCACGCGATGTTCTACGGTCGGGGCGCCGGGCGCATGCCGACGGCCAGCGCGGTGGTCGGCGACATCATCGACATCGCCGCCGGGGCCTATCCGGCGTTGTACGCAAACCTGCGCCTGTGGGCCGACCTGCAGCCGCGCACGCCGTTGGTCGATCCCGACGCGCTGGAAACACGGTATTACCTTCGCATCAACGCGCTGGACGTGCCTGGCGTGGTGGCGAAGTTCAGCCGCATCCTCGGCGATGAAGGCATCAGCATCGCCGCGGTCAGCCAGCATGAACAGGCCGCGGGCCAGTTCGTGCCGGTGGTCATCATCACCCATCGCGCTTTGGCGGGCGCGGTGCGCAAGGCCGCGGCCCGGATCGCCGATCTCGATGCGATCGAAGGCGAACCCGTGGCGATCCGCATCATCGACATGCCGGCCGGCTGAACGATTCTTATTCCGGGGGCAAGGATGGCAACCCGCGTGGCCCACAGTCGCAAGACCGCTGTTACCAGTCGCACCCGCATCCGCCGCGCCGACCCGTTGCTGGTCGAAGTCGCGTGGGAGGTGGTCAACCAACTCGGCGGCATCTACACCGTCCTGCGATCCAAGATTCCCAGCATCGACAAGGTCTGGGGCAACCGTTACTGTCTGGTCGGACCGTATGATGAGCAGTCGGCCTCGGTGGAGTTTGAGCCCAAAACGCCCACCGGCCCGTTCGGTCTGGCCGCCAAACGCATGCGCGAGTGGGGCTTCGAGGTCCACTACGGCAACTGGCTGGTGACTGGCCGGCCCCGCGTGGTCCTGCTCGACCCCCGCAGCGCCATGGCCCGGCTCGGCGCGATCAAGTACAGCATCTGGCAGAACCATCACATCGACCTGCCCGCCAGCGATGAACTGCTTGACCGGGTGCTGGCGTTCGGCTTTCTCGTCGAGCAGTTCTTTTACGCCTTGTGCGAACGTGAAGCGCCCCGCCGCAAGATTGTCGGCCACTTCCACGAATGGATGGGCGGCACGGCGATTCCCGAACTCCGCCGGGCCAACTGCCCCGTGGGAACCATCTTCACCACCCACGCCACGATGCTCGGCCGGTATCTGGCGATGAGCGATCCGTGGTTTTACGACCATCTGCCGTTCGTGGACTGGGAGGCTGACGCCAAGCGGTTCAATATCGATTCGCAGGTGCGCCTGGAACGCGCCGCGGCCCACGGGGCGCACGTGATGACCACCGTCAGCCAGATCACCGCCGACGAGTGCCACCACCTGCTCGGCCGCGAGGTCGACCTGACGTTGCCCAACGGCCTGAACATCGAACGTTTCGTCGTGTTGCACGAGTTCCAGAACCTCCATCGCCAGTACAAGGAGCGCATCCATCAGTTCGTGATGGGGCACTTCTTCCCGTCTTACAGTTTCGATCTCGACCAGACGCTGTACTTCTTCACGTCGGGACGGTACGAGTATCGCAACAAGGGCTTCGATGTGACGGTCGAGGCGCTGGCGCAGTTGAATCAGCGACTGCGGGCGGCCGGTTCTTCGCGGAAGGTGGTGACGTTTTTTATCACGCGGCGGCCGTACCGTTCGATCAACGCCGAGGCGCTGCGGTCCAAGGCGGTGCTGGAGGAGCTGCGAGGCACGTGCGAGGCGATCGCCGAACAGGTGCGCGACGGTTTGTTCATGCAGACCGCCGCCGGACGCAATCCCCGTCTCGACGACCTGGTTGACGAGTACTGGCGGCTGCGCCTTCGCCGCACGCGGGCCGAGTGGCGCATCGGCCGCTATCCCAGCATCGTCACCCATGACCTGGTCGATGATTCGCACGATGAGCTGCTCAATCACCTGCGGGCGGTGAACCTGATTAACTGCCCCGACGATCCGGTGAAGGTGATCTACCACCCTGATTTCATCACGCCGAGCAATCCGCTGTTCGGCATGGACTACGACCAGTTCGTGCGCGGCTGCCACATGGGCATCTTCCCCAGCTATTACGAACCGTGGGGCTACACGCCGCTGGAGTGCGTCGCCCGCGGCATTCCCGCCATCACCAGCGATCTGTCCGGCTTCGGCGCGTACGTGCAGACCCACGTGGAAGATCATGACAACCGTGGCATCATGGTCTGCCCCCGGCGACATACGGCGTTCAAGGATTCGGCCGCCAAGGTGGCCGACTGGCTGTTCGATTTTGCCCAGCACGAACGCCGCGACCGCATCGGCCTGCGCAACCGCATCGAAAGCTCCGCCGCCCAGTTCGACTGGCATGAGTTGATCGTCCACTACAACAACGCCCACCGGATTGCCATCGAACGGTCTTCCTGATTCGGTCGCATCCGGCGAGGGGGTCGCCATCGCGGCCCAGGGTTATCGTAAGCAGCGGTTTCGGACCCAACCCCCTCGACCGTTTGCCGTATAATCCCCGTCCCATGAAGTACGCCATCATCATCCCCGACGGCGCCGCGGATCATTCGCTGGAGGCGCTGGGCGGCCGCACGCCGTTCGACGTCGCCGACAAGCCGCACACCGACGCCATCGCTGTCGGCGGTCGGCAGGGCACGGTGCGCACCACGCCCGACGGATTCGACGCGGGGTCGGATGTGTGTTCGATGGCACTGCTGGGTTACGACCCGGTGATCTATCACACCGGCCGGGCGCCGCTGGAAGCCGCCGCGAGGGGGCTGGAGGTCGGGCCCGAGGACTGGATCTTCCGATGCAACCTGGTCACGGTGATCGAAGGGACCATGGCCGATCACTCCGGCGGGCACGTGCGATCGGCCGAAGGGCGGAAGCTGTTAATCGATTTCGCGCAACACGCAGCGGCCAAGGGGCTGGCGGACGGGCTGGCGTTCTACCCGGGCGTCAGTTATCGCAACCTGATGGTCGATCGCCAGGGGCGCGACTACGCGGAGTTGAACTGTGAACCGCCGCACGACATCCCCGGCCAGCCGATCCGGCGTCACCTGCCGCGCGGGGGTTCCCATGCCGCCTTCCTGCAGAATCTGATGACCGAGAGCGAAACGTTTTTCGCTAATCACGAAGTCAACCAGACCCGCCGCGAACTGGGCGAGGCGCCGGTCACGCACATCTGGCTGTGGGGCCCGGGGCGCAGGCCCGACATGCCGCCGTTCGCCGAGGTGTACGGCCTGCGCGGCGCGATCATCACCGCAGTCGATCTGCTGGCCGGCATCGGCGCGCTGATCGGGTGGGATCGGCTCCAGGTGCCGGGCATTACCGGTTTTCACGACACCGACTACACCGCCAAGGGCCGCTATGCCTGCGCCGCCCTCGACCGCTACGATCTGGTCTGCGTGCACGTCGAAGCGCCCGATGAAGCCAGCCACCAGGCCGACGCAGAGACGAAAGTGGCCAGCATCGAGGCGATTGACGAGCACATCGTCGGGCCGGTGGTCGAGAAGCTCAAGTCCTTCGATGAAGGCTGGCGGGTGCTGTATCTGCCGGATCATTACACCTGCGTGTCGAACCGGCTTCACGATCCGACCCCGCCGCCGTTGTGCATGGCCGGGGTCGGCATCAAGCCCAACCGCGAACTGCCGTTCAACGAAACCAACGCCGACGCCAGCGACCTGCACATCGCCTTCGGGCACGAACTGATGGAGTATTTCCTCCACGCCGGGTTGCAGGGCCATCGCAAGTAGCGGTTCTGGCCTCTGCCCCTCCCGGAGGCAGGGGGGTGACGTGCGATTGCTCCGCAGCGGGTTGTGAGGCGGCGTGTCGATGCTGGACGCCGGGGGCGTTTCGTGTCACAGTGGCGGCGGCATTTCGGATTCATGGATCAGGAAGGTCCGTCATGAGCGGTGTATCGGATGCGCGGGTCACGTGTCCCGGTTGCGGCAAGCGGTATCGCTGGCGGGATGATCTGGCCGGGCGGAAGGTCAAGTGCGCCTGCGGGCAGGTGATGACCATGCCCGAGGTCGTGCCGGTCGATGAGGAGGCGGGCGACGCGATGATCGCGATGGAATCCAAGACGGACGCGACCGGCGGAGCGTCGGATGCGTGTCCGGTGTGTTCGGCGCCGATGGCCGCGGGCGCGGTGCTGTGCACGGCCTGCGGGTTCAACACGCAGACCGGTTCCCGGATGGGCACGCAGGTGACCGCCGAGGGGACCGGCGACGATGATCAACCGCCGGCGCGGGACGCCGGGCGCAGCGCCCACGCCCGGGCGATCGCCCGGGAGCACGCGGTCAAGCAGTGGATCGCGCCCGGCGTGATGCTGGTGGTGGGCGTGGTGGTCAGTCTGTGGCTGGCGGCGATGTGGGGCGGGGCGGCATCGATGGCGGTGCGCATGATCGCCGACGGTGTGGGCATGTTCCTCGGCGTGGGACTGTCGCTGGCGGCGCTGTTCATCACCGCCGGTCTGCTGGGCGTTTCGTTCGGCCGGCTGGAAACGGCGATCCTCAAACTCGCGGCGATCTACATCTTCCCCGGCGCCATGGGCGACGCGGCGAATCTGGTCCTGTCGCCGATCGGCATCATCGTCTCGGTCGGATTGTACTTCTGGATGCTGAGCTGGCTGTTCGACCTGGACTTCATGGAAACGTTCATCTGCGCCGTGGTGATCTTCGCGGTGAAGATGCTCATGTGGCTGGTGCTGATCGGCGTGTTGATCAGTCTGTTGGCATGACGCATCTTGCAGGGCGCGCCGCGGCGGGCGGCCCGGTTCAGACCTTCGGCTTGTGCTTCAGGCCGCGGACTTTCATGGGCAGGGCGAACAGGTCGATGAACCCCCTCGCCGCGGTCACGTCGTAGGTGTCCATCGCAAAGCTGGCCAGTTCCAGATCGTACAAACTGTTGGGCGACTCAGCGCCGACCGCCATGGCCCGGCCCCGGTACAGTTTGATCTTCACCGTGCCGGTCAGTGGTCGATTCGCTTCGTCGAACATCGCCTGCATCGCTTCGCGCAGCGGGTGGAACCACTGGCCGTAGTAGACCAGTTCGGCGTAGCGCAGCGCCGCCTGCTGGCAGTAGTGGTACAGATCCCGTTCCATGCAGATGTGTTGCAGGGCCTTGTGCGCTTCGTAGAGGATCGTCCCGCCGGGCGTTTCGTACACGCCGCGGCTCTTCATGCCCACCAGCCGGTTCTCGGCCAGCAGCGCCAAGCCCACGCCGTGCTCCCCGCCCAACTTGTTCAGCCTCGCCACAATCTGATGTCCGGCCATCTTCTTTCCATCCACCGCGATGGGTGTGCCGGCCTTGAATTCGACGGTGACGTACCGCCCGTTGGCCGGCCCCTGCTCCGGCGGCGTGGTCATCACCAGACAGTTGGCCCAGTCCGGTTCGGTCGAAGGGTCTTCGATCTCCGCGCCTTCGTGGGAGATGTGCCACATGTTCCGGTCGCGCGAGTAAATCTTCTTTTTCGTCTGGTCGATCGGGATGCCGTGGCGCTGGGCATAGTCGATGGCGGTTTCGCGGTCGGTCAGGCCGTCGGCAATGAACTGTTCATCCTTCCAGGGGCTGATGATCTTCAGCCTGGGATTCAGCGCCATGACGGTGGCTTCGAATCGGACTTGATCGTTCCCTTTGCCGGTGGCGCCGTGGGCGACGGCGTCGGCGCGGGTCTGCCTGGCGACGTCGACCTGGGCCTTGGCGATCAGCGGCCGGGCGATCGACGTCCCCAGCAGATAATCGTTCTCGTACACCGCATGGGCCCGGAGCATGGCAAAGCAGAAGTCCCGGGCGAAATCCTCACGCAGGTCTTTGACGACCACCTCGTCAGCGCCGCTGGCCTTGGCTTTCTTGTCGATGCCCTTCAGTTCGCCGCCCTGGCCGAGTTCCGCGGCGAACGCGACCAGTTTCACGCCGGGATAGCGATGCTTGAGCCACGGCAGGATCACGGACGTATCCAGCCCGCCGGAGTAGGCGAGCACGATTTTCTTCGGAGCGGCTTGGCCGGCCATGCGATTCCCTTTCGGATGAAGCGAACAGGCTAACATCGCCTCCCTCGGGCGGCAATCATGGGTCTTGCCCGGTCATGTTCGGGCCGGTGAACTGCCGATAACAGACCTGGCGGCTTGGCATGACTCCCACCGCCGCGAGGACTCTGCGCGATGGATGCAGGCACCAGAAACACGCGCCGCAACGTCCGCAACAGCCTGATCGTGCTGGCGGCATTTGCCGTGGTCAGTACGGTCGGTTTTTACGTTTTCGGCCGGATGACCAACGACGGACGGGGCTGGATCGAATGTCTGCGTTACACCGCGAGCATCTTTTCGACCGTCGGCGACATGCCGCGCACCGAACCGTTCACCTCCGCCGAAACCATCTGGGAAATCCTGATGATCGTGTTCGGCATCGGGGCGGCGGTCTATGCGTTCGGGTCGATCATGACTCTGATCACCGGCGGCGAAATCCAGCGCATGCTGGGGAGGCGTCAATTGTTCGGCAAAATTCAGTCGCTCGAAAACCACTACATCGTCTGCGGGTTCGGCCGCATGGGCCAGGGCGTGGCCCGGTCGTTGGCCCGTGAGGGTGAATCTTTCGTCGTGATCGACCGCGAGGCCGACAAGACCGCCATCGCCGAAGACCGGGACTATCTCTACCTGTTGGGCGATGCGACGGACGAAGTAATTCTCAACCTGGCGGCGATCCAGCGGGCCAAGGGGCTGGTCGCCTGTCTGCCGCACGATGCGGACAACGTGTTCGTGACGCTGACGGCGCGCGAGCTGAACCAGAAGCTGACCATCATCTCCCGTGCCGAGCAGGAGTCCACCCAACGCCGATTGCTCAGCGCCGGAGCGAGCCGCGTGATCTGCCCGCCGGTGATCGGGGCGATCAAGGTGACGCGCATGTTGCTGCACCCGGCGGTGGAGGACATGCTCGACGCCACGATGAGCGGCGAGTTCGCCTTCGACCGGATCAATGTGGACGACACCCCGTCGATGACCGGCCGTTCGCTGCGTGATCTGGAACTGCCGCGTGAATACGGCCTGATGGTGCTGGTGGTGCAGCGCGCCGACGGATCGCGCCTGTTCAATCCTCCGGCCGATCACGAGCTGACCGCCGGCGAACAGATAATCGTCATCGGCCCCCGCGAAGCGGTCGACCGCCTGACCGAGCAGTGCGCCGCCGAAGCATGAGCGGTGCGGCCTGACGGCCTGGGACCGATTATCGGACCCGCAAATCGTCAACTGGTCGTCCGATCCAGCCGATACATCCGTCAGAACCCGACCCCGGTGGCCGGAGCCAGACATGGACGCAAACACCGAACGTCGTGCCGATCGCCGCTTTGCCGCAGCCGTCCCCGCCAAGGTGTACGATTCCAAAGCCCGACGCTATCGACCCGCCCGAACCGTGGATCTGTCCAACGGCGGCGCCTTGATCGAGATCACCGGCGGAGCGGGCCTGCACCCCGGCGATCGCGTCGACATGGCCCTGAGCTTCGATGATCGATTGCCTGTCGTGCGGCAGGACGACCTGATCGGCGCGATTGTCGTCCGCACCGCCGGCCTGTCCCACGCCTCTCGCACTGTCGGCGTGCGCTTCATCGACAAGCAGAATCTCCAACACGCCGCGTAGCTTCTGCCGCCCGACGCTTGGGGTTTTCCTGTCAGACACCGCCTTCGCCTCGCTCGATGAGCATCATCGCCCGCAGCGTCTCGGCCACGCTCCAGGCCTGGGCGATGCAGCCGCGCGGCGCGTGCGGCGCGTCACCGTCGAACACTTCGTGCAACTGACCGAGGCTGTGTTCGCCCAACGCGCCAAGCAAAGGCTCCAGCGCCGACCGCGCGTGCCGGCACGCGGCGCGACTGAACCGGTGGGCCCGAAGCCAGCCTTCGACGTAAGGCCCGATCAGCCACGCCCATACCGTGCCCTGGTGATACGCCCGGTCGCGCTGGAACATCGGCCCGGCACATCGACCGTGGTAGTTCGCATCCTCGACCGGCAACGTCCGAAGACCCCTCGGCGTCAACAGGCGCTGACGCACCTGCTTCATCACGCGCTGCTGCTTCGTGCGCGGCAAGGGCGAATGCGCCAGACTCACCGCCAACACCTGGTTCGGACGCAGCGACAGGTCTGCCCCATGTTCGTTGACGTGATCGACCAGGTAGCCGAGTTGCTCGTTCCAGAACGTTCGCACAAACGATCGGCCAACGCGGTCGGCCAGATCGGCGTATTCCCGCCGCCCGCCCGTCTCGGCCAAGCCGCGCAGGGCCCGGTACCACAGCGCGTTGATCTCCACCGCCTTGCCGTGGCGGGGCGTGAACACCACGCCGTCGCGCTTCGCATCCATCCAGGTCAACTGCGTGTGTTCGGTGCCCGCGGCGATCAGGCCGTCTTCGTCCATGCCGATCTCTGCGGGCGTCCCGTTGCGGTAGGCGTCGAGGATCGCGCCACATGCACTGAGCAGTCCGTTTCGCCAGGTCGATTCATCGCCGCTCATTCGCACGTATTCCAGAGCGGCGTGGATGAACCACAGGCTTGCGTCGACGGTGTTGTAGTGGGGCTCGTTGGCGTAGTCGTCGAAGCGGTTGGGGATCAGGCCGTCGCGGAGGTGCTCGGCGTAGGCGGTGAGGGTGCGCCGGGCCTCGTCGAATCGGCCGGTGCACAGCAGCAGCCCGGGCAGGCTGATCATCGTGTCGCGGCCCCAGTCGGCGAACCAGGGGTAGCCGGCGAGAATGGTCGAGCCCGGTCGGCCGGCCATCTCGCGCCGGACCACGAAGTCATCGCCCGCCGCGGCCAGGCCCGCCAGGTGCGTTGCGGTCTGCCGGTTGGCCACGTCGCGCGTGACATGACGCACGATCCGCCGCAGGTGCTGCGCCCGCGCGCCCCGGCGTTCGACCTGCGACCAGTCGATCGGTTCGGGCCCCATCGCCAGCGTGATCGTGCGCTCAGCCTCGCCCAGCCGATGCGGATCGGCCAGTTCCCACTCGATCGCGCCCGGACACAGCATCGCTTCGGTGTCGTCCTGTCCCCGGTCGGTTTCGACGCGGTAGCGGAAGTTCCGCCATTCGTTCGGCGAGGCGATGGCGCTGCCGCGCGAGGCGGCAATATGCACCGTCGGCCATTCGTGGTCGCCGATGGTGAAGCCGCGGGTCCGGGTGTGCATGTCGAACCAGGCCGGATCGGCGCCGTGGCGCAAGTGATGGAAGTCGCGCAGCGCGACGAAGGGCATGAAGCGAAGCTTGATCGCGTTCGGCGGGCCGCCGCCTTCTTCGCGCAAGGCAGAGGCGGCAGCCAGGTCCACCCGATACGTCACCACCGCGAAGTTACGCTGCCACACCAGGCGCAGTTCCTTGTGCAAACGCACCGGGCCCAGGTCATAGGTCCATCGGCAGGAGGTGTCTTTGGCGAAGTCGACCAGATACCGCCAGCCGTGGGGGTGGAAGACGGTGTCGCCGGCGTCGGTGGCGAATTCGCAGTTGAACAACTCGATGGTCTGTTCGTCGCACTCGACCGCTTCGCCGATGAAGCTGACGGTGTTGACCCGGTCAACCGGCGGGCGGAGCGAGGCGATCATCAGCCCGTGGTAACGCCGCGTGTTGCATCCGGCGACGGTTCCCATGGCGAAACCGCCGATCCCGTTGGTCAACAGCCACTCGGTTTCCAGCGGGGGCGCCTTGGCGGGGGCCAGGGGCATGTGCCAGACAGGTGCGGCTGCGGCGTTGGGGTGGTCGAGGGGCATGGCGACCATGATAGCAGGCCGGTGGGGCGGCGCACGAAAAAGGCGAAGCGGGCAAAGCCCGCTCCGCCGAGGAGGAAAGGAGGAATTCGTTGATCCGGTCCGGCTATACAAACAGACGCAGCCGAAGCCGTGGAATTTCAAAACTCTTTCACCTGATCCTCAGGTCACTTCACCGCCAGGCAAGCATCGGCGGCGTCCCCCTGACATCGGGTGGGTTGCCTACCTTAACACCAACGAAACCGCCCGTCAACGTCCCGGTCCGGAAAAACTCGATTCATTGCGAATGCAGGGCGGTTGGTTGACACTGGCGGGTGGTGAATCTACGCTATGGCCTCGAACGACGGGTCGACGGTTCCATGTCGAGGAACGGTTCGTCAAATGGTTCTTCGTGCGTCGTTTGTGACGATTGGGCGAGGGGCGGCAACCATGAACCGGCCCGGCGAAACCAGTCCGTGGCGATACGTGGGGCTGGGGATGGAACTGGCCGGAGCAGTCGGGATTCTCACGCTCATCGGCTACGGGATCGATCGCTGGCTGGCTACCGCGCCCTGGGGTCTGGTCGCTGGGGCGTCGGTCGGGATCGTCGGGGGACTGTATAACCTTGTGAAGGCCGGCCTGAAGGCCAACCGATAGTTAGTGGCCGGCCATCCACTGATCAGGGGATTGCATGACCATCACCAAACCCATCGCGGAGTTTCCCCTGACCCGTGCGGCATCGGCGCTGGCGTTGGTGGGGCTGATTGCGGCGACGGTGGCGGCGGCGGTCGTTTCGCTGATCGGAGCGGAGATGCAACTCGCCCCGGCGATGTCGACGGCGGCGGTGTGCCTGATCGCGGCGTTGGCGGCGCTCTGGCCGGTTTGCTGGCGGGCGCCGATCGCCCCGGAAGGCGCCGCCCAGGGGTTCCTGATCGGCATGGTGTTCCGCATGATCGTGTGTCTGGGGGCGGTGATCGGCCTGGCCGCGCTGACGGACCTGTCCGTCGTCGCGCTGGCGCTGTGGATGCTTGTTTGGTACCTGCTTCTGCTCGTCGTGGAGGTCGGCCTGCTGGTCGGTTATCTGCGGCGACGTGACGAACCGGCCCCCCGACGCACGGAGGATGCGGCATGACGCCAACGCCGCTCACCTTGGCCGCCGGCGATCTCATGGGACACGTGCTGCCGCACAAGCTGCATCACGATCCTCTGTTGGTCATCGGCGACTACGAGTTCTTCATCACTAACCATCTGGTCATGACGGTGGTGGCGGCGGTGTTGCTGATTGGGGTGTTCGCCTGTGTGTCGAAGCGCGCCCGCGTGACCGGCACGAGCACCGATGATTACATCACCAACGGACGGGTGGCGCAGCTCTTCGAGACCATCCTCGTATTTCTGCGCGAAGAGGTGACCCGCCCGGCCCTTGGCAAGGACACCGATCGATTCATCGGATTTGTCTGGACGACGTTCTTCTTCATCCTGTTCTGCAATCTGCTGGGCATGGTTCCGATCGGCCCGGTCGCGCGGTTGGTCACGGGCGATCCGCACATGGCGCACCTGGGCGGCACGGCTACGGGCAATATCGCGGTGACGGCGGGCCTGGCGATCGTGGCGTTATTCGTGATCCATATCTCGGCGATCCGGGCCCTGGGCTTTGCGGGCTGGCTTAAGCATCATATGCCCGGGCCGATCTTCTTTGCCCCGTTGATGCTGGTTCTGGAGTTCGCCGGCGACCTGGTCAAGCCGTTCGCTCTGTGCGTGCGACTGTTCGCCAACATGGTGGCGGGCCATCTGGTCATCGCCGCATTGCTGGGAATGATCTTCACGTTCGGTCGGTGGTTCGTGGTGCCCGGGTCAGTGCTCGGCTCGCTGGGGATCAGCCTGCTCGAACTGTTTGTCGCGTTCCTGCAGGCATATATCTTTACGTTTCTGACCGTGCTGTTCATCGCCTCGTTCGTTGCGCACGGCGATCACGAAGAGCACGATGAGGCTGAACCCGCCAAGGCCCCGCCGGCCGGCGCATGAAGGCAATCAGACGACGTCCGGGCCAGCCAACAGCCCGGTCCTCCTGAAATCAGGTTGGCAACGAACGTTTTCGCAAGGAGCATCGCACATGCTGGAATCCACTTTGACTCTTGGAGCGTCGGTCATCGGCGACGTCGGCTTGGCCCTGGCGGGCATCGGCATCGGCGTAAGCCTGGTGGTCGCGGGCGCGGCCAAGGCCATCAGCAACATCGCGGCCAACGCGGTGCAGTCGATCGCCCGCCAGCCCGAAGCCGGCGGACGCATCGGCACCAACATGATCATCGCCGCCGCGCTGATCGAAGGTTTCACCTTCTTTGCCTTGATCGTGGCCATTCTGTTGAACAACAACGTGGGGGCGTTCATCGAAAACATGATCAAGACCGCCAGCACCGCCGCGGGCGCAGGCCACTGACCCGACTGTACGGCGCCCGGCGCTTCGCGGTGCCGGGATGCCTTTCGATCCGCTTGGACGTTGCAGGAACATTGCCATGCCCCGTCGCGCCATGCCGTTGATGACCGTCGCTTTCGCCCTGTTCGCCATCGCCCCGGCTCTGGCCGCCGAGACCGCCGGCTCCCAGGAGCAGCCTGACCTGCTCTCGCCCGACCTCGGATCGGCCGTGTGGTCAATCGTGCTGTTCCTGTTGCTGTTGATCGTGCTGGGCAAGTTCGTCTGGCCGCCCATCCTCAAGGGATTGCAGGATCGCGAAGCGAAGATTCGCAGCGACATCGAGGATGCCGAAGCCGCCAACCGCGAAGCGCAGGTGAAATTCGAAGCGTACGAGAAGAAACTCGCCGAGGCGCATGCCGATGTGCGGGAGATGCTCGAGCAGGCGCGAGCCGACGCCGACGATGCCCGGGCGAAGATGCTCTCTGGCGCCGAGCAGGAAGTGGCCAACCTGCGGCAGCGGGCGACGGACGAGATTCGCTCGGCCAAACAGCAGGCGGTGCAGGATCTGTACGCCCAGGCTGCCGAACTGGCCACTGCCGTCGCCGGCAAGATGCTCCAGCGACAGGTTGACGGCCGCGACGCCCAGAAACTGATCGATCAGTCGCTCGACGAGATGAACAAGGCCGGCTGAGACGGCGCCTGGTGTACGGGTGTATGGGTCTGCCGGCGTGTCAGGCGGACCGCCGCCCGGTGAACGAGAAGACCAGTCCACCATGACACCAGCAGGCCAGTCGCCCCGTAGACCCATGCATCCCACCACGCTCGACAGCACGATGATCGCCGACGCCCTGGCCGAGACGTACGCCCGCAGTCTGTTCGAACTGGCCGCGGACGCCGGAACACTGGACGAGGTGACCGAGGAGTTGACGCAGATCGTCGACCTGCTCTGCGAACACGACAGGCTGCGGGCGCTGTTCGAATTGCCTTCGGTCCCCGCGGCCCGCCGGGCGCAATCGCTGGCCAATATCTTCAAGGGCCGAGTGAGCGATCTGACCTACCGGTTCCTCGGCGTGTTGAACGACAGGGGCCGGCTCGGTCATCTGGCCTCGATCGCCATGGCTTTCGGGCAGCGGGTCAAGGACCACCACGGCGAAGTGGACGTTTATGTCGTCACCGCCCGCGAACTGACCGACGAACAGCGACGGGACGTCGGCCGGCGCATCTCGCAGGCCATCGACCGCCAGGCCATCCTGCACGCGCGGGTTGCCCCCGGCATCATCGGCGGGCTGACCCTCCGCATCGGCGACCGGCAGATTGACGGCTCGATCGCCAGCCAGCTTCGCCGCATCAAGAAGCAACTGATCGACCGCGGCAGAGAAGCGGCGCGACAAACGGTATCGGAGCAATGATTGGATCCAACCGCCACGGCGCCACAAACGCCAAGGCCATGCAGTAAAGGTTGCAGCTCCCATCTGGTCTTGGCGTTCTTGACGTCCGGGCGGTTCAGATGGCTTTTGCGGAGTCGAAAATGAAGATTCGCACCGACGAAATCACCAGTGTCATCAAGCAGGAGATCGAACAGTACGAAACCGAACTCGAAGTGTCCGAGATCGGTAAGGTGCTGGAGGTGGGCGACGGCATCGCGCAGGTTTCGGGCCTGGGCAACGCGATGGCCGGCGAACTGCTCGCGTTCGAAACCGCAGACGGCGGCACGGTCATGGGACAGGTGTTCAACCTCGAGCAGAACACGGTGGGCGCGGTGCTGTTCGGTGATTACCTGGACATCAAGGAAGGCATGACGGTCCGGTCGACCGGCGACCTGCTCAGTGTGCCGGTGGGCGAGTCGCTGCTGGGGCGGGTGGTCGATCCGCTCGGCCGGCCGCTCGACGGTCGCGGGCCCATTGAAACCTCCGACAGCCGCAAGGCCGACGTGATTGCCCCGGGCATCGCCGCCCGTCAGCCGGTCAAGGAACCGCTGCAGACCGGCATCAAGGCCATCGACTCGATGATTCCCATCGGCCGCGGCCAGCGCGAGCTGATCATCGGCGACCGCAAGACCGGCAAGACCGCCGTCGCCATCGACACCATCATTAACCAGCGCGATACCCACGAGACCGGCTCGCCGGTTTACTGCATTTACGTGGCCATCGGCCAGAAGGAATCGACGGTGGCCGGTGTGGTGGAAACGCTCCGCAAGCACAACGCGATGGACTACACCATCGTGGTGACGGCCGGGGCATCCGACCCGGCGCCGATGCAATACATCGCCCCCTACACCGGCTGCGCGATGGGCGAGCACTTCATGCACAACGGCAAGCACGTGCTGTGCATCTACGATGACCTTTCCAAGCAGGCGGTGGCCTATCGTCAGCTTTCGCTGCTGCTGCGCCGTCCCCCCGGCCGTGAGGCCTACCCCGGCGACGTGTTCTACCTGCACAGCCGACTGCTCGAACGCGCCACCAAGCTCCGCGATGACCTCGGCGGCGGGTCGCTGACGGCTTTGCCCATCATCGAAACCCAGGCCGGCGACGTGTCGGCCTACATCCCCACCAACGTCATCTCCATCACCGACGGCCAGATCTACCTGGAACCGGAACTGTTCTTCGCCGGCGTGCGACCCGCCATCAACGTGGGCATCTCCGTCAGCCGCGTCGGCGGCAACGCCCAGATCAAAGCCATGAAGCAGATCGCCGGCACGCTACGACTGGATCTGGCCGCCTACCGCGAACTCGAAGCGTTCGCCCAACTCGGTACCGAACTCGACAAGGCCACCCAGCGCCAACTCGACCGCGGCGCCCGCATGGTCGAACTGCTCAAGCAGCCCCAGTACGCCCCCATGGACGTGATCGACCAGATCCTCTCCATCTTCGCCGGTACCAAGGGCTATCTCGATGATATCGACGTGAACAAGGTGGCTGCATTTGAAAAGGATTTGCTCGATTACTTCCGTACCACCGCCCGCGAGGTCCGCGAACAACTTGCCGAGAAACGTGCCCTCGACGATGAACTGAACGAAAAAATCGCCAACGCCATCGCCGACTTCAACAAGGGCTTCAACGCCGAGTGACGTCGGCTGTCCCGCGGGCGTACGAGGCGTGACGACTTTCAGTCGCCACCCGGTTTGTTCTATGATGCCCGCTCCCATGACCGCCAGACTGCCCTACAAGATCGCCGTGCTGTGCTACGTGTTCGATGAGCGGGATCGGCTGCTGCTGCTGCATCGGGCGAACGAGCCGAACAAGGGACTCTATTCCCCCCCCGGGGGTAAGCTTCACATGGACGAAGGGGAAAGTCCGGCCGAGTGCGCCCTGCGGGAGATGCGGGAAGAACTGTTACTCGATCTGGACTTCGCGGACATTCACCTGACCGGCCTGGTCAGCGAACGCGGCTTCGGCGGCCAGACCCACTGGCTGATGTTCCTGTACGAGGTGATGCACCCGGTGACGATCGAACGCATGGCATTCGACGAAGGCGAGCTTGGCTGGCATGCGTGGGATGACATCCGGTCACTCGACATCCCCGAAACGGACCGCCGGGTCATCTACCCGCTGTTCCGCCGACACCGCGGCGGGTTCTTCCACGTCCATATCGACTGCACCGGCGAGCAGGGCGAACCATACCTCTGGCGCCTGGAGAGCCCCGCCCCGCCGTTTTCCATCGAGTAGACTGGCCGGCGGCACCGGCCGGTTCCGCCCCTGCGCAGCCAGCCGGTGGCCGGCAGGCGTGGCGCTACGATTGATCCGATTGTTTCTGTGCCGCGTGGCCTTCGACGTCCTGAGGGGTGAAGCCCAGCCATTCCATCATGTGCTGTTCATAGACGTTCTGGTGTTCGACGTTGCTGAAGTCGAGGCGCAGCTCGTTGATGACCTTCGTGCCCATGGCGATCCACTCGCGCCAGGTCGCGGCGGAGTAGTGGTCGAAGACGAATTGGCCGACCGGCCCGCGCATCGGCGGATCGGGCAGGCGGTTGCCGGCTTTGCCGGTGCGGCGGTCGATGATCTGGTCGCCGGTGATCTCAACTTTCGGCTGTGGCGATTCGACCTGCGGCACGGGCCTGTCGATCTTCTCCAGCAAGGCGCCCATCGCCCGTTGCGGCATCACATCCCCGCGTTCGGCGGCGATGGTGTAGCCGGCCGTGAGAACCTCGGCGGCCGGGTCGACCGCTTCCCGCCGAATGAGAAGGTGCCCGAGAAACTGATACGCGCGGCTGAGCCCTTCGTCCAGTTCGATTGCCTTGCGGTAAGCACGGGCGGCGTCCTCGTCCCGATCCGCGTCGCGGTAGGCGTTGCCCAGCGAAAACCAGCCCATGGCGTTGTCCGGATCCTCGCTGGTCATCTTCTCCCATTGGGCGATCCGCTGATGGAGCATGTCGTCAGTCATGGTCAAAGTGTAGAGGGCCTCGGGCCTTGGGCCAAGGGCCGAGAGGTGGAATGGGACGAGATATCCGTTCCCCGGGCCTTCGGCCACCGATCCTGGCGCCTCACCACGTGACCAGGTCGCCGGTGATCGGCTCGACGAGATCCTTGAAGGTCACGATGCCGATGGGTTTGCCGGCTTCCGTGACGATGGCCAGGGGCGTCTGGCGGCGCTGCAGATCGACCAGCGCTTCGCGGATGTCGGTATCGGGCGCCAGTTGCGGCGCGGGGCGGACCAGTTGTTCCAGCGGCGGGCAGTCGTCCGGACGACGCAGCAGCACGTCGAACACGTTCACCACGCCGAGCACTTCGCCCGAGCAGTCGACCAGCGGGAACCTCGAAAACGCCGCGCGGTCGGCTAAAGCCCACACCGCCTCCGGGGGCTGGCCGACGCGAAGGCGATGTACCTGCGCCCAGGGAACCATGGCATCGCGCACCACGTGTTCGGTCGGATGCAGCACGCGGTTGATCAGGTCTGACTGGTGTGCGCTGAGCAGCCCGTGCCCAACGCCCTCGGCCATCAACTGCGTCACCGCGCGGCGCGGATGCATGGCTGTGCCGATCAGCTCATCCGCCTTCAGCACCCGGGAAAGCAGGCGACTGACCGCCGCGATCAACGGCAACAGCCCCACCAGCGTCAGCGCGATCTGCAGATAGCGCAGCGGAATGGCAAAGAAGTAGCTCAGTTGATCGGTGTAACGGGCGAACAGATCCTTAGGCAGCACTTCGCCGACCACAAACAGCAGGGGCGTGAGGATGGCGGCGTTGATGAGCACCTGCTGCCATTCACCGAAACCGGCCGAAGCCAGCAGCACCGCGATGCCATAGGTCGCCATGTAGTTGGCGATGTTGTTGCCGATCAGCAGCGTGCCAAGCAGACGGTTGGGCCGGTTCACCATCGCGCGCAGCACCGCGGCCGAGGCGTGTTCCCGGTGGGCCAGCAGGTGCAGCCGCACCCGATTCAGCGTGTAGATGCCCGTTTCCTGTCCGCTGAAGATCGCCGACAGCACGATGCCCGCCATCGCCACCGCCAGCCAGACCGCCACCGTTGTCCAGCCGGTGGAAGCAGCGCCCTCGCCGCCGACGCCTTGGGCCAGGATGCCGATCATGGCGCGTCCTCCGAGGGGGCGTCGTTAACGATCAGGCGCAGGATAACGGTATCGATGCGGCGTGCGGTCATTGATTCGACCTGCATTTCGACGTTACCCAGGCGCACCCGGTCGCCCACCCGGGGGGCATGGTCGAGCAGCGCCATGATCAGCCCGCCCACGGTCGACATTCGGGCCGGCACGTGTCGCTGGCCAAATGTTTCCGCCCAGTCGTGCACGCTCAATCGTCCGCTCACCCGCCATGCGCCCTCGTTCAACGGTTCGGCGGATGGCGGGTCGCCTTCCCCGGGGGCCTGGTCCATGTCCAGATCGCCCACGATCCTTTCGAGCACGTCCTTCAGCGTAATCAGCCCGGCGGTGCCGCCGTATTCGTCCACCGCCACCGCCATGCTGATCCCGCGGCGCCGGAATTCGGTAACCAATTGGTCCAGTCGCTGAATCTCGGGAACGAAGTGGACGTTTCGGATGAGCCGGTCGACGCGTGTCAGCGTCCCCTGCGCGTCGGCCAGGAGAAACTGCCGCGCGTAGATCACGCCGACCACGTGATCCAGATCGCCGCGGCAAACGGGAATCTTCGTCAACCGCTGCTTGCGGATGATGCGGCGCACTTCGGCCGGTGGGGTGCTCGTGTCGATCCACTGCACGTCGACGCGGGGGGCCATGGCATCGCGCACCTTGATTCGGCCGAGCTGCACCAGCCCGCGCAGAACCTGTTCCTCGTCGCGGTCGATCACGCCGTGCTCCTGGCTGAGGCGAACGAGCGATTCGAGCTCATCGGCGCTGAGGCGAGGCGGGGCGTGGCGCGGTTCGATCAGGCGGCTCAGCGGTGTGATGATGAACTGGCCCAGCACCAGCCGCAGCGGGGTAATGATCCGGTGCACCGCGAGCATGGGCACGGCGGTGACGCGCACCCACGACTGGCGGGCGGTGTTGGCGATCATCTTCGGCAGCACCTCGCCGAACAGGATGATCAGCAGCAGCGGAGCGACCGTGGCCCCGGCGAAGATCAGCGGATTCACCCGCGTCGGGTCGAGCTTCAGCAGCAGCACCGACGTGATGACGAAGAACAGCACGTTGGCCACCATGTTGCCGAACATCAGCGTGATCAGCAGCATGCGCTGATCGCCGAGCAGTTGCTCGACCGCCCCGGCGACCACGCCGCCGCGGCGAATGATGCGCAACTGGCCCTGGCCCGACAGCGCGAACAGCGCCGTTTCCGAACCGCTGAAGAAGCCCGAAGTCAACAGCAGCACCGGCAACGAGATGAAGAAGGGCACATCCGCCAACGAGTAGGGATTCACGGCAGCAGTTTCATGGCTGGGAGGAGAAGATGCAAGAGGCCGGGATTGTTCGCGCGGCCAAGAAAATTGTGTTGAGCCACGGGGCCCAAGCCGGTCCTGAACCCAGCGAAGGGCCGGGCGGCTTTGCGGTTCCCGTTGGTGTTCCCGGTACGGGCATGGCTACTCGACGTCGCCCAGCGGTTCGTAGTCCGGGTCGAGTTGCTCGATCATGCGTTCGATGTAGCGCAGGGCGTTCAGTTGGCGGCGGATGTTGATGAGGGTCTCCCGCGGCGGGGAGGCAGATCCCATCGTTTCGTCGAACAGCCGGGCGATGCGGTCGAGATAGGCCTTACGTTCAGCCTGCGCCCAATCGTTCAGTTCGTCGAGCTTCTGCCGATTCGCGTCGGCGGTGGCCTCGGCCATCTGTTCGCGGATCTCGAGCATCTGTTCGAGCAAGCCGGTCGGCAGGTCACGGTGCTCGATCGTGTCATTCCCGCCGACGAGTTCCAGCAACGCCCCGGCCCGCGATTCAGGATCCTTCAACGTTCGGTAGGCCTGGTTGAGCTGGGCCGCCCGTCGGGCAAGATCGAGTTGCTCTTCCGGGTCGGTCGATCGGTCGGGATGCACGCCGGCCGAAGCGGCGACGAACCGGTGATGCAGGTCGTCGGTGTCGATATCGAACCGCGGTTCGAGGCCGAGCACTTTAAACGGATTGTCAGTCGATGGAGGCATGGGATGATTGTACGCGCGCCGGTCCGGCCGTTCACTTCTGTGTCAGCGTGATTGCGCCATTGTGCTGGTCGGCGGTGGTCTGTTGCTTGAGGTGTTCGCGACAGGCGTCAAGATAAAGATCGATCAGACTGATACGGCCGAAGCGATCGGCGAGCTGCTTGAAGGTTTCGATCGCCGCGTGGAAGTCGGCGGCGGCGTAGGCCTCAACGGCCCGGGCGGTGGCGGCGGCCAGGTCGCGCTGCTCGTCGGTGGCCGAGGCAAGATCGCTGAGCAGTTCATACACCGGTTCCGGTTCCGAGCGGCCGACTACGACGATGCGCCCGATCGGCCGGGCCAGCATGTGTTCCTGCACCAGTTCCCACGTGCGGTGATTAATGAGAATCCGGGTGCCGAACTGCTTGTTGGCCGCTTCGAGGCGCGAGGCGAGGTTGACGGTGTCGCCGATGACGGTGTAGTCGCTTCGCCGGGGCGGTGCGCCGCAGTCGCCGACCATCATCGGGCCGGTGGCGATACCGACGCGCATGTGGAGGTTCGGCAGTTCTTGGAGGTCGGGGGCGTTGTTCAGTTCGCGCAGCGCGTCCATGCAGGCGATTGCGCTGGCACAACAGTCCAGCGCATGTCGCGGATTCTCCAGCGGCGCACCCCACACCGCCATCAGCCCGTCGCCGAGGTACTTGTTCACGTAACCGCGTCCGTCCATCGCGCGGTCGGTCAGGGCGGCGAGGTAGCGGTTGAGCAAGCCGATGGTCTGTTCGACCGGCAGTTTCTCGGAAACGGACGTGAAGCCGGCGATGTCGGTAAACAGGCAGGTCAGTTCGTGGCGGCCGCTCTTGATGAGAGCGGGATTGCCGACCAGCGAATCGACCAGGTCCGGCGAAACGTAGTTGCGGAACTGCCGGGTGATGCGCATCTTTTCTCGCTGCTCGGCGACGAGGCGGAACACCGTCACGCCCACCCATGCGAGCGCTGCGCCGGTGATCGGCGAAGCGGCAGCGACCTGCGTGTCGTACAGATCGAACAGCACCATGCCGTTGACCAGGAAGTACAACACCACGAATCCGCCGGTGATGACCATCGCGCTGACCGGCGCGAAACGAGCGGCGATCCACGTGGTCACAAGGCCCACCAGCACCACCAGCAACAGGTTCAGCCACACCGGGCCTCGCTCGATGAAGTGACCGGTGAGGATGCCGCTGAGGATCGCGCCATGCACCACCGGGCCGGGGCACTTGGATTCCAGCGAGGTCGGAACGAAGTCGGCCAGCGACCCGGTCGCCGTCCAGCCGATGATGCAAACCGAACCGCTGACCAGGCTGCGCAGCTCGCTCTGAAAGGCGGCGATCTTCTTCTCGCCTTCGTCGGCCTGCTCCAGGGCGTCGGCACGAGCGCCCAGGGCGGTGTTCACCTTGTCGAGCATCCGTCGTTCTGCGCCGGTCAGTTCCGCCGCCCCGCCGAGTTGCTCCCGAAGAAACCCGGTGACCTCGAACACCTGAGCCTGCAGTTCGTCTCGTCGGGCGAGCAGGGCTTCGTCGGCCGGCGCGGCGTCGGGGCCGTGCAGCTTGGCCGACAACGCGTGATACGACTCGACCAGTTGACCGGGGAACGCCATGGCCAGTGCCGGATCGGTCATCAAGTTCAACAGAACCAGGTCGGCCTGTTCACGGTTGTGGGCCACGTCATCGCGCAGGCGGCGCAGTTCGACGATGCGGCCGATCGGCACGTGCTGCGCGCCTGCTCCGCCGTGCGCGGCGAACAGCATCGACCAGTGTTCGGCGTTGGTCTGCCAGGGAATCATCAGACGCCGATCAGTGAACCGACGCCACCCGTCGCCCGGCCGGGCCTGCGTGGTGGGCAGCCGCACGGAGCGTTTTTCGCCGTTCGGGAACGTTGCGTCAGGCATGATCGTGGCGCCCGGCTCGATGCGCAGGGCGTCGACCGGCACCTCGAGGTACGCACACGCCAGCGCCAGGGCGAAGTGCGGGTAGTGATGATCGCGGTAAGTCAGCCACAGCGGCACGGTGCGCACACGGCCGTCCGGCGCCGGTTCGTAGGCGACCGACCCGACACCTGCCGCCGCTTTGGCCAGGCGCGGAATCGGAACTGTCAGATCATCCCGATACCGGGACATCTTATCCGTTCGGCCTTCGCCACCGGCATCAGGCAGGTCGCGGCTGACGTGCAGCGTGGCCCGGCCCCGATCGTACTCCTGTCGCAAGAGGGCCAGTTCCGGCGCGTCGGTGACATGTGCGGGCAGGTCGGGCAGAATCGCGCCGCGACACGCCTCGAAGTCCGGCGGGTCAGGCGCGTCGAGCAGCTCGAACAACCGGTCACGAAACACGATCGTCTTCAAGCCGGCGATGTGGCGGTCGATCCAGCGGGCCTCGGTGGCGTTGAGGGCCAGGCGCTCGGCGAGTTCGGCGGCCGAAGCACGCGGGGCGTGGAGCAGTTCGGCCAGCGCGCGGCGCGTGACCGGACCGGGCGGAGGATTGTTGATCAGATTCACCGCCAGAATCGATGACGCGCTGCGGCGCAGCGCTTCGGCCAGCGCGGCATCATCGTCAATGCGCCGGAACTGTTCGGGGGTCTGTTTGGAGGCATCGGGATCGGGCGTCCATCGCGGCGGCTGGGGTTCGTCGAACAACAGGTCGAATCCGATGACCGCAGCCCCGGCGTTGTGCAGTTCGTCGATGACCCGGGCGAGCCGGCCTCGCGGCCAGGGCCAGCGCCCGATGTTTTTCAAAGCGTTGTCGTCGATGTCGACGTGAACGATGCGAGCGCTGGGCGGAGGGTTGAACTGGGCGAACCACTGGTAGCGCCAGTCGAGCATGTGGCGTTCGAGGGTGGCGAGGTATCCGGCGGCATCGGCGGCGACGACCAGGCCGGTCAGCGCCAGGCCGATCAGCAAGCTCAGCCGCCCGCGGGTGACGGCGGTTCGGGGCGCGGCAGTGTGGGGGGCGAGCGACATGGCCCATTATCGTAATGCAGCGGGGGTCCGGGTGCGACGTTGGGGCAATGGAAAACCGGCGTCGCGGGACGCCGGTGGATGGGCTGGTCGTTTCTTGGCGCTGCGGGGGCACTTGCGCCAGGGGTCAATCACAGCCGCCGCAGATCAGATATTCTCGCCGCCCGAATCGTCGTTGATGATATCGTTGATCGTGCCGAGCGTTTCGCGGATGCGGTCGTTGCCGTTCTTGATGTCAAGCACTTCCTCGGCGGGCAGGTTGGTCAGTTCGAGTTGGCCGTGAACCGTGTCGCGCTCCGAAGGCACACCGCCGGCCGCGGCGATCGCGTTGCGATACGACTGGTAGACCTGCGGATCGATGAATGCGCCGGAAATCTGATCGGCGCCGCTGAGCCACGAGTAATCACCATTGTTGAACTGCTGAAGGATCGACTCGAAACCGTTGGTGTCGACACCCATAATCATGGGCCGACCATCGAAAGTGATGACCCATCCTCCGGTGCCCTTGACGGCCATGACGCCGGTGGGGGTGGCGACGCGGAAGTCGTTCTTGAAGCCGACGTGGCGCACGTCGAACTTCATCCGGCCGTACTTCATCGCCAGCCGCGTCCGCAGCGTGTTGGTGTCATCGGCCACGAGGTCAGAGACCATCATGATGGTCAGCGACTTGATGACGACCTCGGCGTTCGGGCCGACATCCATGGTGACCGATGCGCGTAGGCCGGTGCGAATCTGACTGCCCAGCGGCAACGCGTCGCCCGGCCGTACGGCCATCCACTTCTCGTCGGGGGCGGCTCGCATTTCCACGCCGCCGACGACCTTGGTGACCTTGACGGCCATGTCGGGCTGGGGATTATCCCCCGGCTGTGGGGCGTCTTCCGCGCCAAAAGCCGCAGTTGTCAGTGCGGCCAAGACAATCGCAATAGGGGTGATTTGACGGATCATAGTTCGTCCTCCGTGTAAGCTTCGGCCCGGTTGATGATCCCTACAAATTCTATGCCGCTGAGGCCCTGCTGGGGGGAAGATTGTTGCATGATTTGCAGATAAGCCAGTTCCCGCACTGCGTAGCGGGGGTGGGCGCCGATCAGCCGCATTGTCAGCCCGCCTTCGATGTCGAGAATCCGGCAGAGGATCTGGGCGACCGTGCCGCGCTCGGCCGAGGCGTGGGCCGGGGCGCTGAAGCCTTGGTCGAGGTAGCCGTGCCCCTTGAGCCACGTGATCCGCTGCGGGTAAGTCTCGTTGGGGTCGGTGCGGTTGGCCATCTCGATCAGGCCGTGGGCCATTTCGTTGTTACTGAGCACCCGCCGCTCGGACAGGCCGTGCCAGAAGTCCAGTTCGCCGGTGATGTCATCCTCGGCGTAGTTGGTTTCGAGGTGGCTTTGGCTCTTCGTGCGTTCGCAGCCGGTGATCGCGGCCGCGGCCGACAGCAGGCACACAAGGCAGAGGGGGTATCGCATGGCGAATCCTTTCCGGCCGGCGCGCGCGGGGCGCCGCGGGCCAGGGCATTCAGAACGAGTAGGTGATGCCGGTGTAGAAAAAATGCCTTTCATCCTTGTCATTTTCGATCGCCGCCCCGGGGAAGAACACCCCGTAACGCATGTGCATCGACACATCGCTGGTCACACGCCAATCTGCGGCGAGATCGACTTCCGTGCCCAGGTAACCGGTGTTTCCCGTCGGTTCGTCGAGCGGGGCGCGTTCGTCCATCTTGTTGAATACGTACACGTCCATGCCGAGACGGAATTTCTCGAAGGTCTCGATGCCGCGGAAGGGGAACGAACTGATGCCGCCTCGGAACATCATCAGGTTGCTGACCGGCGGGCCGAACGCCAGACCGGTGCCGATGCCGTCGAGGCTGTTGAACGCGCGATCCTTGGTGTCGCGCTGGTTGCCGCCGAAGGTGGTGGAGGTGTCGGTGTCGCGGTCGCTGTCACCGCTGGCGAAGACGGATTCGAAGCGCAGTTCGGTGTCCGCCGCGTCGTCGAACCGGTAGCGCAGGAACAGCCTCGCTGCCCATGCCTCGATGCGGTCGATGGTCTGGGATGCGGGAATCAGGCCCGGTTGAATGTAGGGCGTCGAGCGCGAGCGACCGGTCTCGAACACGAATTCCGCCGCGTAGCTGAGATTCTTGATCGGCAGCCGCCCCGTCGAGCCCCAGCCCAAGTAGGTGCTGTTGTACTCGAACGACGTCGGATAGCCCGGCGGTGTGGGGTTGAGGATGAAAAAATCCTCGTTGTTCTGATCGCGCTGGGTCAGCACGAAGAAATACGGGTCGTGTCGCTGGAATCCGGTGTAAGTGACCTTACCGCCGATGTACAGCCGCTCGGTGTCGCCGTCAAAACTTGGGCGTGAGGCGTCGAAGTCGATCACGCTGCTGGAAGGTGTCCGGCCGACCAGGCCGCGCAGCACCAAGTCCGGCCCGGCGAGTTCGGCGTGCATGTCCACCGCGTAGAGCTGCTCGCTGAAAGTCAGACCACTGGCCCAGGTAATGAACTGCCGGCCGACCTTGAGCGTGAAGTTGTCGTCGATGTTGCGGCCTTCGTAGGCGGCGATGGCCCGCTGCAGGTCGAACTTGTACCACGCCCGGTCGTACAGCGGGTACACGTACTCATCGCCGGCGTTGTCGAACGCATCGCCGGCGTTGAAGTCGCGGTAAGTGTAGCGCAGGCGTCCGAAGAACTCGTGCACGCCGTCCAGCGATACGTGGGCGTAGGCCTGCACGTCCGACTGGCGAAGCACGTGCGTGTTCTGGGCCGAATCGTCGACCATCAGAAAACTGAAATTCACCAACACGCCGTAGTCGATCAGCGCCCGCTCGCCGAGACCCAGTTCCGGGTTGGCCCGCAGGGCGTAGTCGCGCTCCGCTTCGCGCAGGATACGCTCCACGCGAGCCTCTTCGCGTTGGCCCAGGGCCGGCCCGACGAGCGTTGTCGTCATCACCAGCGCCACGGCCAGCACGCCGCCGAACGATAGTCTACCCATGGTCACGTCCCTCGATCGATTGGATGCGTTCAGCCCGGATTGTACGTGCTACCACACCATCCCTGCAATCATCCTGTGACCGTTTGTGCCGGCTCCGCGACGCCCTGCCCGGACCCGGCAGCGCCCCGGATCGGTGGCGCGAGTAACGTCAAGCCCGTCGAATGACCGCCCGGCGCTTCGGCCGGATCGACGCCGCCGGCGACCGAAAATGCGCCTGGCGACCGCCTCAGCCGGACCCCGCTCGAATGGCATTCGTATCACTCGCCCAGCCGCTGTTCAAGCCACTTCGCCGCCTGGTCGGGCGTGTGTTTGTCCCGGGTGCGGTCGACCATGTAGTTCGCCTCACGCATCAGGTCATCGCTGATGCGGCCGACCAGCGGCTGGAGCGCCTCAACGAAGCCTTCGGTCCTGGCCGCTTCGGGGGATACGAGCACAATGGCATCGTAGGGCGGAATGGCGTTGCGGGGGTCTTCGAGCACCAGCAGGTCGTACGCCGCGATGCGCCCGTCGCTGCTGAATGCCGAAATCACGTCCACTTCGCCGCTGTCGACCGCCTGGTACATCAGCGTCGACTGGAACTTGCGCGTCGTTGCGAAGCGCAGACCGTATGTCTGGGTCATGTTCCGCCATTCGGGCCGATCGAAGAACTCATAATCCCCGCCCACCGAAAGCTTGTGGGCATGGTTGGCCAGGTCGGCCATCGTCCTGATGCCCAGTTCCTCGGCCTTCTGACGCTTCATGGCCAAGGCGTAGGCGTTCTCGAAACCGAGCCGACCGACGCACTCGATGCCGTGCTCATCCGCCAGCCATCGATCGACCTGCCGGTACACTTCGTCGGGGCCGGCCACCTCGTCGCGGCCCATCTGCACCGCCCAGATCGTGCCCGAGTAATCCACATAGCAGGCGATGCGGTTGGCCGACAGCGACTTGAACGCCACCGTCGAACCCAGGCCCTGTCGTTTGGCGGCGTGGAAGCCGGCGTCGTTGAGTTGATCGCGGATCAGCGAGGCGAGAATGAACTGCTCGTCGAATGTCTTGGCCCCGACGAGGTGGTCCGGTGTCGGCTGCACGGCCGGCAGTGCGATGCCTCCGGCGAAGACCACCGCCAGCCCCGCCGTCGCCACGATGCCCCTCGCCCGGCTGCGCCGTTCGGAGGCCTGCTGCAACAGCGCGATCAGCAGGTCCAGCACGATCGCCAGCACCGCCGCCGACACGCAGCCCAGCAACACCATGCCCCAGTTCTGCAACTGCAGGCCGGTGAAGATGAAATCCCCCAGGCTCGTCTGGCCGACCGGCGTGGTCAACGTGGCGATGCCGACCACCCACACCGTTGCCGTGCGGATGCCCGCGATGATCACCGGCGCCGCCAGCGGCAGTTCCACCCGCATGAGCATCTGCGTCGACGTCATCCCCACGCCCCGCGCCGCTTCGGTCAACGCCGGATCCACGTTCAGAATCCCCGTCACCGTGTTCCGCAGCACCGGCAGAATGCTGTACAGCGCCAGGGCGATCAGCGCGCTGACGAAACTGGCCGCCCCGATGCTCCACCCCATCAGCGTCTCCAGCAGGGCGCTTAAGCCGATGATCAGCGCGTAAACCAGCACCAGCAGCGCGATGCTGGGGATCGTCTGCTGCACGCTGGCAACGGTCAGCACTGGATAGCGCAGGAGTTTCGATCGCGTGCCCAGCACCGCCAGCGGAATACTGATCGCAATGCCGATGCCCAGCGCCAGCGCCGAGATCAGCACGTGTTGTGACAGGTAGTTCGGCAGATTGTCCGTCGCCTCGACGAAGTGACTGCCGATCGCGGTCAGTTGATCAAGAATGGAAACGTGATCGCCGTTCATGAGGCGTCGGTTTCCTCAGCCAGTTCTTCCAGCCGATCCGCCTGGCGGCGCGGCGTGTGCATCAGGTGAGCCACGTAATCGTGCTTCGGTTCGGTCATCATCTCGTGCGGCGTGCCGACCTGAAGCACTTTCCCGCCGTACATCGCCGCAATGCGGTCGGCCATCAACAGTGCCTCGGTCATGTCGTGGGTGACCATGGCCGTGGTCAGGTCCAGTTCATCGTGAATCTTGCGGTATTCGTCCTGTAAGGCGTCGCGGGTGACCGGGTCGAGCGCGCCGAACGGTTCATCCATGAGCATAATCTTCGGCTTGGCGGCCAGGGCCCGGGCCAGCCCGATGCGTTGGCGCTGCCCGCCGCTCAGTTCGCGCGGGAAGCGATCGCGGTAGTCGCCCGGTTCCAGGCTGACCAGACGGAGCAGTTCGTCGACGCGGGCGGCGATGTCGGGCTTCGACCAGCCGAGCAGGTTCGGCACGATACCGATGTTCTCGCCGATGGTCATGTGGGGGAACAGGCCGATGCCCTGAAAGACGTAGCCGATGTGGCGGCGCAGATCGACGGGACTGCGCTGGGCGATATCGGTTCCGTCGACTTCGATGACGCCGCGGGTCAGCGGGATCAGCCGGTTGATCATCTTCAGCGTGGTGGTCTTGCCGCAACCGCTCTCACCGAGCAGCACGAGCAGTTCACCGGCCTCGACGTTGAGGTCGAGATCGTCGACCGCCCACGTGTCGCCCCCGTCGTAGCTCTTGCCCACGCCGGCCAAACGGATCATGCGTCGCTCTCGTCGTGATATTCGTCCGGCAGGTCGCGCAGCTTGCGGGCCACCATCGCCACGTAGTGCAGCGGTTTGCCCGAAGCCGACAGGCGGTGCCGGTAGCGACGGAATGCCTCGATCCGAAGCACCTTCGCTCGGCGAAGATCGTCGATCAGTTTCGCGAAGCCCGTGCTGTCCGCTTCGTACAGGAAGTGTTCCTTGATGTTGAACGCCACCCAGCCCGGCGTGTCGATCACATCCAGCGACGTGATGAACGCCTTGGACGGGATGTCGCCGAACCCCAGCGCCGCCACGGTGGTCACGCAGTTCAGGTGCTGCTGGCGCAGCTTCTTCTCATCCGACTCGGGCAGGTCGGTCAGGTCGGCCACCAGGTAGTCATCGTACACGCCTTCGCGATCGCGGCAGGTCGCATCGCGGGCTTCGGGGATGATGTCCGTGCCCACGATGTGTTCCACGCCGCGGTCGCGCAGTTCCTCGCCCACCATGCCGTTGCCCGCGCCCACGTCGAACACCCGCAGATCTTCGGGCGCCAGATCGTGGTCCCTGAGCACATCGCACAGCAGTTCGCTCACCCGTTCGGGCGAGGTGCACGCAAGCGTCTCGTAGAACAGCGCTTCGTACAGGCCGGGAATGTCGTAGATGCGATCGTAATCGTGGAAACGCAGGCGCTCCCATCGGCCGTCCGCGTGAATCTCGCAGTATTCCTCATCCTGGTCCAGGCCGTCCGTGTTCTTCGGCAGCCGCCACTGAATGGGCGATTGCCCGGGATGGGTCAAGGTCAGAACCTGATGCTCGATCGATGCCATGTCAAAACCCCTTTCGACGAATGAATTCGCGTAATGCCGTAGTGCTTCGGGTTGTCGTGTTTTTTTGTACTGGACGCGATGGACAACGTATCCGGCATCAGATCGCCATCCACAGTTTTACAGGGTAAGGCCCTGAGCTGTGATGTCAAGGAACTTCTTGTCAATAGGCGGTGAATACCGGGGAAATGGGTGATTTGTGCATGAATTTGGTCAAGGTTCGCCCTTGATCGGTCGCGCCATGACCCCCATACGCTTGACGATCCACGCCTTGTCGACAACGATGCCCGACTATGACCGACCCGCAAACCACCCTGGCCCAACGTTTCGGGCGGGCGATCGTCTCGGCGTTCGGCGAAGAGGGCGCCGACGTCGATCCGCTTATTCGCCCGGCGCAGCATCCGGAATTCGGCGACTACCAGGCCAACGTCGCCATGGCGCTGGGCAAGCGACTGAAACGCAACCCGCGCGACGTGGCGCAGGCGATCGCTGAACAGGTCGACCTCACCGGCATCGCCGAGAAGCCGGAAGTGGCGGGCCCCGGTTTCCTGAACATTCGATTGACCGATGACTACCTCGCCGCGCAGGCCGCCGATCTGCGCGAAGACGAAAGACTCGGCGTCGAACGCCGGGCCGATCCGCAAACCGTGGTCGTCGACTACTCCGGTCCGAACGTGGCCAAGGAAATGCACGTCGGGCACATCCGCTCGACCGTGATCGGCGACGCGATCGCCCGCGTCGCCGACTTCCTCGGCCACACCGTCATCCGCCAGAACCACCTCGGCGACTGGGGTACGCAGTTCGGGATGTTGATCGAGCACCTGGAAGAAAAGCATCGTCTTGTTCTGGGGCGCGGTCGTGCGATTGCTGACTTGAATGCGTTCTACCAGAAGGCGAAGAAGCGGTTCGATGAGGATGCCGACTTCGCCGATCGGGCTCGGCGGCGGGTGGTGGCGCTTCAGGCCGGCGACGAACCGACGTTGGCGCTGTGGCGGCAACTGGTCGAAGAATCTGATCGCCACTTCCGCCAGGCGTACGATCGGTTGAACGTCCTGTTGACCGACGAGGACATTCGCGGGGAAAGCTTCTACAACGACATGCTCGGCCCGACGGCGGATGAACTGGCCAGGGCGGGCGTGGCGAAACTGAGCGACGGGGCGCTGTGCGTCTTCGTGCCGAAGTATGAAGCGCCGGTGATGCTGCGCAAGTCGGACGGCGGGTTCGGGTACGACGCGACGGACCTGGCGGCGATCCGCTACCGGGTGAATGAACTGGGCGCCGACCGGATCGTTTACGTGACCGACGCCCGCCAGGCCGAGCACTTCGCCAAAGTGTTCTGGACCGCCGAGCAGGCCGGCTGGACGCGAGGGGTGCGGCTGGATCACGTGCCGTTCGGGACGATTCTGGGCGAAGACAATCGGCCGTTCAAAACGCGCAGCGGCGAGACGGTGAAGCTGACGAACCTGCTCGATGAAGCCGAGCAGCGGGCCGCGGCGGTCGTGGCCGAGAAGAATCCGGAATTGTCGGACGCCGAGCGCCTTGCGGTCGCCCGGATCGTGGGCATCGGGGCGATCAAGTACGGCGACCTGTCGACCGACCGGGTGCGCGATTACGTGTTCAGTTGGGATCGGATGCTGGCGATGGACGGCAACACCGCGCCGTACCTGCAGTACGCCTATGCTCGCATTCGGTCGATTTTCCGCAAGGCCGGAGACGTTGAGGCGAATGGGACGGTCGTCCTCACACACGAGGCTGAACGCTCGCTCGTCGTCAAGCTTCTGCAGCTTGGATCGGCGATTCGCATCGTGTCGGAGAAGCTGGAGCCGCACCATTTGTGCACGTATCTGTATGAGCTGTCCACCGCGTTCAGCGGGTTCTATGAGAATTGCCCGGTGCTCAAGGCGGACAACGACCGACAGCGGACCAGTCGATTGACGCTGTGTGACCTCACCGCCCGCACGCTGAAGCTCGGGCTGTCGCTGCTGGGCATCGAAGTGATGCGGCGCATGTAGCAAGCCGCGTTACACAGCGGCATCGACGCGCCGCGGATCATCGGGCGCCCCGGGAGACGCGTATGAATTGTCAACCGTTTGAAATGAACGGCGACTGGCTGGCGGCGGCGGAGGTGCTGCTCGACGAGCATCACGTCGTGGCGGTCAGCGAACAGGTGTCCTCGCGGATGCGGTTCGGGGCCAATCTGTTTCAACACGCCCAGCGGATGACCGATGCGCAGGTGTGCCCGATTTACGGCAGCTACGTGAAGTCGCTGGCCGACGTGGCGCGGATGATCAGTCTGTCGGTGCCGGTGGATGGGCCGATCGATCCGACGCTCGATGCGCTGATCGAAACGCTGCGCCACCGTTACCACCAACACGTGCGTCGGCGGTTCGTGGTGTGGCACGAAGCGCATGTGTTCGCCAAGGCCGAGCCGGACCTGTTCTGGCAGACGGTGGACGTGATGATGGGCGTGGCGGCCGAACACGAGTATGCATCGGAGGAGAAACTGCTGCTGACGCGCTGCATTTTTACCGGCGATCCGTCCCTGCTGGATTTCCGGGCGTTCCGGGAATGGTGGCCGGAAGGCGACAGTCAACCCTTGTGGCAGGTGGTCAGCGGCCTGGACGCGCCGCCGACACTGGGTGTGGAACTGGTCGGGGAGCCCGACACGGGATGATCGGCCGGAGCGATCCAAAGATTTCGCAGACCACACGGATCGCCCTGCCTCCTCGCCGAATCCACCGGTGCAATCTGCGGACAGATCGATCGGTCAATCGTCGTCAAGCGGATCGTGCCCGTCGAGACCGAACTCCCGGAGCCAGTAATCGGTTTCGGATTCGTCGGCGTGCCGGGGGCGCCGGGCGGACCGGTTTACGCTGTTGTCGGGAGTGTCGTTCGGCGTTTGTCTGACCGGCGGCAGGGCGTTCTCGTCGAGGCCGAATTCTTCGAGCCAGCCTTCGGCGTCTTCAACTTCGCGCGGTTTGACCGGTTCATCGGATTGGCGCGTGATCGGTCGAACCAAGTCGCGCAGGAAATCCTCACTCGCCATTGCTTTCGCTTTCCGCCGTCGGGCGGCCCGCTGAATGCGGCGGTCGTTGCTGACCACCACCAACTCGCGCGGCGCATCGGCCTCGGCGACCATCCGCTCGATCAGCGAGTCCGCGTCCCTGCCCCCGCCGGCGTAGATCAGCTCGACGTCGCCCGGCCGGTCGTCGACCAGCGCCGGCTTTGCCCCGTCGCAAACGACCGCCATCCGCCCGGTGCGCCAGGGACTTTCCGCGAGCAACCGGCACAGTTGCTCCACACTCATCAGCGCGTGTCGCGCCGGGAGAATGTGCGTGCAGTGCAGCACGTTGTAGGCGTCGACAATCAGGGACATGGTCGTTCGTGATTTCCGATCCTCGATGTGTGATCTTCGATGCGACCGGATCGAAGATTTCTCAATACCCCACGTCGTCCAGTTGCTTGCGCAGTTCGACGATGGCTTCGGCGGCGTGGGCCTCGGGACCGCCTTCCGGCCACTTGCACTCGAAACTGATGCGCCCGGCGTAACCGGCTTCGCGCAGGGGAGCGAGGAACGGGCGGAAGTTATCGCCGTCCACCCCGCACGGCGTGCGATTGGCCTTCTCGGCGATGTGGACGTGGTGGATCAGGCCGGCGAACGTCGCCACGTCGTTCGGCCGCTCGTCGTTGTTGAACATGTGGTAAAAATCCGCCAGCAGCCGCACGTGCGGGTGATCGGTTCTTTCCACTGCCTCGGCGCCCTCGGCCAGCGTATTGATGAAATCGCATTCCGCCCGCCGCAAGGGCTCGACCACCATCGTTACCCCGTTCGTCTCGGCGATCGGCCCCAGTCGTTTGAGCAGTTCGACGAACTGGTCCATGGCCTGTTCGACGGACCATCCTTCCTTGAGCTGTCGCGAGCCGCCCGAGCCGAACACGATCGACTCGATGCCCAGGCGCCTGGCTCGCTGAAAGGCGGTGTCGGCGTAGGCGGCGATAGCGCCGGCGTCGACATCCGGCCCGGTGGACGGCAGATCGCCGGGCAGGAAACCGTTGGCCGCGCGGATGGGTAGCGGACTCGCCTTGGCCGCCTCGACGTGCGGGGCGAATGCATCTTCGTCATCGCGCGGCTTCAGGAAGTTCTGCACGTTCACTTCGACGAAGTCCGCCCCGGCCTGCTTGAGCTTTGCTGCGTTTTCGATCCCACTGCAAATACCGATGTCCATTTCGTTGATTCCTTGATGGAGAGAACAGAAAACCAATCGTCCACAAGCACAGATCGGGTTCGATTCGCAGGTTACACCGTTGGGATGAATGGCTTGTGATCAGCAGTCATCTTTGACCTCAGCGCAATCTGGGGAAACCTGCCATTGCTTGCCCGGTGCGTCAGCCGGGCCTCACAAGTTCGCCCGGAGTTTCTCGTCCTTCTGTTTGACCGCGTCGGCCTGCCGGGCGCGCCAGGTCTGGAGTTGGTCGGTCAGGCCGCTGTTGGTCTGGCTGATGATCTGGGCGGCGAGGATGGCAGCGTTCTTCGCCCCGGCCGATCCCACGCCCATCGTCGCCACCGGCACGCCGGGCGGCATCTGCACCGTCGACAGCAAGGCGTCGAGCCCGTCCATCATGCCGCCGTTCATCGGCACGCCGATCGTCGGGCAGTGCGCGTGCGCCGCCACCACGCCCGCCAGGTGCGCCGCCATGCCCGCAGCGCAGATAAACACCTTCACGCCCCGGCTGGGCGCGGCCTGAACAATATCCATCACCCTTCCGGGGGTGCGGTGGGCGCTGGCCACGTGCACTTCGTGGGCGATGCCCAACTCGTCAAGCAACTCGTGGCATTTGCTCATGGCGTCCCAGTCGCTGTCCGAACCGATGAGCATGATGACATCGACCGGATGGGCGTTGGTCATGGCGGGTCTCCGTGGGTGGTGCGGTCGATGATAGTGGGTTGGCCCTTGTAAGGCCAGACCTCCGCAAGCCGCCGCATCTGTCGACGGTTTTCGGTGGATTCGTACTGCCGGTCGAGCCAACAATGCAGCAAAGGACGAATCGCCCATGAAAGCATCCGACCTGTTCGTCAAGTGCCTGGAAACCGAGCAAATCCGCTACATCTTCGGCGTGCCGGGCGAGGAGAACGCCGACCTGCTGTTGTCGCTGGACGGCTCGCCGGTTCAGTTCGTGCTGACGCGGCACGAGCAGGGCGCGGCCTTCATGGCTGAGGCATACGGCCGGCTGACCGGCAATCCCGCCGGCTGCCTGGGCACGCTCGGGCCGGGCGCGACGAACCTGGTGACCGGCGTGGCCGATGCCAACATGGACCGCGCCCCCATGCTGGTCATCACCGGACAGGGCGGCACCTCCCGGCTCCACAAGGAATCGCACCAGATCGTGAGCGTGGTCGATCTGTATGAACCGATCACGAAATGGACTCGTGCGATCCACCATCCGGACAACATTCCCGAGGTCATCCGCAAGGCGGTTCGACTGGCCCGGACGGAAAAGCCGGGCGCGACGCACATTGAACTGGCCGAGGACATTGCCGCCCGCCACGCGAAGACCGAACCCGTGCCGGTGCGCCGCTTCCGCCGTCCGGGGCCCGATCACACGGCGCTGGACCAGGCGTTCGAACTGCTCGACCAGGCGCGAAACCCGATCATCCTCGCCGGCAACGGCACCATCCGAAAACGCGCCAGCGAACAGCTTCGCGCCTTGTGCGACAAAACCGGCATCGGCGTGGTCAGCACCTTCATGGCCAAGGGCTGCGTGGACATGGATGCCGATTACTGCCTGTACACCATCGGCCTGAGCGAGCGCGATCACGCCGCCTGCGCCATCGAGGCGGCCGACGTGATCATCACCGTCGGGTACGACATGGTCGAATATCCGCCGCGCCTGTGGAATCCGCGCGGCGACGAGTGCATCCTGCACGTCGATTTCCTGCCCGCCGAAATCGACGCCAGTTACAATCCCCATGTCGAGTTGATCGGCGACATCGCCGCAACCCTCTCCGCCCTGCACGTGCGTTTCGAAGCCGAAGGCGTGCCCGATTACGACTTCCGCGCCCAGCGCCTCGCCCGCCGGAACATGTGGAACGACATTGTCGAACACAAAGATGACGATGCCGACGGCTGCCTCCGCCCGCAGAAGATCGTCTACGACGTGCGGCAGGCGCTGGGACCGGACGACATCGTGCTTTCGGGCGTGGGGGCGCACAAGATGTGGATCGCCCGACATTACCAGTGTCACCAGCCGAACACATGCCTGATTCCCAACGGGTTCTGCGCGATGGGCATGCCGTTGCCCGGAGCGATCGGCGCGGCCGTGGTGGTGCGCGATGAGCTCGACGGCGGTCCGCCTGGCCGTCATGTCTTGGCCATGACCGGCGACGGCGACTTCCTCATGAACGTGCAGGAAATGGAAACCGCCCGCCGGCTCGACGTGAACATCACCGTCATGGTCTGGGTCGACGGCGGGTACGGGCTGATCTCCTGGAAACAGGAAAACGAATTCGGCCGCCACACCAACATGGGCTTCGGCAATCCGGACTGGGTCGACCTGGCCCGGTCGTTCGGCTGGCAGGGCCGATGGGTGAGCCGCTCGCGCGAGCTGCGCCCGGCAATCGATCAGGCCATCGCCCACGAAGGCCCCAGCCTGATCGCCGTGCCCGTGGACTATCGCGAGAACCCCAAACTGACCGGTCGGCTGGGCAACCTCGTCTGCCCGATCTGATCGCCACGCAGGTCGGCCCCGGCCGGGCAAACCATCGCACCCGAGAGGAACCACCATGTCCGAACTCAAGTCCCGCTACCCGATGTTCGTGGCCTCAAAGGCCGAGCAGCCGAACACCGATCTCGTCGTTACCGACAAGTACACCGGCAAGGAGGCGACGCGCGTGCCGCTGGCCGATGAAGACGCGGTCGAACGCGCGATCGCCGGGGCCGTCGAGGCTGCCGAAGCGTTGAGGAAGCTCAAGCCTTACCAGCGTCAGGCGATCCTGTACCACTGCGTCGAGCAGTTTGACAAGCGTCACGATGAATTGGCCGAAGCCCTGTGCATCGAGGCCGGCAAACCCATGCAACACGCGAAGGGTGAAGTGACGCGCCTGGTCGACACGTTCCGTATCGCCGCCGAGGAATCGGTGCGGATCTACGGCGAGGTTCAGCCGATGGAAATCAGCGCCCGCGCCGCTGGTCGGTTCGGCATGTGGAAGCGCGTGCCCATCGGGCCCTGCGGATTCATCACGCCGTTCAACTTTCCGTTGAACCTGGTGGCTCACAAGGTCGCTCCCGCCTTGGCGGTCGGTTGCCCCTGGGTGCTCAAGCCCGCCCGCACCACGCCCGTCGGGGCGCTGATGATCGGCGCAATCCTCGCCGACACCGATCTGCCCGAAGGCGCGTTCAGCATTCTTCCGGTCGGCGGCAAGACCGCTGCCCCGATCGTCGAGGACGATCGCATCAAGCTGCTGTCGTTCACCGGCTCGGACACCGTCGGCTGGTCGCTGAAGGCCAAAGCGGGCAAGAAGAAGGTGCACCTGGAACTCGGCGGCAACGCCGCTTGCATCATCCACGATGACGCCGACATCGACGATGCGGTCGACCGCTGTACGCTCGGCGCGTTCTACCAGTCGGGCCAGTCGTGCATCAGCGTCCAGCGTCTCTACGTCCACGAGAACATTTACGACGAGTTTCGCGACCAATTCGTCGACGCCGCCCGGGGCCTCAAGGTCGGCAATCCGCTCGACGAGGACACCTTCGTCGGCCCGGTCATCAGCGACGACGACGCCAAGCGCATGGTTGAATGGGTCGAGGAAGCGAAAGCCCATGGTGCGACGGTGCTCTGTGGCGGGGGCCGCGACGGCGTGATGGTCGAAGCGACGTTGCTGGAAGACGCCAAACCCACCGACAAGGTCAACGGCCAGGAAGTGTTCGGCCCGGTGGCGGTGCTCCACCGCTACCGCGATTACGACGAAGCTTTGAAGGCGGTGAATAGCTCCGCCTACGGCCTGCAGGCCGGCGTGTTCACCCGCGACGTGTTCCGCATTCATCAGGCGTGGGATGAACTGGAAGTCGGCGGCGTGATGGCCAACGACGTGCCGAGCTGGCGCGTCGACCACATGCCCTACGGCGGCGTGAAGGATTCGGGCCTCGGCCGCGAGGGCCTGCGCTGGGCCATCGAAGAAATGACCGAAGTGCGCCTGCTGGTCCTCCGCGGGGTATAGGATCGGCCTGTTCGTCCGTATGCTTTTTTGATGACTTTGTCGCGATCACACTGTTCATGGCGCCTACGGTGACGGAAAAGGAGAACTCGCCATGCGCCCACTTCCCTTCGCCCTGTTCCTCGTCGCCGCGGCCGGGCTGACCGGCTGCGCCGGCAACGCCATCACCTGGCAGCGGATCGACCACGGCGTGGCCGTGCTGCATCCGACCCAAGCCAACCAGGCCCACGGCACGGTGCACTTCGTCCAGCAGACTGACAACGTGCTGGTCGTGTTCGACATCGCTGGTCTGGAACCCGATTCCACGCACGGCATTCACGTGCACGAATACGGCGACTGCACCGCGCCCGACGCGACCAGCGCCGGCGGGCATTACAACCCCCAGGGCCATCCGCACGAACTGCCGCCCAAGACGCCGCGCCACGCCGGGGACCTGGGCAACATCGTCGCCGATGCCAAAGGCCGCGTGCGTGCCCAGGTGAAGTTCGACAACATCTCCGTGTCCGGCATGAAAAGCCCCGTCCTCGCCCGCGCGGTCATTCTTCACGCCAAACCCGACACCGGCATGGGGCAGACCGGCGAGGCCGGCCCCCGCATCGCCTGCGGCGTGATCGGCATCGCCAACCCCCAAACCAGGCCATAGGTTGCGGATTA
>CAYNCM010000022.1:0-3685 GCA_964395825.1 uncultured Planctomycetaceae bacterium
CCCTTCGGCAGGCTCTCTTCGAGCCTGAGCCTCAGAGCCGAAGGCAGGACCACGCGACATGGTTTCACCCTTGTTGAGTTGCTGGTGGTGGTGGCGATCATCGCGCTGCTGCTGGCGATCCTGTTGCCAGCGCTGGCCCAGGCCCGCAAGGCCGCGCTTCGCACGAAATGCCTGGCCAACATGCGCAACATGGAACTGGCCCACTGGATGTACATGACGCAGAATGATGAGCGTTTCATCCAGGTCGGTCTGCCGCACGGCGGATCGCACCTGGCCGAGGACAAGGCCTGGATCAACACGCTCGAAGAGTACTACGGCAGCAAGCTGCTGCACCGTTCGCCGGTCGACGACAGCCCCTACTGGCCCGTCGACCAGGGCGGCAAGGGCCTGACCCTCGGCGGCTTCCACCGCCGCAGCAGCTATGGCGTCAACAGCTATCTCACCCAATACGGGTTGCCAAGCTTCCCCTGCGAGCGGCTGACCCAGGTTCCCATGCCCAGCCGCACCATTCACTTTCTGATCATGATGTTCGGCACCGGCGATGATGAAAACGCCGACGGCTTTGCCACCGCCGATCATACGCATGTGGACCAATGGGGTCTGCTCAGCGGCTACGTTCCCACCGATGCCGCCTCGCAGGTTGCGATCAACGCCCATGGCGGTCCACCGGCCGGCTGGGGTTCGATCACCAACTGGGGTTATCTCGATGGTCATGCCGAGACCCGGTCGCTCCGCGAAGTCTGGGCCAGTCGCACCCACAACGATTTCAATCCATCCACGCACCGGTAGCCGCCGCTCGCGTCGAGCGGGTCCGCCGGTGTGCGTTTCACCCATGAAGGAGAGAGTCACGATGAGTCACATCCATTCACTGCCGATCGTCACCGCGATCATCGCCCTGACCGCCAGCGTCGGGCTGGCCGGGCACAGTCACTTCGAACTGGAGCCGGATGGCGGCGGGCTGGTCGTGCCCGGGATCGGGCCGCACGGCACGTTCAGCCCCCATAACCCCGAAATCGACGAGGCCACCTGGTACTGGGATCCGCCGGCCAACACGCAGTTCCGCGAGTACCGCACCGACGATCCGGGCCTGATGGAAGAGGCTGGTTTCTATGTGTCCGGCGCCACGTTCGCCTGGCACATCACGTCGAGCCTCAAGTACTACAACCCCATTGCCGGCACTTGGGGCAGTCCGCTCAATGATGAGGTACTCACCCTCAGCAGCGGCACCTACCCGGTCGACATCACCGTCGATGCGGCCAGCGGCGTACAGACCACCGGCGTGTGGGCCGAAGCCGAGAACGATGGTTCCATTCACGCCCACGTGATCTTCGGCCTGACCCGCGCGGCCAACAGCGCCGCCAACCCGGTGATTCCCGCCGACGGCGTCTACGCCTTCGAAGGTTACATGTCCAGCGACAGCTACACCGACTCCAACACGTTCCACATGGTGCTCGGGCTGAACGCCGGTGAAGGGCCGGGTTCGGTGATGTTCGATGCGCTGGGCGCCCTGCCTCCGATCCCCGAACCGGCATCGATGGCACTGCTGGCGCTCGGCGGGGTGGCGGCTGCCCTGCGCCGCCGTCGCCTCAGCGCGTGATGCCGGCGGCGCCGGCGGCCTGGTCGGCGTGGTAGCTGCTGCGGACCATGGGGCTGGACTCGACGTGCCGGAAACCAAGTTGTTCGCCGAGGCGCTTGTACTCGGCGAACCTTTCAGGTGTTACCCAACGGCCCACCGGCAAGTGATTGCGGGTGGGCTGAAGGTACTGGCCGATCGTGAGAATGTCGCAGGCCTGGTCGCCGACGCGCGAGCCTTCCAGCACGTCGCGCATCAGGGCGGCCACTTCCTCGTCGGTTTCGCCGATGCCGACCATGATGCCGGTCTTGGCGGCCATGCCATACCGCTTGACCTGACGCAGCAGTTCGATGGACCGGTCGTACTTCGCCTGCGGGCGCACGGCGGGGTAGAGGCGTTGAACGGTTTCGAGGTTATGGCCGAGCACGTCCGGCCGGGCGTCGAGCACGGTGCCGAGCGCCTCCCAGTCGCCGCAGAAGTCGGGGATGAGCACCTCGATCCGCGTGTCGGGACAGGCGTCGCGGATGCGTTGGATGGTTTCGGCCCAGATGGCGGCGCCGCCGTCGGGCAGTTCATCGCGGTTGACCGAGGTGATGACCACGTAGTTGAGGTCCATGATGCGGACGGCCTGGGCGACGCGGCGGGGTTCATCGGCGTCGAGCGAGGGCGGCCGGCCGGTCTTGACGTTGCAGAACCCGCAGCTTCGCGTGCAGGTTTCGCCGAGAATCATCAGCGTCGCCACGCCGTGATGCCAGCACTCGCCCATGTTCGGACAGTTGGCCTCTTCGCAGACGGTGTGCAGGTTGTGCGCGTGGACGAGCTTGAGCAAATCGGTGTAGCCCTGGCCATGCGGCATGCGGGCGCGCAGCCACCTGGGCTTGCCGCGGCGGACGAAGCGGCGGGCGTCCAGGCGGTTATCGATCACCCGGTCTGAAAGGTTGAATCGTTGCATGGGCCGGGGATTATAGCATGAAAGCCGCCGCCCTCCGGCGCGAGAACGACCGGGATAAGAACAACCAGGCCCAGCGCACAGCGACCTGTCCGGGGCGGTCTCGGCGAAGACGGAAGGGACGGGTGCCCGGCTTGAAGATGGAACTCACGCCACCTCGGGTTTGGGTTTGCACCACAGGCGTTTGCAGAGGCTGTCGAGGGCGAAGCGGCCCGGACCGATGAAAACCAGCGCCAGGAACACGATGCCCACCTCAAGCGGGTGGTTGAAGCTTTCGGGCGGCTCGGCGGTGGCGTGGTGAGCCACGGCGACGATCATCACGCACAACAGAAGGAACGCGGCGGGTCGGAACAGCAGGCCGAGCACCAGGAGAATGCCCCCGCCGAACTCAGCGAAGGCGGCCATGAAGCCGAAAAACTTCGGCGCGACGACCGGCAGGCCGAGGTCGCCGATCTGGCTGCCCAGCCATTCCCATTTGCCGGGGTCGGTGATCTTGCCCCAGCCGTGCATGACGATGAACACACCACCGAGGCCCAGCCGCAACAGCAGCAGGCCGAAATCCTGGCACTTGTCCAATGGGCAGCAACGCATGGATCGCCTCCTGACGGGTCAAAGGAAGGTTGAAGTGATTGCCTTCAGTGTAGGCGCCCGATGAGGGCGAAGCGGAATCCGGCCCGGCGCTTCGCTCCAGTCCGGTGTGGGGCAACGGGGTGGTTCACATGGGCCAGGGGGTGTCGGCATGGGTCAGGTATTGGCGCAAAGGGCGGAGGTGGTGTGGGCTGGTGGCCCATTGCTGTCCGCAGCCGGCGCAGCGGTAACGGTCTCGGGTGCCGGGGATCGGGCGGGCGAGCGTGCCGCAGCCGCAGGTGATCGACAGGTGCCGGCGGACCAGGCGGTATCGGCGAGCAATGCGTCGTCGGCGTCGCCACTCGTCGGCCCAGGCGTCGAGGAAACGGTTCAGGCGGTGCCAGGCGATCATGGAGGCCACAGCGACGAGGGCGAGCAGGCCGACCGCCGGGCTGATCGGCGACCCACCGCGGGCATGTTCGATCCAGGCGGCCAGGGCGATGGTGGGCAAAGCGCCCAGGGCGATGATCTGCAACGCATCACGACGATCGACGAGCGTCATGGTGGGCGCCTCCGTGGCTTAGCCGGCGGCTCAC
>CAYNCM010000022.1:3785-37286 GCA_964395825.1 uncultured Planctomycetaceae bacterium
TTAGCCGGCGGCTCACCGATTCCGCGGGTTTAGCCGGCGGCTCACAGCCGCCGGTCCGGCGGGCGTGGCCCGCCGGCTGATGGCCTTGTTGTGGTATCGGTCGGATGAGGCGAAATGGATTAACCGGGATTCGGCTCGGTCAATCGCCGCGCCAGAAGCGGGGGCTGAACAGAACGAGGATGGCGAAGACTTCCAGTCGGCCGATGGGCATGAGCAGGCACATGACGATTTTCGACGGGTCGCTGAACCAGCCGTAGTTGCCCACCGCACCGACCTTACCGAGGCCGGGTCCGATGTTGCACAGCGTGGCGACGGAGGCGGTGGCGGCGGTCTTGAAGTCGCACCGTCCCTGCTCCAGGGCCATGAGCAACCCCGCCCCGACGGCGAACAGAACGAAGATGCCGAACACGTAGGCGATGATCGACAGGCGCATGTCGAGGTCGATGGCGTGGGCGCCGATGCGGATGGATCGGACGACGTTGGGCCGAAAGGCCCGTTCGAGTTCGCCCCACATGATTTTGGCGGTGGCCCAGATGCGGATGACCTTGATGCCGCCGCCGGTGGATCCGGCCGATCCGCCGACGAACATCAGCGCCAGCAGCAGCGCCTTGGCGGCGAAGGGCCAGTCGTTGAAATCGGCGTTGGAGAAGCCGGTGGTGGTCTGAATGCTGACGGTGGTGAACAGGCCGTACTGGATGGCGTTGCCGACGGTGGGCTGCACTTCGGCGCCGTCGGTGACGGTGATGGGCCTGCCGGCGGCGATGAGGCTGACGACGATGGCCGCGGCGGCGAGAATCATCAGCCCGGCGTAAACGCGCAGTTCGGTGTTCTTCCAGACGCTGCGCAGCCGGCCGTGCATCATCTGGTAGTACAGGCCGAAGTTCACCCCGGCCAGGAACATGAACACGATGACGACCAGGTCGACGGCGAAGCTTCGGTAGGCGCCGATGCTGGCATTGTGGGTGCTGAAGCCTCCGGTGGCGAGGGTGGCGAAGGTGTGGCAGAGGGCTTCGTACCAGCTCGGCACGCCGGCGATGCGCAGGGCAATGACCTCGGCGAGGGTCATTCCGAAGTAAATGATCCACAGGACGCGCGCGGTGTCGCGGATGCTGGGTCGGACGCCTTCGAGCGTGGGCCCGGGGGCTTCGACGCGGTAGACTTTCTTGCCGCCGCTGCCGCCGAGCGAAGGCAGGACGGCGACGAACAGGACGACGATGCCCAGGCCGCCCAGCCAGTGCGTCATCGCCCGCCACAGCAGCAGACTTTCGGGAATGGGCCGGATGTCGGCGAGCACCGTGGCGCCGGTGGTGGTCAGGCCGCTCATGGTTTCAAAATAGCAGTTGATGAAGTCGGCGAAGGGTTGTTCGTCGGCGGTGTGGGCCCATCCGCGGGCCCAGATCCAGAACGGCAGGGCGGCCAGGGCCGCGCCGATCAGCCAGCTCATCGCCACCAGCAGCAAAGCCTCGCGTCGTCCGAACGTGCGATGCGTCGTGCGGGTGGCCAGCCACGCGCCCCCCGCCGACACCCCGCCGACCAGCGCGCTGAGCAGCAGCGCCCCCTCGGCCGACCGCTCGGCGCGATCACTCACCATCGCCTCGAGCATCGCCCCCAGCCCGATCAACGCCAACAGCCCGCTGAGCACGAGCATCAGCAGGCAGAACTGGTTGATGGCGTAACGAAGATTCACTGGATCACGATCCCGTTGATTCGCCGATCGGCCGCGCGGGCCTGCGGCAAAGTCTGCCGCCTCGCCCGCTCACGCGCCCAGCAATCCTTTGAGTTTGTCTTCGGTGCCGCTGACGCCGACCACCAGGGCCACGTCGCCGGCCTCGAGGTGATCGTCGGCCGAGGGCACGTACACATCCTGGCCGTGCTGAATGGCGGCGATGATCCATTGGGGCGTGAGGTTCAGTTCGCGCAGCGGCTTGCCCACGCCCTTGGCCGATTCGGTGACCGCCAGGCGGTAGACGTTGATCACGCCCTGGGCCAGCGAGGCGACGCTGAGCAGCGTGCCGGTTTCCAGCACGCCGATGATCTCCCGCGCGGCAAGCATCCGGGGCGTGAACGCCGCGTCGATGCCGATCGGCCGGAGCAGGTGCATGTACGCCTGGCTCTGCACCACGGCGATCGATTGCTTGATGCCCATGCGCTTGGCGCTGGCGCAGGTGATGATGTTGCGTTCATCATCATCGTCGGCCAGCCCCACGAACACATCCGCTTCGCCCAGGTGCTCTTCCTCGAACACCGACGGTTCGGTCGGGTCGTCGCGGATGACGGTGACCCATTGGAGTTTTTCGCTCAGTTGCTCCGCCCGTCGCTGGTCGGGTTCGAACAGACGGATGGAAAACGCCCGGTCGTGCAGGGCGCGGCAGAGCCAGACGGCCATCGCCGAGCCGCCCAGGATGACCACGCGCTGCCGGCCGGATTCGTCCTTGCCGAACAGCTTGCGGGCGCGGGGCATGACGTCGGTGTTGCCGACGAGAATCACCGCGTCGCCCGGTTCGACGACGGTCGAGGCGTCGGGGATCAGGACGTCGCCGGCGCGCTCGATGCCGGTCAGCCGCACGCCCCGCGGCAGGTTCAGATCACGCAGCGTCCTTCCCACCGCCGAGGCCCGCGAATCGACGGCCATCTCGGTCATCTGAATCTTCCCCCGCCCGAAACTTTCGATCGCCAGGGCGCCGGGGTTTCGCAGCATGGCGGCGATGGCGTGGGCGGTGGTGAATTCGGGACAGATGATCTGGTCGATGTGCAGGTGCCGCTGGTAGTCCAGCCCCCGCTGGTCGAAGTAGGCGCTGTGATGGACGCGGGCGACGGTTTTGGCCGCGCCGATGGCCTTGGCCAGCGAAGCGGTCAGCAGGTTGATCTCATCAACGCCCGTCGCCGCGACCACCAGGTCCGCCCGGGCGGCGCCGGCTTCACGCAGGACGTCGCCGTTGGCCCCGTTGCCCACCAGCATCCGCGCATCGAGCGATGGCTCCAGCGCCTCGATGCGCTCGGCGCGGTGATCGACCAGCGTGATGTCGTGACCGGCCGTCGCCAGCACTTCCGCCGCGTGGGATCCGACCTGTCCGGCGCCGCATATCACGATGTCCATGGGCGAGGTCCCGACCAATGGCACTCTTGCCAGGCCGCGATTCTACCGGAACCCCGCCGCGCCGACCAAACACCGGCCGCCGGTTCGGTCCTCTCAGGCTCTCCTGCGGAACGCCTCGGTCGGCCTGGCGGTCGCTCGCCGCGGCGCGGCTCGAGCCAAGACCCGCGAAGCGCTCGCGCAGCAGAGCCGATAACCACACCGTTGCGACCGGAAATTTCGTTGCCAGCCGGTTAACCGCGTTCAAGCATCCGCCGATATCACTGATGTCGCCGGTGTGAGCGAGCCGGCAGACCGAGTCTTTGGAGAGGGATTTTCCATGCCCCGTCAGAAAGATGTGCTGACCACGGGTGAGGTGGCCAAAATCTGCAACGTCGCCCCCCGCACCGTGAGCAAGTGGTTTGATTCGGGCCAACTCCGCGGCTACCGCATTCCCGGCTCGAAGGACCGGCGGATTCCCATGAACGCCCTGGTCCGCTTCATGAAGCAGCACAGCATTCCGATGGACGGCCTGCGCAGCGGGCAGACCCGGGTGCTCATCGTCGACGCCGAAACGGAAATCGTCGACACCCTCAAGCAGGTGCTCGGCGAACAGGCCCACTACGACGTGCGCACCGCGGCCGGCGGATTCATGGCCGGCATCGAGTGCGAAAAGTTCCGGCCCCACGTCATGCTGCTGGACATGCACCTGCCCGATGCCGAAGGCGTGGAGGTCTGCCGCAACATCCGCGACAACGGCGAACTGCAACTGACCCGGATCATCGCCATGAGCGGCAGGCTCACCGACGGCCAGGCCCATCAACTGCTCAACAACGGGTTCGACGGCTACCTGAAGAAGCCGTTCAACATCCGCCAGGTGATCGAGACGATCGAGGATGCGGTGGCGGTCGTGTATTGAAGCGAGCCCCGCGGGGCCAGCCCGGCCCGCGCGGATTGACCTCACAGGGTCCAACGGGGGGGGGGTGAGGATTGGAGTGGTGCCGCACACGCGGCGTCCAAGCGTCGGGTCACGGACGATTCCGGCGAGGCGCGCAGGTCAAGGATGCACCACGGCAGGGGAGGCTGGCCGGTAGCGCCAAACCCGGGGTCGCGCGGCTGGAATACACGCGACTCTGCTTTTTCCTTCGACCGACCGCCCGCCCAGGGCAAGCCCGCCGTGGAGCGTCTCCGGGCTTCGCGGTGTCAGCCGTCACGGACGCTGGCCCGCCTTGTGCCGAAGCGCCCCGTGGCCCGCCCCACCGCCCATCCGACTCAACCCAGCTTCGCCAGCTTCGGGAACTCGTCTTTCAGCAATGGGTACAGGGCGCTGTAGCGGCGGTGGGCTTTGGCGTAGAACTTCGCGGCGGCGGGGTCGGGTTCCAGGCGCTCGGTTTCCCGGATGATCGCGCTGCACGCTTCGGGCACATCGGACCATTCGCCGATGCCCACGCCGGCCAGAATCGCCACGCCCAGCGCCCCGCCCTCGGCGGTGTTGATGCTCACCGCGGGCTTGTGGTAGATGTCCGCCTGGAGTTGACGCCACCAGGCGCTGCGCGCCCCGCCGCCGCTGAGCCGCACCGATGCGACGGGAATCTTCATCCCTTCAATAATCTTCACCGCGTCGGCCATGCCAAACGTCACGCCCTCCAGCAGGCTGCGGATCATCATCGGCCGATCGTGCCGAGCGGTCAGACCGACCCAACCGCCGCGGGCGAACGGGTCGGCATGCGGGCAGCGCTCGCCGGTCAGGTAGGGCAGGAAGATCAACCCTTCCGAACCCCTCGGCGCCTTGGCCGCCTCGGCGATCAGCCGTTCATACGGATCGCACTGCTTGCGCTGGGCGGCGCGGACCTCGGCCTGGCCGAGCTGGTTTCTGAACCACTGGAACGAACCGCCGGCCGACAACATGCACCCGAACACGCACCACTTGCCGGCCACGGCCGAGCACATCGTGTGCACGCGGCCCTGGGGGTCGTAAGCCGGCTTGTCGGAATGGGCAAACACCACGCCGCTGGTGCCCATGGTGGCGCTGACGATGCCGCGGGCGACGATGCCGTTGCCCACCGCCCCGGCGGGCTGGTCGCCGCTGCCGCCGGCCACGGGCGTGCCCGCCTTCAAGCCCAGCTTCTCCGCGGCCCACTTCGTCAGCCGGCCGCTGATCTCGTGGCTTTCGTAACAGCGCGGCAGCATGGCGGCGTCGAGCTTCAGCCGGCCGATCAGATCCTTGTTCCACTGGCGCTTCTTCACGTCGAGCAGCGAAGTGCCCGACGCATCGCCGACTTCGGTGGCGTATTCGCCGGTCATGCGATAACGGATGTAATCCTTGGGCAGGAGGATGTGGCGCGTTTTCTCGAAGTGGCCCGGCTCGTGGTGGCGCAACCACAGAATCTTGGGCGCGGTGAAACCGGTCAGCGCCGGGTTGCCGGTCATCTCGATCAGTTTGCGCCGGCTGCCGGCAGCTTTCTCCAGTTCCGCGCATTCGGCAAAGGTGCGCTGATCGTTCCAGAGGATCGCCGGTCGTAGCGGTTCGGCGGTTTCCGGGCCGTCCTCGGCGAGAAAGACCGACCCGTGCATCTGCCCGCTGAGGCCGATGCCCTTGATCGAGCCGGGCTTGACTTTCGCCTTCTGGACCGCGGCCCGGGTCGCGGCGCAGGTGGCGGTCCACCACTGCCGCGGATCCTGTTCGCTCCAGCCGGGCTGCGGCGAGGCGAGGTCGTGATCCGCCGTGGACGTCGCCAGCACCTTGCCCCGGAGATTGCAGACCAGCGCCTTGGTTCCCGAAGTGCCGATGTCAATGCCGAGCAGATTAGCCATGAGTCGCTCCTGAAATCAGTTCACCGCGCTTCGGTCCACCGGGGCGCGGCATCTATACATCGAAATACATGCAGAATTCATAGGGGTGCGGGCGTTCGGCGAGGGGGGTCAGTTCGTTTTCGCGCTTGTACTTGATCCAGTAACCGATCACCTCGTCGCTGAACACATCGCCGGGACGGAGGAAGTCGTGATCGGCTTCCAGCGCGGCCAGCGCCCGGCCGTGGCGGAGGATGCCGCCGATCGCGTGCAGGGCCATTTTCGACAGGCCCGCGTAATGCCGGCCGGCGAACAGCGGCTCGCCCTGCTTCCACAACGAAGGGAAACACGCCTTCGCCGATGCGCCGCGACCGGCCCGGGTTGGCCGCCTCATCCGATCCGCGATTCCACTGGCCCTCCACCGAATCGACGCGGTAGCCCGCCGCGTGGGTCGTCTGATCGAAGCGCACGCTGTCGAACACGAAAAACTCCAGCTCGGGCGAAAACATCGCCGCGTCGGCCAGGCCGGTCTGGCGCAGGTAACCGGCCGCGCGCCTCGCCACGCTGCGCGGATCACGCGAGTAGGTCTTCTTCGTCAACGGGTCTTTCACATCGCAGATCACCGCCAGCGTCGGACGCGGGTAGAACGGATCGAGCGTCGCCGTCTCGGCCACGGGCACCAGCAACATGTCCGCTTCGTTGATCGCTTCCCAGCCCCGCACGCACGAGCCATCGAACCCCAGGCCCCGCTCGAACGCCTCGGCGGTGATTTCGGCCGCGGTGAACATCTTGTGCTGCCACAGCCCGGGAAAGTCCATGAACCGGCAGTCCACGAACTCGATGTTCCGCTCGGCGATCAGGGCGAGAACCTGTTTGGGCGTCATGGCGTGCCGCCTGTCCAAAGGACGAAGAACCAGGCGGTGATTCTACAGCGCCCCCCCGTCAATTTGCAGGCCTGATCGAACAAGCGTAAAGTATGGTGGTTTACGGTTCCTTTCGAGGATTTATTCCCATGGCAAACCTGGCATCGGTTCTCAAGCAGGAAATCGCACGACTGGCCCGCAAAGAAGCGCGGGCGGAGGTCGCCACGCTCAGGAAGCAATCCGCCCAGTACCGCCGCGACATCGCCGCCCTCAAGCGCACCGTCGACCGGCAGAAAAAAGAACTGGCGTTTCTCCGCAAGCAGGAAAGCAAGCGCCTGGCGGAAGGCCCCAAACCCAACGCGGATCGCGCCGTGCGGTTCAGCCCCACGTGGCTGAAGAAGCACCGGGCGAAGCTGGGGCTGTCGGCCGAGGACTACGCCCAACTGGTCGGGGTCAGCGCGCTGAGCATCTACAACTGGGAAACCGGCAAGACCACGCCGCGCGACGCGCAGAAGGCCAAACTCGCCGCCGTGCGAGACCTGGGCAAGCGCGAAGCCCTGCGCCGACTGGACATCGCCGACGGCTGAACGCCCACGACCGCGCACCGCCCAGCCCCCTAATGCCCGGCGACCGGCTCGCCGAGCATGTCCACCACTTCCTCCAGCATCTTCTTCAGCGTCTTTGCGTCCTGCGCTTCCATGTTCAGCCGAAGCAGCGGTTCGGTGTTGGAAGGCCGAACGTTGAACCACCAGCCCTTGGACGGCATCGCGTCGATCGTCACGCCGTCGAGGTGATCGACCTGCGCCCCTTCGCCGTACTCGGCCTCGAACCGCTCGAGCATGGCGTGCTTGTGTTCGACCTGGAAGTTCATCTCGCCCGACTGGGCATAGCGGGCGAACGGCTTGATGAGCTGGCTCATCGGTTTCGCCCCGGCCGAAAGAATGCTCGCGATCACGGCGAAGGTGATCGCGCCGGAGTCGGTGTAGAAGTTGTCGCGGTAGTACATGTGCCCGCTGAGTTCGGCCCCGAACACGCCTTCGCTGTCGCGCAGAACCTTCTTCATGAACACGTGGCCGACGCGGCTGCGCATCGGTTTGCCGCCCGACTGCTCGATTGCTTCCACCAGCGCCTTGCTCGAACGCAGGTCATACGCAATCGCCGAACCGGGGTTTTCCGCCAGAAACCGCTGGGCCATCAGCGCGCCCATCAGGTCGCACGCGACGATCCGGCCCTTTTCATCGGTCACCATGCAGCGGTCGCCGTCGCCGTCGAAACACACGCCCAGGTCCGCCCCGTGTTCCTGGACCGCTGCCTGCGTCATGGCCATGTTCTCGGCCACCAGCGGATTCGGTTCGTGAACGAACCGGCCGGTGGTCTCGAAGTTGATCGGAATGATCTTCAGGTTCTTCGCGCCCTCGAAGATTTTCGGCACGAACGCGCCGGCCATGCCGTTCGACGCATCCACCGCCACCGTCAGCGGGCGCTTGAGATCGAGGAACCGCAGCACGTGTTCGCGGTAGGCGTTCCACAGGTCGCGCTGCTCGACGCGGCCGGTCGGTTCAATCTTCTCCCGATCGACCGTGGCGGCAATGCGCTGAATGTCGACCAGGCCCGTGTCGGCGCCGATGGGTTTGGCCTCCAGGCCGCTGATCTTGAAGCCGTTGTAGTTCGGCGGATTGTGGCTGGCGGTCACCTGAATCCCGCCGCAGCAGTGCAGGTGGTTGACCGCGAAGTAGATGAACGACGTGTCGACCATGCCCACGTCGATCACGTTCACCTCGGCCGAGCGAAGCCCTTCGATCAACGCCCGGGCCAGTTTCGGGCTGTGGGTGCGCATGTCGCGGCCGACCACCACGTGATTGAGCATCGGGTCGCTGGCATCGCGCCCGGAAAGCTGCGAGCGCAGGAACCGGCCGGCCGCACAACCGACTTTCAGCGCGATCTCTTCATCCAGCGGATCGGGATACACACCGCGGATGTCGTAAGCCTTGAACACCTGGTTGAGCATCTTCATGGTCGCTCCATGGTGGGTCCGGAGCGCTCAGAATACCCGAAGCGCGCCCGGCGGCCAACGGCGCGCCGGCGATCGGTCCTCCGGGGCCTGCTGATGCACGACCCCGTCCCGTCGCCGGATCACACCCCACCGCTGCTGGGCGCGGCCGCGCGGTTCGACCCCTCCCGGGAGATTCGCCCGCGGGCGGCGCGGGAGCGTTGCATCAAAACTCCGGCTCGACCTGGGGGGCGATGCGTTCGATGGCGATGTGGGGCAGGGCCTGGATGAATTTGGGGCCGTAGCTTTTGGTGACGATGCGGCGGTCGAGAACGACGACCTGTCCCCGGTCCGCCTTCGACCGGATGAGCCGGCCGAAGCCCTGCTTGAATTTGATGATCGCCTCGGGCAGTTGGTATTCGACGAACGGGCTGCCGCCGCGCTGCCGGATGCGCTCGATGCGGGCCTCGGTCAACGGGCGGTCGGGCACGGCGAACGGCAGCTTGGTGATGATGACGTTGCGCAGCGCTTCGCCCGGCACGTCCACGCCCTGCCAGAAACTGTCGGTGCCCAGCAGCACCGCCGAAGCGTCTTCGCGGAAGCGCTGAAGGATGGCGGTGCGCGGACCGTCCTGGCCCTGGACGAGCACCTGGTAACCGGCCTCGGTCAGCCTCGGACGCAGCCACTCGGCCAGACGGTTCATCAGGTTGTAGCTGGTGAACAGCACGAACGCCCCGCCGTGCGTGTCGTGCACGTGATCGGCGATGCGCGGACCGATCGCCTCGGCGAACCGCGGCGCCGACGGATCGGGCATCGACGGTTCGATCAACAGCCGAGCGGCGGAAGCATAGTCGAACGGCGAGCCGAGTTGCAACGTCGTCGCCTCGTCGCAACCGAGCCGCTGGATCAGGTGCGCAAACGCGCCGTTGGGTGTCGCGCCGGGCAAGGGGGCCTGGTCCTCGTGCGGCGTGCGGCGGGCCCTGTCCCTGACGGGGGCCGGAGCGCCGGCGGTCGAGAGCGTGGCGCTGGTCAGCACCACGCCGACCGGCTCGCCCTCGGTGTTGGTGCGGGCGAACAGGTGTTCGCGCAGCCGCGGGGCCACATCGATCGGCGAACACTTCAGGGCCACCCGGCGGAACCGCTCGCTGCCGCCGAGTTCCAGCCAGTACACCCCATCGTCGAGTTTCTGTTCCAGCCAGCCATCCGTGATCGCCGCGTAGGTCTGGGCCCGCTGGAGGTAGGCGTTCAGCTCGAACTGGTCCGGTTCGCTGGCCGCCTTGGGCATCAGCAGCCGCAGGGCCGTGGCCAGTTCCTTCAACGGATCGGAGAGGATGTTCTCGACGATGTTCGGCTCGTCGACGCGGCCGTTCGATCGTCCGCGGCGGTCCTGCCAGTCGAGCAGCGATTGGAAAAACGCCTCGGAGGCGTGGGCGCAGTCGGTCACCTGGGCGATCGCGCTGTCGATCAGTGATGGGCCGTTGCCTTTCTTGAGGCGCAGGGTGGTGAGAAAGCCTTTCTCGTGTCGCGGGTGGTACAAGGCCGACAGCAGATGCCGCACGCCGCCGTCGGTGGTCGACAGGCCGAAGTGGTCGCTGGCCACGTCTTCGATGGTGTGGGCTTCATCGAGGATGACGTGATCGTAAGGCGGCAGCAGCCCCGCCCCTTGCGCCCGCAGGGCCAGGTCGGCGAAGAACAGCGCGTGGTTGACGATCAGCAGGTCGCCGTTTTCCATCCGCCGCCGGGCCGTCTGGTAATGGCATTGCTCGTAGCGCGGGCACCGCCGGCCCATGCAATTGGCCGAGTCCGACTGCACCCGGTCCCAGATGCTGTGCGTTTCCAGGTTCGGCAGCGTGCTCAACGAACCGTCATCGGTTTCGTACGCCCAGTCCTCGACTTGGTGCAGCGCCCGCAGGTCGCGCTCGTTGGCGAAAAGCTGATCCTGCTTCTGCGATGCCATCTCCAGCCGGCGGATCGACACGTAATTCTGCCGGCCCTTGACGAGGACGGCACTGAATTCTTCGTCCATGACCGCCTGCAGAAGCGGGATGTCCTTTTCGATGAGCTGTTCCTGAAGGCTGATCGTGTGGGTGGAGACGATGACCCGTTCCTTGTGGCCGACGATCCGGCGGACGGCCGGCAACAGGTAGGCGAACGACTTGCCCACCCCCGTGCCCGCTTCGACGACCAGGCTGCCGCCGGCGTCGAGCGCCGCGTCGACCGCCCGGGCCATTTCGAACTGCTCGGTGCGCGGCTCATACCGCTCGCCCAGCCGCCGCGCGATCGGCCCGTCAGGCCCCAGCATGTGCTGGCAGTCAATTGACATCGCCTGATTGTAGCATCACGGTCTGCACCGACGAGCCGGCGGCCAGGCCGCGGGGCGCCCTGGCGTTTTGCCGGCCCGTTACAGCGGATTGGCCTTCGGCTCGCCCGGTCGGCGGGGGTAGGGCCGGGGCGTGGGTGAAGTCTTGGTCACTTCCACGATCACCGCATCGTCTTCCAAGCCGGGCAGGGCTTCGTATAACGCCACCTCCCCGCCGCCGAGGGTGTGCAGCGCATCGCCCGCTTCGTCCATCTCTCGCTCGGTCTTCCTGCCCTTCATCGCCAAGACCCGCCCCCCCACGGGCACCAGCGGCAGTGTCAGTTCCAGCAGCACACGCATCGGCCCGACCGCGCGCGCGGTGGCCAGGTCGTACTGCTGACGATGCTTCTTGTGATGCCCGATCGTTTCGGCGCGGTCGTGGACGACGCCGACGTTGGACAGGCCGAGCGCCTCGATCGCCTCTCGCAGGAACCGGGCCTTCTTGCCGGTGGCTTCGACCAGCGTCACCACCACGTCCGGCCGCACGATCGCCAGCGGCAGTCCCGGAAGCCCCCCGCCACTGCCCACGTCGATCAGCGATTTCGCCTCGCCGATATGCCGCAGCAGCGACAGGCTGTCAAGAATATGCCGCATCCACGCCTCGTCCGGCTCGCGGATGGCCGTCAGATTGAACCGCCGATTCGTCTCCAGCAGCAGCCGAAGATACGCGCCCAGCGCCGCGACTTCGTCATCGCGGACTTGCATGCCGACCCCACGACAGGCGGCGACGAAACGCTCAGGCGGTGTCCATGGTGGGGGGGACATGGCGGTGGCTCGGAGAGGTTGCTTCTTCGGCGATGAAGATCAGGGTAGCATAACCGTTGAGGATTCGAATGCTCCAAGACCATCGGTCCCGAATCGAATCGCGTTCCAGCCGAAACATCGTGGTGCACGGCCATGACACGAACGATCCAGCGGTGGAATGGAAGATCATTCGCGATCCCCTGCCGTCGTTGATCGCGAGGACAGACGCCCTGGCGGCCGGGGCGGGGCTTGGGGACGGCCGACCGAGCGCGCTGGCCTAAACTCCGGCCAGCCATCGGGCGCCGCGGATCATCCGGCCGATCCGGTCAACCCCGTCAACGCTCTTCGCTGAGCACTTCAGACTGGAAGCGGAAGAACTTGATGTGTTGGCCGTGCCGCCAGGCGTCGTGGGCCAGGCCCATCTTGTGCGCGCAGCAGAAGCTGAGCGTTTCGGCCGCGTCCCAGCCCTGCTCGACGGCGACCTGCGGCAGGAAGCAACCCGACCGAGGCGGAACGTGCGATTCGTCGATGATGTAGATCCCGTCGATCCCGATGCGCAGGTCCAGCGGATCGTCCAGCGGCTGCCGCGGCGTGAGGATCGACACCTCAAGGGCCAGGGCGTCGAGTTCGGCCGGCGTCACGCGGTCGGCGGCGAAGCGCGGATCGCGGGTGACGGCGCCGGCCATCTCGATGATCGCATCGACCAGCGGATGCCGGGCCTCGAACGTGCCGATGCAGCCGCGCAGTTGTTCGCCGCGGTGGAGCGTGACGAAGCAGCCGCGCGGTTCGAGCAGGTAGCCGGGACAGTCGTCCGGCCGTTTCAGCCGTTTGCCTTCCAGCGCCGCGCGCACCGCGTCGCGGGCCAGTTTCAGAATCGTCGCTTTCCGGGATTCGTCGTCCATCAGTCGCCCGCCACGTCCAGGCCCAGGTCCAGCGCCGGCGCCGAGTGCGTCACCGCGCCGATGGCAATGCGATCGACGCCCGCCTCGGCCATGGCCCGGACGGTTTGAAGGTTCACCCCGCCGCTGGCTTCGAGCAAGGCGCGGTGACCGGCCGCATCGCGCAGGGTCACCGCCTCGCCCAGCGCCGCCGGGGGCAAGTTGTCCAGCAAGACGATGTCCACGTCGCACCGCAACACTTCCTTGAACTGTTCGAGGCGGTCGACTTCCACTTCCACGAACCGCGGGGCCGGATCGCGCCGCCGGGCCGCTTCGATCACCGCCTCGAGCTTCGTCGCCAGATCGCCGCCGGCCACGTGGGCCAGGTGGTTGTCCTTGATAAGCACCGCGTCGTACAGGCCCAGCCGATGACACCGCCCCCCGCCGCAGCGCACGGCATACTTGGCCAGGCCGCGATAGCCGGGAATCGTCTTGCGGGTGTCGAGGATTTCGGCCCGGGTGCCGGCGACGGCATCGACGTAGCGCGCGGTCAGCGTCGCGATGCCCGACAGGTGGCAAACCATGTTGAGCATCACGCGCTCCGCGGCGAGCAGGCTGCGCATCGGCCCGGCGAACGCGGCCACCGGATCGCCCTCGGCCACCGCGTCGCCGTCGTGACGTTCCAGCCGCACCGACAGGGCCGGGTCGTACCGACTGGCGATCAGCCCGACGAGCTTCATCCCCGCCAGCCGACCGGGCTGACGCGAACGCATCACCGCCTCGGCCGTGTGCGCCTCGTCGATGCACCACCGCGAAGTCACATCGCCGCCGGCGCCCAGATCCTCCGCGCGCGCCTGGTCGATCAGGGCGCTCGTCCAGCGCGGCTCGACGAGTCGCGCGAACAGCTCGCCGAGGCTCAGGTCGTTCGGATCGGGCGGTGAGGCGGTCATGGGCGTCGGTCGGGTCGGACTTCGTAACAGCGGCGTTGAATCCTGGTGAATTGTAACCGATCGCCGGGTCGCAGTTGGTGCGCCTGGAACCACGCGCCCCAGCCGCGCCAGCGGAACATGCCGCGCACGATTTCGGTGCGGATCGTCGGGCCGCCGGTCAGGCGCAATTCGATCGACCCGCCGTCCGTCGCGGCGAAGCGGTCGGCGGTGAGGCCGAGGCGGACGTAGTGCTGCCGGATCGCCCCGGCGGTCAGTTCAATTTCGATCGGCCCGGTCCTGCGGGGTTCGGCGGGGATGTCCAGCGTGTACCAGGCCCGCATGTTCTGCGGCTTGTACGGCGGATGATCGCTGCCCGGCCGCACGTCGCGCAGCCAGATGAGCGTGGCATAAGCCGCATCGTGCTTCGACCGCCAGTAAGCCGGCTCGCCGCAAATCCACTGATCGTACCGCTTGCGAAGTTGCGCGATCGTCCTCGGCGTCAGCCGATCGACCATCAGCACCCGCGCCGCGACGGCGCTGGCGAAGAACGGACCGCCCGAACGCTTGAAGCAGATCCGATCGCCCGGGCCGACCATCCCGAACGGCGGCAGCGGCGTCCTGGTCAGTCGCGCTTCGATCGTCTTGCGGCCGTCAAGAATCAGACGATCGTAAGGCCCCGCGACGATGGCGATGTGGCAACGGACGTTGGCCATTGGACTTTGGACATTAGACTCAAGACGCCCCGCCGCCACAACCGGCGCCCGTCGGGGCGCGATCACGTTCGCAGGCCGTGCGGAGCGCCGATACAATGCGGCGATGAATCGTCATGCCAAGTCCCACGCGCCCCTGGAAGCCGCCCCGGAAGTCCCCGGCGACACCGCCGACCTCCAGCGGCACGTCGAAGCGGTGCTGATGACGGTCGATCGGCCGATCAACGCGGCGCGAATTGCCGAGGTGCTCGGCCTGGAATCGAGCAAGCCGGTCACCGAGGCCATCGAGGCGCTCAACCGGTTCTACACCGACCACGACCGCAGTTTCCGGGTGGAGCAGTTGGCCGGCGGATACCAGATTCTCACGCTGGCATCGTTCAAGGATCAGCTCGCGGCGTTGCACAAGACCAAGGTGGACAGCCGCCTGTCGCCGGCGGCGATGGAAACGCTGGCCATCATCGCTTACAAGCAGCCGATCCTCCGGGCCCAGGTCGAGGCGATCCGCGGCGTGTCGTGCGGCGAGGTCATCCGCTCGCTCATGGACAAGCACCTGGTCAAGATCGTCGGCCGGGCCGAGGAAATCGGCCGACCGATGCTCTACGGCACGACCAAGCGATTCCTGGAAGTGTTCGGCCTGGCGAGCCTCAAAGATCTGCCCAAGGTCGAGGAGCTGGCCAAACCATGACCCCCATCCCCGGAAGCTGGTTGCGACCGGTCAGGCGGCTTGCGGCGTGGCTGACGCTGCTGCTGTTGTCTGGGCTGGGCGGTTGCGGGCCGTACACGGTGCGGGGCACGGTGATCGCCGGCAATGCCTCGATGGTCACGCTGGTCAAGGCGGGCGATCCGCGGCTGGACCTGGCGGGGCTGGACGGGGCGGTGCTCGAGTTGCGTCTGGATCCGCGCAGCCTGGGCAGCGAATCGCTCGGCGGAACGGCAACCCAGACGGACGGTTCGTTCGAGATGCCGCTGGACGTGTTCGGCGCGGGGTTCCTGGAATACGAACTGGGGGTGCTGGCGCGGTCGCCGGGTTACAACTCGGCCGAGGGCGTGGTGAAGATGCCCGGACCGAAACAGCGCCTGCTGATTATCCTTGCCCGGGGCGCCGACCGGTATCAGCCGAAGGACGATCCGCTGAAGGATCTCGAGCGGTTCGCGCCGCGGTGACCGGTGCCCCCTGGGCGGAGATGGACTGGGGGTGAGCCAGCGACCCCGCCTTGACGGGGATGAGGCTCAGGACGTAGAGCACTGCGTCGCGGCGTTGCCGCCCGCTTCGGCCAGGGCGCCGCGGGCGGCGGAGACGGTGCGCTCGATGGCCAGTGCGTCATGGGCGAGGCTGACGAACCACGCCTCGAACGGGCTGGGCGGCAGCGTCACGCCGGCGTCGAGCATGGCCCCGAAAAACCGGGCAAAGGCTGCGGCGTCGCAGGAGGTGGCGTCGTCGTAGTTCCGCACCGGCCGGTCGGTGAAGAAGACGGTGAGCATCGAGCCGACCCGGTTGACGGTGACCGGCACGCCGACGTCGCGCGCCGCTTCGCGCAGGCCGTCGGCCAGGGCGGCGCTGGTGCTTTCGAGTTGCTCGTAGGTTCCCTCGCGCCGCAGCACCGCCAAGGTGGCCAGTCCCGCGGCCATGGCCAACGGATTGCCGCTGAGGGTGCCGGCCTGGTAGACCGGGCCGTCGGGGGCGACCTGTCGCATCAGGTCTTCGCGCCCGCCGTACGCCGCGCAGGGCAGTCCCCCGCCGATCACCTTGCCCAGCGTCGTCAGGTCCGGCGTCAGGCCGTACAGGGCCTGCGCCCCGCCGTACGACACGCGGAAGCCGGTCATCACTTCGTCGAAGATCAGCAGCGCGCCGTGGTGGTCGCACAGGTCGCGCAGGCCCCGCAGATAACCCTGTTCCGGCGGGATGCAGCCCATGTTGCCGGCGACCGGTTCGACAATCATCGCGGCGATCGACTCGCCGTGTGCCGCGAAGGTTCTCGCCGTGGCGTCGAGGTCGTTGTAGTCGACCAGCATGGTGTCAGCGGCGGCCGCCTTCGGTACGCCGGGCGAACTGGGTGTGCCGAGCGTCGTGGCGCCACTGCCGGCCGACACCAGCAGGCCGTCGGCATGGCCGTGATACCCGCCGATGCACTTGACGACGCGGTCGCGCCCCGTCGCCGCGCGGGCCAGGCGAATCGCACTCATCACCGCTTCGGTGCCGCTGTTGACGAAGCGCACCACGTCGATGCCCGGGACGGCCTCCACCACCGCCCGGGCAAGCTGCGTTTCCAGCGGCGTGGGCATCCCGAACGTCGTGCCCTCCTGCGCCGCGTGCATCACCGCCCCCACCACCAACTCGTGCGCGTGGCCCAGAATGATCGGCCCGTAACTGCCGACGTAGTCGAGGTACGAATGACCGTCGACATCGGTCACCCCGCAGCCCGACGCCGAGGTGATGGTGATCGGCTCCCGCCCCACCGCGCTGTACGCCCGCACCGGTGAATTCACGCCACCCGGCATCAGCCGCCGCGCCGCTTCGTGCGCCTCGCGCGATTTGCCGTAGCGATCGGTCATGCGTCGCTCCCGGAGGGAATCCGCGCCATCTGACGATGGCAGACGCCCTGCTTCACTGTCCCCCCGCCGCCAGCACCCGGTCGCCGATGTCGCGGCGGAAGAAGGCGCCGTCGAACGAGATCATCCCGCACACTTCGTTGGCCCGGTCGCGCGCGGATTTCAGATCGTCGCCCAGCGCCACCACATTCAGCACCCGCCCGCCGGCGGTGACCACGCTGCCGTTGTTCAGCGCCGTGCCCGCGTGGAAGACCATCACGTCCTGCTGCTTCACCGCTTCGTCAAGGCCCGTGATGACCTTGCCCTTTTCGTATGCGCCGGGATAGCCCCCACTGCACATCACCACGCAGCAGGCGACCCGCCGGTCCCAGTCGAACTGGACCTTGTCCAGCCGCCCGTCGCAGCAGGCCAGCATCGCCGCCAGCAGATCCCCCTTCATCCGCATGAGGATCGGCTGACATTCCGGATCGCCGAACCGCACGTTGAATTCCAGCACCTTCACCCCGCCGGCGGTCAGCATCAGCCCCGCGTACAGCACCCCCTGAAAAAGGATGGTCTCCCGCCGCAGGGCGTCGACGGCCGGCACGAGCACTTCACGTTCAATCCGTCCCATCATCGCATCGTCGACCAGCGGGGTCGGCGTATAGGCGCCCATGCCGCCGGTGTTCGGCCCCGTGTCGCCTTCGCCGACCGGCTTGTGATCCTGCGAAGGCTCAAGCACGTAAATGTTCCGGCCGTCCACCAGGGCGAGAATCGACACTTCCTGGCCCACCAGGCGCTCTTCGATCACCACCACGTCGCCCGCTTCGCCGAATTCGCGCTCGACCATGATGCGGCGGACGGCGTCGGTCGCCTGGGCGGCGTTGTCGCAGACGATCACGCCCTTGCCCTTCGCCAGGCCGGCCGCCTTCACCACGACCGGCGTTTCGTGTTCGCCGGCATAGACCAGCGCCGCGTCGGCATCCGTAAAGGTGCGGGCCTCGGCGGTGGGGATCGCCGCGGCACGCATCAACTTCTTCGCCCACGCCTTGTCCCCTTCCAGCTTTGCCGCCTCGCCGCCGGGACCGAACACCTTCAGCCCTTCCCTGGCAAGCCGGTCGGCCAACCCGCCGCACAACGGATCCTCCGGACCGATCACCACCAGCTCCACCTTGTGATGGCGGCAGAAGTACACCATGGCATCGACGGTCTTCTGGTTGACCGGGGCGACGGCCAGCTTGACGTTCTCGCCCACCTGCGCCGTGCCCCCATTGCCGGGGGCGAAGTAGACCTTGCCGCACTGTCTGGACTGCTTGAGCTTCCAGCCCAGGGCGTGTTCCCGCCCGCCGCTGCCGATGACCAGGACATTCATGCGTTCACCTCGAATCGGTGGCAAACGCGCATTCTACGGCAAAGGCGGGTGGGGGCAACGCGGGGCAACGTGGCAAAAGACCTCGCCCTTGGCCATGGGTGGGCTTTCGGGGTAACCTTAACGGCTCACGAACACGGAGCTGCGCTGATGAACCGGGCTGTCTTTCTCGACCGCGACAACACGATCATCCACAACGACGGCGACCTGGGCGATCCGGCGGGCGTGAAGCTGATCCAGGGCGCGGCCAGCGCCATCGCGTCGATGCGCGGGCTGGGCTTTCGCATCGTGGTCGTCAGCAACCAGGGCGGCGTGGCGCGGGGCAAGTACACCGAAGCCGACGTCGACGCGACCAACCAGCGCATCGCCGAACTGCTCCGCCAGCAGGCCAACGGCGCGGTGGTCGATGCGTTTTACTACTGCCCATATCACCCCGAAGGCTCCGAGCCGCGCTACCGCCGGGAGCATCCGTGGCGCAAGCCGCAGCCGGGCATGGTGCAGCAGGCGGCGCAGGATCTGAAGCTGGACCTTTCGCTGTGCTGGATGATCGGCGATCAGGGGCGCGACGTGGAAGCGGGCCGGCGGGCGGGGACGCGCACGATGCTGCTGGCCGATCCGAACGCGCTGGGCGCCGAACTGGCCGAAACGCAGCAGCCGGACTTCTTCGCGCGGAACCTGATCGAGGCGGCGCGCGTGGTGGCCCAGCACCTGCGACCCGAACCCGCCACCCCGCAGCCCGCCCCCGCCGGAGCGCCCGGGCCGCCGACCGGCGAAGCGACCACCGCGCCCCGGCCGGGCGCGACCTACCCGGCGGTGCACGACCTGGGCACGCCGCGATCCACCCGCCCGCAGCGCCGGCCCGACGCCAGGCCGTTCAAACCGTGGGCCATCCAGCCGACCGAGAACACCGCCCGCAGCCCGGAACCGCCAACCCAGCCACCGCCCCCGCGCCCCGAAGAAGCAATACCCCAAACACCATCGCCCCAAGCACAAGCACCCGCCGCGCCCCAACCCCAACCGGCTGAACCGATCGCCGACGATCAGACGACCCTCGGCCTGCTCAGCCAGATCGTGCGCCTGCTCAAGCGTCACGAAGCGACGCACGGCGAATGGTCGCTGTATAAAACGTTGGCCGTCGGTGTCGCCCAGCCCCTCGCCGGCGCCTGCGTGGTGATCGGACTGGTCAGCACCACCGCCATCACCGACTGGCTGCTCGGCGCGATCGGACTGCAACTGCTCGTGGTCACGTTGCTGATCCTCCACGGGCAGGACTGACGCGGGCATTCGTGAATGCGTGAAGCCGAGGCGCGGTCGCTGACGCGACCATGCTCTGACCCCCGAACCCTGAACCCCCGACCCCTGAACGCTGCCACCATGCCATCCCGCCGCCTGCTGATCGTCCTGCCCACCTGGGTGGGAGACGTGGTGATGGCCACGCCCACGCTGCGGGCGCTGCGAGACTGGTCTCCGCAGGCGCACATCGCTTACCTGGTCAAGCCGTACGCCGAGCCGGTGATCGATGCGTGCCCGTGGTGTGATGAGGTGATCGCCGATGCGGGCAAGGGCCTGGTAAGCCTGGCGCGGCGGCTTCGGGCAGCGCGATTCGACACCGCGGTGCTGCTGCCGAACAGTTTTCGCAGCGCGCTGCTGGTGCGACTGGCGGGGATCGGCCAGCGGGTGGGTTACGACCGGGACGGCCGCGGGTGGCTGCTGACCGATCGGCTCAAGCCGCGGCGCGAAGGCCGGCGGTTCGTGCCTTCGCCCGTCTTGCCGTATTACCTGGCGCTGGCGCGTCACCTGGGGGCCGACCCCTGCGACCGTCGGATGCAGCTATTCACCCGGCCCGAGGACGATGCGGCGGCGGACCGGTTGCTTGGCGAAGCGGGCGTGGAGCCGGGCCGGGGGCCACTGGTGATGCTGAATCCCGGCGGGCGATACGGGCAGGCAAAGCTGTGGCACGCCGAACGCTTCGCGGCGACGGCGGACCGGCTGATCGCTCAGCGCGGGGCTCGGGTGCTGGTCAACGGTTCCCCGGCCGAGCGAAAAGGGCTTGATGAAGTGCACGCGGCGGCGGAGCACGAATTGATCGACCTGCCGTCGCGCGGCGGGACGTTGAAGCTGCTCAAGAGCCTGGTGCGGCGGTGCGACCTGATGATTACCAACGACACCGGCCCGCGGCACATCGCCGCGGCGCTGGACGTGCCGGTGGTCACGGTGTTCGGCCCGACGTGGCCGCAATGGACAACGATCGACTTCGCCGACGAGCGGATCGTGCGGGTGGACGTGCCCTGCGGGCCGTGCCAGTTGAAGGTGTGCCCCATGCCGCAGCGCCTCTGCATGGACCGGCTGAGCGTGGCGATGGTGATGTCGGCGGCGACCGAACTGCTCGATCGGCGAGCGACGAGGACCGGCGCGTGAAGATAGCCGTGGTCATCGAAAGCTACCAGCCGTTCGGCGGCGGGAACGAGCGCTCGACGGAACAGATCGTCGAACGGTTATCGCAGCGCCATCACGCGGTGACGGTGTTGACCCATCGTGCGTCCGCCGAATCAACCGGCGGTGGTGCGGAGGTGGTCTGCGCCGGCGGGCCGAAAACATCCGGCGCGTGCGGGCTGTGGCGTTTTGCGCGGTGGGCGCGGCGACGGCTGGACGAAGGCGGTTTCGACGTGAGTCTGTCGGTGACGGCGGCGGTGGCGGCGGACGTGGTGCAGCCGCGCGGCGGGACGGTTCGCGAGACGCTGTCGCGGAATATCGCCATGCGACCGACCACCGCCGGGCGCATCGCCAAGGAAGCGGCCATTGCCGTCAATCCCAAGCAACTGGCCCTGCTGGCCGCGGAATGGCGCACGCTGAACAGCCACCGCGTCAAGCGCCTCGTGGCGATCAGCCGCTACGTGGCCGACCAGTTGTTCAGGCACTACACGATTCCCTCGCGACGGATCGCGTTCATCCCGAACGCCGCCGCGATTCGGCAGGTCGAGCCGGCCGAGCGCGCCGAGCGGCGCCGGCGGACGCGTCAGACGCTGATGCTGGACGAGGGCGACGTGGCGATGCTGTTCGCGGCGACGAATCCCCGGCTCAAGGGCCTGGGGCCGGCGCTCGAAGCGATGGGGGCGCTCAAGCGGCAGAACAAGCCGGCGAAGCTGATCGTGGCGGGCACCATGTCGTATGCGTTTCAGCGGCGGGCGTCGGAGCTGGGCGTGCGCGACATGCTGCGATGGGTCGGGCCGACGCGGCGGATTGATTCGCTGTACATCGCGGCCGACGTGCTCGTGCATCCGACCTATTACGATCCGTCGAGCAAGGTGGTGCTCGAAGCGTTGCTGCACGGTGTTCCGGCAATCAGCACGGCCTACAACGGCGCGTCGCAGTGGATCGCCGACCCGACCGGGCGCACACCGTGGTCGAGTCCGCTGGTGCAGGCGAACCCCGCCGAGCAGGCGACCCCAGCGCGTCCGGCAGGTCGGGTGGTGCGTTCGCCGGACGATGGGCCGGCGCTGGCGCAGGCGATGATCGAATTGTGCGATGCGGACGAGCGGGCGCGCTGCGCCGCGGCGACCGGGCAACTCGACCAGGCGCTGCACATGGACCGGCACGTGGAGGCGTTGGAAAAGGTGCTGTCGGAGGTGGCGGCGGGTCGGTGAATCCGCCACCGAAGGTGGAGGCCTATCACAATCGCCGCCGACGGCGGATGCGTTGCTCGTGCAGGCGGGCGGCGAGCTGGCGCATGTCGGCAACCGAATCGGTTTCGTCGACGATCTCCACCCCGAGCAATGTTTCGATCGCGTCCTCGAGGGTGACAATGCCCTCGGTGCCGCCGTGCTCATCGACCACGTGCAGAAGCTGCTCGCCCTTGTCGACGCACAGGCGCATGGCGTCGGCGACGGTCGCGCTTTCGGGAATGACGGGCATCGGCCGGGCCAGCTCGCGCAGCGGCTTGCCATCCTCGCCGGCGCGGTGGGCGATGAAGATCTGGTAGCGGTGCACCTGGCCGACCAGGTCGTCGGGGTTCTCGTCGTAGAGCGGAATGCGGGCGAAGCGCAGCGAAGGCTCGTCGTGGATGACCTGTCCGACGGTGGCGTCGGCCGGCAGCATGAACACGACGCGGCGCGGGGTGAGCACATCGCTGATTCGCACCTCGCGCAGGGCCAGCAGATTGCGGATGACCTGCGTTTCGTTCGGCTGCAGCGCGCCGTGGTGGGCGCCGATCTCGGCGATGGAGCGGATTTCCTCGCGGCTGACCAGGTGCGTCTTCGTCGAACCGGCCATCGCCTTCGAGACCAGCTCGCACAGAATCACCAGCGGATACAGCACCAGAATCATCGACCTCACCGACCAGGCGGTGAACCCGGTCAGGCGCTTGCAGTGCACCGCACCCAGCGTCTTGGGCACGATCTCGGAAAACAGCAGAATCAGCAACGTGACGATCGCCCCGACCGGCGCGACCCACCGCTGGCCGAACACGACCTGCGACTGCGCCCCCACGCCGACGGCGCCGACGGTGTGGGCGACGGTGTTGAGGGTGAGAATGGCGGCGAGCGGCCGGTCGATTTCATCCTTCATCCTCTGCAGCCGCCGGCCGGTCGCCGAGCCCTGCTCGAGCAACACCCCGATGTACGACCGCGGCAGCGACAGCAGCGACGCTTCAAGCAGCGAACACAGAAACGACACGCCGAGGGCCAGAAACAGATACAGGCAAAGTAACGCCATGGGGTTTCCCACCGGGATCAGGCCAATGCAAGTCAGGCGTGACCGCGCAGCCCTCTCGGCTTTCACGCCTGCCCTCTGCTCGTTCCTCGAGGCGACAGGAGCCGGACGCCCATTGGTCTATTCCACCATCTCGATCGCGGTGTCGCCGTCGTATCGGTACAGCTTGCCCGCCTGTTCCTGCTGACGACAAAGCTTGTGTGACCCGTCGCAGAACGGCTTGTTCTTCGACAGGCCGCACATGCACACAAACACGCTCTTGTCGGACGGCTTGATTTCCACCGGACCGTTCTCATCGTGGCGAATCACACGGGCCATGGTCGCTCCCTGGTCGAAAGATTCGATTCTCCGCATGGCATGATAGGCCCAACGCGACAACGTCGCGCGGATCATCGCGGCGAATCGGCCCGGCCGGCAACGGGGTCGGCCTCGTCTGTCGCCACCGCATCGTCGGGCTTGTGCACGATCAAGCCTCGCTCGTCGACCAGGACCTCCTGGCCGAGAATCTGGTGCATGGTCAGCAGGGCAATGAGCCAGGCCAGCGACGACTCGGCGCCCTGGTTCTGGTTGGGGCCGTACAGTTCCAGTCCGTCGTGGCAGCCGCCGGTTTTGAAATCGCAGATCGGCACGCTCAGGTCGTTGTCGCCGAGGAACCACGAGAAACACCGCCGCGCCGCGTCGAGCCAGTGCTGATCGCCGCTGGAGCGGAACGCCTCCACGCAGGCCTCGATCATCGCCATGGCCTCGATGGGCTGCTGGGCGAAGTGGCTGCGCTGGCCGTCGCGGGTCATCCACTTCTCCGAACCGATGAACGAGATGTGCCCGTCCGGGGCGCTTTGCACCTCCAGCAACCACCGCAGCACCCGCAGGCCGGTCTGGTACATCGCCGGGTCGGGAATCCACTGCCCGGCCAGCAGCAGCGCGTGGGGCAGCTTGGCGTTGGCGTAAGCGACGATGTCCTCCAGCCACGGCCAATCGTCCGATGCGTGCTCGGCGAACTGCCTGTGCAATCGGACGGCCAGTTCGTTGCGGATGCGTCTCGCCTCGGAATCCCCGCCGAACATCGCCAGATACTCGTGCAACCCGATCAGCGAAAACGCCCACGCGCGGGGCGAGGTGAATTCGCCCACCACGCCCATCGCTTCGGTGAACAGTCGAGTGGCCAGGTCGCGCATGCCGTCGTGCGGTCCGTGTCGCACCATGCAGCCCAGGCCCCACAACGCCCGGCCGTGGGAATCCTCACTGCCGGCCTGTTCGAGCCAGCGGCGATCATAGGTCATGAAATTGCGGAACCGGTGGCTCTGGCGGTTGATCGCATGATGCAGGAACGACAGGTACACGTGCATCAGCGGCACGACGCGGTCATCGTGGCGCAGGTTGTGATACATCGCCGCGGCGATCAGGGCGCGGGCGTTGTCGTCCGTGCAGTAGCCGTGCGACCGGTCCGGCGTGCTGTAGGTCGCATGTTGCAGGATGCCCGTGTCGTCGGTCAGCGTGTGCAGGTGCTGCAGGTTGATCTCGGGCAATTCGTTGATGAGGCGGACCGGCGGCGCCGCCTCGGCGCGGGCCTTGGGGTGATCGGCCAGCGCGGCCAGCACATCCTCGCCCAACTCGATGTAACGCCGCGCCACCTCCGGCCAGACCATCGCACGGGTGAACTCGTACGCTTTGCGCCGGCACGCATGACGCGCTTCCTCGTCGGACAACAGCTTGGTGACGCCATCGGCCAGCACGTCGATGTCCCGGAACGGCACGAGGTGGCCGCGCCCGTCGGCGAGCATCTCCTCGGCGTACCAGTACGGCGTGGACACGATCGCCGTGCCCGTGCCCATGGCGTAGGCCAGCGTGCCGGAGGTGATCTGCGCTTCGTTAAGGTACGGCGTGACGTACACGTCCGTGGCGGCCAGATACTCGCACAACGTTTCGAGTTCGACGAATTCGTTTTTGAAGATCACGTGATCGCCAAGGCCGGCCTTGCGAACACGCTGCTGCAGCGAGGCGCGGTAGGCATCGCCGGTCTGCCGCAGCACGTGCGGGTGCGTGGCCCCGAGCACCACGTACACCGCATCGTCGTGCACCTGGACCACCTGTTCCATCGCGTCGATCATGCCCTCGATGCCCTTGTTCGGCGAGAGCAGGCCGAACGTCAGCACCACCTTGCGGTCGGCCAGATTGAACTGATCCTTGAAGAACCGCGGATCGCTGAACGGCCGATCGGGAATACCGTGGTGGATGTGCATGACTTTCTGTTCGGGCACATCGTAGATGTCGCGCAGCATCCGTACCGCCCGCTGGCTCATCACCACCAGCTTCTCGCACAACTTGCCCAGCTCACGCATGATCGCGCGCTGGCCCTTGGTCGGTTCGGCCAGGACCGTGTGCAACGTGGCGTTCACCGGCATGCGCAACTCGCGGATCAGCCGCAGAATGTACGCTCCGTCCTCTCCCCCGTAGATGCCGTACTCGTGCTGTATCAGCGCCACGTCGTACTGGTTGACGTTGATGAAATCGGCAGCGCGCAGGTAGTCGGCCTGGTTGTTCGCCCGCACCTGGAACTTCACGCACGGCGGATAGGCATAGCCCTCGGGCACATCGTCCATCGCCACCACCTCCACCTGGTCGCCGGGCCCGTCCATCTCGCGCCCGATCGCGTTGCGCAGATCGGTGGTGAAGGTGGCGATGCCGCACTGCCGCGGCTGGTAATCGGAAATGACCGCAATGCTGCGTAACGGAACCGTGGTACGGCGTCGGCGTCGGCTCATGGCACTCTCAAGCCCCCATCAATCCCAAACCGTCTAAAACTCCGGCCGGATGTAGACCGGTTTGTCTTCGTGAATCTCCCGGTTGGCCATGCGGTATGCCTCGTGGTACTGACCGGCTACCACTTCCCAACTGACCACATCGTCGAGGTAATGCTCGAGGTGGTTGCCCAGCGCCATGCGCAGTTCCTCGTCACAGGCCAACTCCACCAAGGCCCGGCGGAACGTGCGGCGGTCGGAAAACAGCAATCCGCCCTGGCACTCGACGGTCTGCGAAGTCAGCCCTTCCATCGGCGCGGTGGTGACGTAGGGTTTGTTCAGGGCGATGATCCGCGCCAGCGTGCCGCTTTGCGTTTCGTCCAGCGACGGCAGCGCGATGAAGTCGCAGATCGCCATCACCTTGTAGTACAATTCACCCCGCGGCACGAACTCGAAGTAACGGGCCATGCCCTCCTTTTCCAGCAGCTTCACTTCGCTGATGTACTGCTCGTAATCCTCGCGGTGGTTCGGATCGCGCATCGACCCGGCCGCGAACAGGTACCACTGCTCGCCGGTCTTCTCGCGGATCTCGTGGTAAATCTCCTCCCACATGCCGGTGAGAATGTCCCAGCGCTTGTTGGATTGAATCCAGCCCACCAGGCCGATGATGTGCCGGCCGATGTAGTCTTCCAGACCCAGCTCTCGCTTCAGGTCATCGACCTCGTTGACCGCCCAGCGGTAGTCCGGCCGGGCGCCATGGGGCACGATCATGATGTTCTGCGGCAACGGCCACCGCCGCTGCGTGAACGTCCAGCCCAGCCGCCACTTCTGATACGCGCACTTGAACAGCAGCACCGTGCACAACGCGCTGAGCGCGCGGATGAACTCCGCTTCGCGCGGGGCCAGCCGGCCATGAACCGTGTGCGGCTCGACGATGGTCGGATAGCCCTTGATGCCTTCGAGCAATTTCAGCAGACCCGCGTTGTGGTCGCCCTTGCCCTCAGCGTCGATGTACTCGTACAGGCCGTACTCGTGCTCGATATGCACCGCGTAGGGATCGAGTTCCTTGACTTTGGCGATGACCGGCTCGTACCAGTCGGCGCGGGACATGTCGATCAGGGGGAACACGTTGTCGCCCTGGCCATCGGTGTGGCTGATGACGCAGGCCGGCCGGTTTGGGTCGGCCTTACGGATGAACTCCAACGCCTCTTCGGCGAAGGTCGCAATGCCGCACAGGCGCGGCGGCCAACTGGAGATCATCACGATCGGTTTGCCATCCGAACGCTGGGCGGCGGTCCGGCCCCGGGCTGCGGTGGACCTGGCTTCGAGGGTTTGTTTGGTAGTCTTCTTCTTGCTCATGGCGCAGCGATCGGCTTCCGGCAACACTCAAGACGGATTTCGCCGGTCCCGCGCCTGCCCGATTGTCGGACGCCGGACCGAAAACGATTCTCGAACCCGCCACCGCGCCTCCGGGTCCACGCAGACCCGCCGGGGTCGGGTTGGGTCACATCATAGGCCATCGCCCAACACGATTCATCCCCGCCGCCGTTTGAACCCCCGTGCGACACCGCTGTTACAATGACCGCATGAACGATCTGTGGACCGAGCGCCGACGCAAGAAGCTGCAGGGCGCCGAACCGCTGGCCGCCCGGATGCGCCCGCGGACCCTCGATCAATTCGCCGGACAGGAACACTTTCTCGGGCCGGGCAAGCTGCTGCGGCGGATGCTCGAAGCCGACCGGCTGACCAGCGTGATCTTCCACGGCCCACCGGGAACCGGGAAAACGACGTTGGCCGAGCTGATCGCCCGCTACACCCACCGGCATTTCGAGCGGGCCAACGCCACGGCGATCGGCGTGAAGGACGTGCGGGCGATGCTCGAAGCCGCCGTGCGCCGCCTGGCCGACGATGACCGCAAGACCATCCTGTTCCTCGATGAAATTCACCGCTTCAACCGCGCCCAGCAGGACGTGCTGCTGCGCGACGTGGAGCGCGGCGCGATCACGCTGATCGGCGCGACGACCGAGAATCCGTTTTTCGCGGTGAACAGTCCGCTGATCAGCCGTTCGCAGATCTTCCAGTTCCAGCCGCTCGATGAAGCGCACATCGCCACGCTGATCCACCGGGCGCTGAACGACCCGGAACGCGGCTACGGGAAGCTGAACATCCAGATCACCGGCGAGGCGATCGCCCACTGGGCCACCGCCAGCGACGGCGATGCGCGTCGGGCGCTGACCGCGCTGGAAATTGCCGTGCTCAGCAGCCAAAGCGGCGACCCCCGAGCGTCAAGCCCCGAGCCTCAGGCCCCCGTCGTCATCGATCTTCAAGTGGCGCAGGAGTCGATCCAGCGCAAGGCCATCGTCTACGACGGGATCGGCGATGAGCATTACGACACGATTTCGGCGTTCATCAAGTCGATGCGCGGCAGCGACCCGGACGCGGCGGTGTACTGGCTGGCGCGAATGCTCGAGGCGGGCGAAGACCCGATGTTCATTGCCCGGCGGATCGCCATTGTCGCCAGCGAGGACATCGGCAACGCCGACCCGCGGGCGATTCAGGTCGCCGCGGCGGCTTACGAAATCACCGGCCGAATCGGGATGCCCGAATGCCAGCTCACCCTCGCCCAGGCGGCGATCTACATGGCCACCGCCCCGAAGTCGAACGCCTCGGCGATGGCGATCTGGTCGGCCATGCGCGATGCCCGCGAAGGCCGCACCCTCCCCGTGCCCCGACACCTGCGCGATACGCATTATCCGGGCGCCGAACAGCTCGGCCACGCCGGCTACCAGTACGCCCACGATGCCGAAGGCGGATGGGTCGATCAGGACTACCTCGGCGTGGACAAGACCTACTACCGCCCGACCGACCGCGGATACGAACAGCGCGTCGCCCAGTTCCTCGAATGGATCCGCCAGCAGCGCGAAGCATGATGAGGCGTGCCCGCGGCAGCGGCCACGGTCCCGAGCCTCCAATTAATCATGTGCCCTTCACGATGCAGCCGATGAAGACAAGTGATGGTTCGAGAACGGAAGAAATCTTTGCGCGCCGAGTGGCGCGATCATCTGCGGCAGCTTGACGAGGCCCAGATCAAATCGCGCAGCCGGGCGGCGGCGGAACGATTGTGCGGCCTGGAGGCGTTCGACCGGGCCGGGGCGGTGATGATCTTCCTGCCGCTGCGTCACGAGGTGGACGCCACGCCGATCGCCGTACGGGCCTGGCAGCAAGGCAAGACGGTCGCCGTGCCGCTGGTCGGTTACGAACAGCGCCACATGATCGCCGTGGAAATTCACAGCCTCAGCGAGCCGATGGACGTGGATGCCTACGGCCTGCGGACGCCGGCGTCGCGGAACCCCGTGCCGGTCGAACAGATCGGCCTGGTCGTCGTACCCGGATTGGCGTTTGACGATCGCGGCAGTCGCCTCGGCCGGGGCGGCGGGTTCTACGATCGGTTCCTCAGCCAGCCCGGTTTTGCGGGCACGACGTGCGGGTTCGCCTTCGATGAGCAGGTGATCCAGACCGTCCCCACGACGGACACCGACGTGAGGCTCGACATGCTGGTGACCGATCGGCGCGTGCTGGTCTTCGACGGGTTGGCCCCTTCCGCCTGAGCGGCGCAGGGGCAAGCCGAACCCAACGCCGCCCGCCGCGTCGAAAATCGTAATACACTTGTGGCGGTCACGGATTGACCGGCCATTCCGAAGGAGCGCGTCCGATGGTCTTAGGCAGTCAACAGGCCCGCCCCGGGGCGAACCGATCTTACCTGTCCAGCCGCCGGCGCGGCGGGCTGAGACGCATTTTCGCGGTGATCGTGGTGATCGCGCTGGTCGCGCTGCTGGTCTGGTGGATGCTGCGCGGCAAGGCCGAGCCTCCCACCGCCGACACCCCCCCCGCCCCCCCGGCGCCGCACGGCCAGACCGACACCACGCCTCCCGCCGCCGGGTCGCCGTTCGACGATCACCCCCGCACGACCCGCGCCGCGGAACCGCCCTCACCACCGGACAGCGGGCGGGACCACGACACGGACCAGACCGATCCCACGACGACCGGCGAAGCGGACGCCGACGCCGCCCCGCCGGCGAACCGCGGCACGGCCCCACAGATCGCCGAGCGCATCCGAAAAGGCCGCACGCTCGTCCAGCAGAACGATCTGGTCGCCGGGCGGGCGATGCTCAACGCCGCCCTGGTCGGTCCGATCAGTCATGCCGATGCACTGAGCGTCAAGCAGGACCTGGCCGCGATCAACGAGAAGCTGATCTTCTCGCCGCTGGTCAAGCAGGACGATCCGTACGTCGACGTGCACGTGATTCAGCCGGGCGAGTATCTTTCCACGATCGCTCCGCAGTACGAGATTCCCTGGCGGCTGATCCTTCGGGTGAACAACATCTCCGACCCGCGGCGCGTGCCGGCGCATGCGCGGTTGAAGATGATCAAGGGCCCGTTTCACTGCGTGGTGGACAAGAGCGATTACCGACTGGATGTGTATCTCTCATCGGAAGACGAAGGCGACATGTACGTTCGCAGTTTTCCGGTGGGGCTGGGCGAATACGGCTCAACGCCGGTCGGCGCGTTCGTGGTCCGCAAACACTCGAAACTGACCGACCCCGAATGGGTCAATCCGCGCACGGGCAAGCGGTACCTCGGGTCCGATCCGGAGAATCCGATCGGCGAACGCTGGATCGGCCTGCGGGGAACCGACAGCGAAACCGAACTGATGCGCGGCTACGGGCTGCACGGAACCATCGAACCGCAGAGCATCGGCACCGACGCCTCCATGGGCTGCATCCGCCTGCTGCCGGCGGACATCGAACTGCTGTTCGACATGCTCAGCGAAACCAAGAGCAAAGTCATCATCAAGCCGTAGCCGCTGTTCCGGCCATCACCCGCCCTGGCTGAGGCGTTTGCGCTGTTCGCCGCCGAGCAGGGCATCCGCCTCGCGCAGCAGGCGGACGATACGGTCGGCATCGTGGCCTCGGGCTTCGAGCACCGCGCCCAGGTCGCGCTCCACGTCCGGTTCGTCGAGCGTGTCCGCCCGGTAGCCGGGGAACCAGTGGCTCGCCCCGCCGAGCAGGTTGTAACGCATCTTGCCGAACTCGACCATGTCCCACGCCCGGGCCATGTGGTAAAGCCACAGCGTCACCGGGATGTTGATCCCGCCGGGCGTCGAGTGCCAGTCGGGAAGGTTCGCATTGAACGGATCGTGCAGGTCGGCCTCGACGTGGGCGGTCATTTCCGCGGCCAGCCGCTCGAGAATCGGCGGCAGCAGCGCCGCCCGCTGGTCCCACACGTCCAGCATGTGGAGGTGTTCGTCGAAGTCGCTCGCCTTCGCCGCCCCGATGCTCAGCGTGTGCACCTGCTCGTGGTGCAGGCAGAACAGGTCGTTGAACACGATCGGCCCCAGCGGATCGCACAACCGCACCAGCTTGTCCGGCGGGTCGTATAGCTTGCCGCCCTTGTCGGTGGGGCTGATGATGAACACGCCCATGTCGCGCCGGATCGCTTCCTCGATGCAGGCCCAGTTCCGCTGGAAAATGTAGTACCAGTGGAGGTTGACGTAGTCGAAGCCCTTGCCGGTTTCCGCTTGACCATGGGTGATCGCCTCCATGATGATGTCGGGCGGCCCGTGGGTGGAAAAGCCCACGAAGCGGCACTTGCCCTGCTCGCGCAGTGTCTGGGCGGCCTCGAAACAGCCGCCGGGCCGCAGCGATCGCTCCAGCGGTTCGCGGGCGTTGACCCCGTGGATCGCCAGCAGGTCGACGTGATCCAGTTGCAGCCGCTTGAGCGAGTCCTCGACGTTCTCAATGAACTTATCCGGGTCAGGGTCGGGACCGACTTTGGTCTGGATGATCAGGCCGTCGCCCATTTCGCTTCGCAGGCGGGGCAGGATCAGGCCGAGCTGCCGTTCGCTGGGCCCGTATCCGCGGGCGGTTTCCACGTGGTTGATGCCCAGTTGCATGGCGCGCTCGACGGTGGCTTCCAGTTGCTTCTGGTTTTCCGGGTCGACGTCGTCGATCGGCTTGTCGCGCCAGCCGTCCTGGTAGCGCATGCCGCCGCAACTGAACACGGGCATCGGCAGTTCGGTGCGTCCGAATCGTCGGTGCATCATGATGATGAGTTTCCCTCGACAGGCGATGGTTTAAGGATGGACCTTCGTCCGCCCGTTGACCGACTTGGGGCAGCGGAACCCGGCGCCGGCCTGGGGCGGGGCTATCCGGGTCGCGCGTTCTGGGCCGAGCGGAATTTGAGTTCGGGCGATTTCATGGTCACGCGATGGCCGGGCGGGACGGACTTGGTGAGAAAGACATTGGCGCCGATCTCCGAACCGCGGCCGATGATGGTGCTGCCGCCGAGAATGGTGGCGCCGGCGTAGATCACCACATCATCCTCGATGGTGGGATGGCGCCTGGTTCGGCGGATCAGACGTCCGCGCTCGTCCTTGGGGAAGCTCACGGCGCCGATGGTCACGCCCTGGTAGAGCTTGACGCGGTCGCCGATGACGGCGGTTTCGCCGATGACCACGCCGGTGCCGTGATCGATAAAAAATGACTGGCCGATCGTGGCCCCGGGATGGATGTCGATGCCGACGAGGCTGTGGGCATACTCGGTCATGATGCGTGGCAGCATGGGGACGCCGAGTTGATACAACTCGTGGGCGATGCGATAGACGAACACGGCGAACACCCCGGGGTAGCAGAAGATGGCCTCATCGGTGTTGCGGGCGGCGGGGTCGCCGTCGTAGGCGGCCTGGACGTCGAGGGCGAGCCGGCTGCGCACTTCGGGCAGGCGCTCGAAGAAAGCATCCGCGATCGCGCAGGCCTTTTCGGTGCAATGCTCGCAGGCATCGCCCTGTCCGGCGGTTTCGAGATTCTCCGCGTAACGCAGGGCCGCTTCGACCTGTTGCTCGAGGGCTTCGCGGATGCGGCGGACCAGTTCGCCGGCGTGGAAGCGGACGTTGTCGTGGGTGAGTTTCTGCCGCCCGAAGAACCCGGGGAAAATCAGCTCGCGCAGGAGCAGGACGGTGTCGATGGCGCGATCGCGGCTGGGCAGGAACGACGCATTGATATGCTGGGTGCGGCTGTCGGCGTCATAACTTTCGACGATTTTGGAGACCAGATCGTCGAGGCTGGGCCGGCCGGCCGACGCGGGGGCGTGATGATCGATGGACGGATCAACGCTCATGCCGTCATGTTACGCGCGGGGGTGAGAAGTTCCAAACGCAGCGGAGCGGTGGCGTTGGCGACCGCGATGAAGCGCAAAAAACAAACCCCCGCCTTTAGGGCGAGGGTTTGTAAAAAGTCGGCGATACCTACTCTCCCGCGAGAAGCAGTACCATCGGCGACACGCGCTTAACGGCCGAGTTCGGAATGGGATCGGGTGTCTCCACGTGCCTAAAGTCACCGACAAAGGGGCGGGTCGTCTTTCGACGGCGCGTCCCGGTTGGATCGGGATAGGCGGATGTTGCTGATTCGGGGTTTCGCCTTGCTCAGCCTTGGGCTTTGGGGCGATATCCAGCACGGGTATGGGCGTGGTGGGGGCTTTTCGGGCATCGACGGAGGGTCGATGTGATCAAGCGCTCGACCGTTAGTACCGGTCACCTGAGGGCATTTCGGCCCTTACAGCTCCGGCCTATCAACCCGGTCGTCTTCCGGGGGTCTTTCGTCCCCGAAGGGACAGGCAACGCTCATCTTGGGAAAGGCTTCCCGCTTAGATGCCTTCAGCGGTTATCCCTGCCGAACTTAGCTACCCAGCGGTGGACCGAGCGGTCCAACTGGCGCACCAGGGGTTCGTCCAACCAAATCCTCTCGTACTATGGTTGACTCCTCTC
>CAYNCM010000023.1:0-37146 GCA_964395825.1 uncultured Planctomycetaceae bacterium
CCGCGAGAATCACCTACGCGCGATCACCCTCAATCTCATGATCCTCGCCGCCGCTTAAGGTGTTTTCAATGGAGCAGGACATTCTACTTTTTCACATTCTCAGGAACCGCTTCCGATCATCACCGGGCACGGCGCAACGATTCCGCCACCCCGCATTCCAAAAAGTAGAATGTCCCCTTTTCGATTCTTGACGGTTCGGGGTGAAAAGGGGATAGTGGGTCCGGGGAGGAGGCGTTTTCCCCTTGGTTTTCCCTGTTTTTCGGACATGGACTGATGAAGCGAGCTGATTTTCGTGCCTTGACCGATTCGCGGGTGGTGATTCTCGACGGCGCCACGGGGACGGAGTTGATGCGGCAGGGTCTGCCGCCGAATGCGTGCGTGGAGCAGTGGGCGCTGGAACACCCGGACGGGGTGGTCGATCTGCAACGGGCGTACCGCGAGGCGGGCAGCGACATTGTGTACACCTGCACGTTCGGGGCGAATCGTTTTCGTCTGGCCGAGCACGGCCTGGCCTCGGAAACGTCGGCGATGAACGAGCAGTTGGCGAGGCTGTCGCGTCAGGCGGTGGGTGATGGGCTGGTGTTCGGCGACCTGGCGCCGTCGGGGCGATTCGTGGCCCCGCTGGGCGATCTGCCGTTCGAGGAACTGGTCGACGCCTATAAGCAGCAGGTCACCGCGCTGCTGAAAGGCGGGGTGGACGGATTTGCGATCGAAACGATGATGGACATCCAGACGGCGCGGGCGGCGCTGCTGGCGGTGCGCGAAACATGCGACCTGCCGGCGATGGTGTCGATCAATCTGGACGACCAGGGCCGGGCGTTGACGGGTGCGGATCTGACCACAGCGGTGATCACGCTGCAATCGCTGGGCGCCGATGCCGTGGGGTGCAACTGCTCGACGGGTCCGGCGGACATGATCCATCACCTGCGTCGGGCCAAGCCGCACGCGCGGGTGCCGCTGCTGGTCAAGCCCAACGCCGGCATGCCGAGCACCGAAGATGAGAACCGGTTCGACATGGGCGCCGAGGAATTCGCCTCGTTCGTGCCCGAGATGGTGCGCCGGGGGGTGAACCTGATCGGCGGGTGCTGCGGAACGGATCCGGATTACATCCGCCAGATCCGCGAGAAGTGCCAGTCGCTTTCGCCGGTCGGCCCGAAGGTCGCAAGCGTATGCGCGATGACCAGTTCACGAACCAGCGTATTCTTCGGCAGCGATCAGCCGGTGCACATCATCGGCGAGCGCATCAACCCCACGGGCAAACAGCAGCTTCAGGCCGAGCTGCGCGACCGTCGCTATGAGACGGTGCGGCAGATGGCGATCGAACAGATCGAACACGGCGCGATGGTGCTGGACGTGAACCTGGGTCTGTCGGACATCGATGAAGCTTCGGCGATGGTGGAGGCGGTGACGATTCTGTCGACGCTGGTCGCTTCGCCGCTGAGCATCGACACGCCGGACCCGGAGGTGGCGGAGGCGGCGCTGCGCTTGTACCCGGGTCGCGCGTTGATGAATTCGGTGTCGGCTCAGCCGGAACGGCTCGAAAAGCTGCTGCCGGTAGCGGCGAAGTACGGGGCGATGCTGATCGTGCTGCCCATGGCGGGGGCGGCGATGCCGGGCGACTGCGCCGAGCGGATCGAGGCGGCGGAGCAGGTGCTCGACGCGGCCAACGGATTGGGTTACACGATCGACGATGTGCTGATCGACGGGATGGCGATGGCGATCAGCGCCGACCCCGGCGCGGCGCGTCACACGCTGGACCTGATCGAATGGGCAACGCGGCAGAGGGGCGCGGGGACGGTGGTGGGCCTGTCGAACACGAGCTTCGGTCTGCCGGGCCGAGCGTGGCTGAACGCATCGTTCCTGGCCGCGGCGATCGGGCGGGGACTGACCAGCGCGATCGCCAATCCGGCGGACAAGATGGTGATGTCCGCCAAGTACGCCGCCGACGCCTGGCGTGGGCAGGACGAGATGGCCATGGAGTACATCCGCTATTTCCGGGCGGTGCTCAGCCATCACGAGATCATCCGCCGACCCAAGGCCCCCGAACCCGAACCGGTGCTCAGCCCCGACGGCGACATCGCCCTGCCCGAACGGCCCGAAGAGTCGGCGCGGCAAACCCTCGTGCGCCGGATGGCCAATCCGTAACCCATGCCCGCGGGGCTCGTATTGCGTCTGCACCCAGGATTCGGGCATCGGTTCTGGCCGCGACCCGCGGGGGAGCGCTTCGACACCGCGCTCGCCTACGGCTGGCGGCTGAACTTCCCGCCGAAGATCCACGGCAGACGCGGGGCTAGGTGCGGCCGAAGAGATAATCGTGCAGGTAGTGGATGTGCACTTCGCGGTCGGTGGCGAAGTGAGCGTTGACATCGCCAATCGAAATCATGCCGGCGAGGTTGCCGTTTTCGATGACCGGCAGGTGGCGAATGCGCTGGCTGCGCATAAGGGCCTGGACTTCGTGCAGGTCGGTATCGAGCGGACAACACACCACGCGCTGGGTCATCACATCGCGGATGGGGGTTTCGGCGGGGTCGCGTTGCTCGGCGACGACGCGGCGAAGCACATCGCGCTCGCTGAAGATGCCGACCACGTTCGACCGGTCATCGGTCACGACGATCGCACCAACCTTGCGATCGTTCATCCGGCGCGTCGCTTCGAGCACGGTGGCGTCGGACGCGATGGTCAACACCTCCGGCCCTTTGTGCTCCAGCAAGTCACGTACCGTCGCCATACGGCCTCCCGCCCCGGAAGAAGTGAGTCCCACGGGGCAGGAAACTATAGGCACGCCGCATCGCGCCGGACAAGCAGGACGGCATCTTCGCTGTTCGGTCGAAGAGGCTCAGATTCCTCCGCCGTCAAGGGGTTGATCGTCGTCGGGCAGTTCGGTGTCTTCGCGACCGGCGGCGAGCATGGCCCGCCAGAAACACCAGGCCAGCCCCCCGAAGATGACCAGGAACGCCACGGCGAGGATGACGTAGGCGGTCTGGCTGAGCTGATGATCGGGGGTGAAAGGCGCTTCGCGGGTCTTGAGCAAACCACGACTCATCAGCATGGCGATGGCCACGCCGGACACGGCCATCACGGACAGGGCGTACACCACGCCCTTCCACACGCCGCCGAACCGGGCGCGATGCTCGGGGTCGATCGGCGTGCGCAGGTTCCACAGGAAGCCGACCACGGGCACGGCGATGAACAGCAGCGACCCGCCGATCAGCGTCCAGGGCAGGCCGTAGGTTTCGGGGTTGTCGCGGTAGTCGACCAGTTGCCCCTGCACCTCGCCGAGGATCGACCAGACGAACAGGATCGCCAGCAGGGCCGGGGCGATGAATCGGATGACGATGTCCCACCAGCCGTAGAGCTTCCAGTCGCTGCGTTCGTTGGCATGATCGCGCATGCGTTTGACGAATTTGCCGTTCCAGGCCCACCCGACGACCAGACATTCGGACATGGCGACCACGAGGATGCCGAAGGGCCCGTTGATCAGGCCGTCGGCCAGACCGAGCCAGTTGAGACCGCCGCGTTTGAGGTTGAACGCCAGTCCGAGCCCCAGCCCGATCAGGCAGATGGCGGGCAGGACGTATCGCCGGGGCCAGGTGGGTTTGGAATCGCAGACCGATGCGAGGCAGGCTTCGACGATGCTGAACGCCGAGTCGATGCCGAGGGTGAGCAGGGCAATGAAGAAGACGCTGCTGAACAAGGCCGCGGCGGGCAGTTGCGACAGGCCATAGGGAAACACGACGAACGACAGGCCGAACGTCCCTTCGGGCACCAGATCGGGCACGGGGGTTCCGGTGGCGAAGGCCATGCCGCCCAGCATGCTGAACACGGCGATGCCGGCGATGAAACTGGTTCCCAGGTCGCCCAGGCCGATGATCATCGCGTTGTTGTTCAGGTCGCTGCGCCGGTGGAGGAAGCTGGCATAGCTGAGCATGACGGCGAAGCCCAGGCTCATCGAGAAGAACACCTGCCCGAAGGCCCAGCGCCAGGTTTCGGCTTCGAGCAGCTTCTCCCAGCGCGGTTCGAGGTAGAACTCCAGTCCGTTGATCGCCCCTTCCAGGGTCAATCCCCGCACCGTCAGCACCACGAGCATCAACCAAGGCAGCGGCACGGTGATGAGCACCACCTTCGAGACCCACTTGACCCCTCGGAACAGACACAGGTAGACCAGCGTCCAGGCGACAATGGTTCCGATCAGCACCTGCCACGACACGCCGCCCAGGGCCATGGTGTCCTCGAAACCCAGCAGATCGTCGAAGAAAAAACTCTTGGCGCGATCAGCGCTCTGGCCGGTCCACGGCAGGCCCTCGGCCCCGAAGCCCTGAATCGAAAAGGCCAGGTAGTCCACGCAGTAGCCGAGGATCACGGCGTAGTAACAGATGATGACGAAGGCCAGAATCGCCAACCACCATCCGACAAAGCGATATCGCTTCATCACGCGGCCGAACGCGCCGGGCGGGCTGTTCTGGGCCCAGTGGCCGACGCTGTATTCCATGATCAGCAGCGGCACGCCCATGACGATCATGGCCACGAAATACGGAATCAGAAACGCCCCGCCGCCGTAGGTGTACAGCTTGTACGGGAAGCCCCACAGGTTGCCCAGGCCCACCGCCGAGCCGATCGCCGCCAGGACAAACGCCCCGCGGCCGGCCCAGTGGTCGCGCGGCTTGGACAGTTGCGGTTGGTCAGACATCAATGATCTCCGATCTGCGATGTGCGATCTTCGATCTGACGGAATTGATCCCTAGTCGTCGGCGGCAACGCGCAAATCGCCGACCGGGGGTCGAAGATCGAAGAGACCCACAAAGCGCGGATAGCCCAGGCGCTGGCGCAGCGCCAGGCGCACCCGGCGAAGCAACTGCATGGTGCGCACCGCGTCCCGCTCGGCCACAAACGCCCCGTCCACCACCGCCAACTCCAGCGGCGCCTGGAATCCGGCGCTGGCATCGGTCAGGCGCACCGAGGCCTGTTCCATCCGCGCCCGGAAGGTCGCTCCGCCCGGCTTGCCCGAGGGGAACATCAATCCGCCCCCGCCGTAGACCCCCGCTTCGGCGCCGTCGAACACCACGTAGGTCACGGTGGCGTTGGTCGCCCGGGTATCCATGGGCGTACGGGCCGCCCGGGGCCGCCACACCATCCGCAGGTGCACCATCTGTTTCGGATCGTCCGCCGAACCCGCCACCGCCACCACATCCACCGTGTTCGCATCGGCATCATTGTAAACGACCAGGTCGAAGCGGCCGATCCGTTCCGCCTCGCCGGTGACGCTGCGCACCGACAGGCTGCCCGTTCCGCCGCAACCGGCCATCAGCATCACCGCCGCGGTCAACATGGTCGCCTTCGGGCCGTGGTTCATGCGGTGGTCTCCTCGACGCCGGTGCGGTAGGGATGCCCGTTGCGCCGGTGGGTGGTTCGGGCCCCGCCTCGCTTCAGGCCCAGCGCCTCCAGCGCGTCGCGTTCGACGATGCCGCGCAGCTTCTCGCGGGGCACGGTGGGCAGGCCGGTCGAATGCGTGAAGCGGTTGAGCGAGTAGACCGTCTCGATCGCTTCCTGCGGAGTGAAGTAGGGAAAGCCGCTGCCGAACAGCAGTTTGTCCATCACTTCGACCTGGTGGGCCATGAGCATGACGTTGTACAACGGCCAGGGGCGGGAGACGACGTCGCTGATCTCGGCGTAGACGTGTTCGTGCTTGCCGACGAGAACGAGGGCTTCGTCGACCCACGGATGGCCACAGTGGGCGATGACCAGTCGCAACCCGCCGAACGTGCGGGCGACTTCGTCGAACAGGTGCGGCTGAATATATTCGAGCTTGGCCGCGGCGGTCAGGTGCGTGCCGTGCTGGGCCAGCACGGGCAGCCCCTTCGCTTCGCAGGCTTCGTACAGCCGCATGGCCCGGGTGTCGGCGGGGTGGAAGTCCTGGTTGGCCGGGCTGATGGTCACGCCGGAAAAGCCCATCGCCTCCAGGCCTTCCAGTTCGTCCATGTAGCCCGGGTCGGTCGGATCAATCGCGGCCAAGCCGATCAGCCGTTCGGGTTGGCGCTGGATGTACTCGGCGATCAGCTCGTTGGGCACGTCGGCGTCGAGGTAGCGGCTGCGGAAGCCGAGGACCACGGCCATGTCGACCGGCTGCATGGCGGCCTCGTGGGCCAGGGGGCCGGCGTCGAGCCGTTCGGGCCGATCGGCGAAACGCGCCCGCACCTGCGCGGCGATCCGGGGTCCAAGCTGATCGGGCGAATGCCACAGATACGTGTGAAGATCGAGAATCATAGGTGCCTACCATCCTAGCCAACCCTGCCCGGCCATCAAGGGGCAAGGCGGTTTAGGCGCGTCAAGCCGGCTCTGGGCGAGTCCGCCAACAAACAGGCGGATATCCGACCCCTGGCTTCGCTCCGGGACCGGCTTGACCGGCCGCTGGTCATTCGCGGCGCGCCTCGGCGCGACTCACGTCCGCCAGCGGCAGTTGGCCATCGGGGTCGAGGTAGGCGTTGGCGTTCAGGCGCAGCGCTTCGGCGTACCACCGCCGAGCCAGGTCCATGCGACCGGCGAGGTGGGCGATATCCGCGGCCGCAAGATGCGCCCGGGCGCTGTGGGGGCTGAACGGTAAAGCCCGTCGCGCCGCTTCGACGGCGCGATCGAGCGCCCGGCGGTCGTGCGTTCGCAGCGCCCGCACCGTCGCCAGGCGGCTTTCGGTGCGCCACAGTTGACCGAGGTTGTCCCCGTGTTTTCGCGCTTCGGCGAGCAGTGCCACCGCCCGCTCGAATCGGCCGGCCGACCCGTGCGCTCGCGCGGCCGCGGCGGCGAATCGCGGTTCGTGCGGGCCGGTGCGCCAGGCTTGCTCGAACATCGCCGCCGCGCCCCTCGCATCGCCCGACGCCAGCAACGTCACGCCCGCATCCGCCCGATGATACTGACGCATCAGCCCCACCACCGGCCACAACGCTGCCAACGCGATGGCGAGCACCAGCGCCGGCGCGATCCACGCCCGGACGCCGCGGACCGCACCCTCACCCCGGCGCTCTGCCGGCCAGGATTGTCCCGCCGCCGCCCCCAGCAGCGCCCACAGCAGCGGCGCGGCCATGGTGTTGGTCATCGCCATTTCAATCTGGTTGTGCAGCAGCATCGCCGTGGCCGCCGCCAGCACTCCCAGCCGCGCCCACGGCGAGTCGTTCAGCGGCAGTCGGCCGGCCAAGCCCACCAGCGCGATCCACACCGCCCCCGCCGCCAGCGGCACGCCGACGAACGGCAACACGATCGCGAACGCTCCCAGCACCGCCGCCAGCACCCCCCAGCCCACCAACCGGCCTTCGCGCCACCATCGCCGGGCCAGCACCGCCAGGCCGACCGCCAGCAGCGGCATCACCCACCACACCGCCTCCAGCGTCGCCAGCCGAACCGCCATCACCATCGTGAACGCCAGGCCGCCGGCGATGACGGTAGCCGGCCACCAGGCCCGTGGCAGGCTGTCACCTTCGGCCTGGCCTTCGCCCGCAGCATGCACGTCGCCGCCTGCGGGACACACGCCCGCCGCCGCACGCCCGAGCCAACCGATCGCCAGCGCCCCCCACGCCGCCCCGCCAAGGCCCAGCATCGACACCATCGCCACGAACACGTTGTGCGGATCGGTCACGTCCTCCGGGCACACGGGCGGCTTGACAATGCTGAACTGTTCCTTGAAATGCCCCGGCCCCACCCCCGCCCCCGGAAATGGGGTCTGACGGTTTATGAACATCTCGACCGCGCCCTGCCAGTACATCGCGCGGAACAGCAGCGACCGTTCGCCCTCGGCGGTGTCCGGCACGCCCATCGCCGCCCGCCCCAACACACCCGCCACACCCATCATCACAATCGCCATCACCCCCACCACCCACCACCCACGCCATTTCCGCCAGCGCGCGATCGCCCACACCACGGCCAATCCCGCTGCGGTGACCCCCAGCGCGCCCACCGCGCCTTTGCTGAAACTCAACGCCAGTCCGATCAGCCCCAGCAGCGTCACCGCGCTGCCAACGATCAACGCCACGCGCCGCTTTCGCCATGCGATCGTCAACCCCGCCGCGCCGAGGGTCAGCGTCATCGTCACCGAGCCGAACACGTTGGCCAGGCCGAACCGGCCGGTGGCTTCGTTCTGCATGAGGCGCGTTTCGTATTTGCGCTGCTCGATGGAACCCGGTTCGATCTGTTGCTGGCGTAGAATCCACTGTTGGTTCTGTTCGTAGTTGCGGACGGTCTGCGGGTGTTCCACGGCCACCTGGTAGACCGCCGCCGCGCTCAGCGGGATGATCGTCGCCAGCAGGCCGAGGACGATGAACTTTTTGAGCCTCGCATCGCCGGCCAGGTGCAGCGCCGCCAGCCCGAGCGCCGTCGCCCCCGCCCAGTTGCCGCCGATCCGCAGCGCCGCCGCGTCATGCCAGCCGTGCCACAGCCACACCGCCGCCCCGACTGCCCACCACAGCACCATCACGCCATGCCCCGGCCCCCGCCACCGGCGCGCGGTCAGCGCGAGCAGCAAGACGGCGATGCACAGCCAGTCGCACAGCGCCGCGCCCGACGGGCCGATGCGCTGTCCGCTGTCCATCGCCGCGGCGGCGTCGAAATGCCACAGCAGTTGCGACTCGAACGCCACCAGGCATCGGGGCACCGCGATCGCCACCACGCCCACCGCCGCGCACCAACCGAGCACGCTGCGGCCTGAGGCCTGGCACTTGGGGCTTGCGGCCTGGGTCTGTTCACTCATCGCTACGATCCGGTCAACCGTTCGCATCACTTGCCCAGGTGATTCGTCGCGCGTTCCAGCAGGGCCAACACCAGCAGGATCGCCAGCGTCTGCACGATCACCAGCGTCGCCTGCCACGCTTCGGTGAGTCGGCCGAGCATCACCCCGCCGAGGCCCGTGGCCAGCGTGCAGGCGTAGATCACCACCACCGCGGCCGGCCGGCTGAGACCTCGCTTGACCAGCCGGTGCGAAAAGTGCTGCGTGTCGCCCCGGAACGGGCTGCGGCCCTGGAGCAATCGGAGGATCGTCACGCTGACCAGGTCGTACAGCGGAATCGCCAGTACCACCAGCGGCGTGAACACCGCCCATGCCCGCGCCCCGAACCCTTCGCCGGCCGACGGATCGTAATACGTCACCCGCACCGAGCAGAACGCGATCACCAAACCGATCACCAGCGAGCCGCCGTCGCCCATGAAAATACTCGCCGGCGGGAAGTTGAATACCAGAAAACCCAGCATCGCCCCCACCGCCAGCCCCAGCGTCGCCGCCACGAACCACTGGCCGCCCATCAAGGCCACCGCCAGCAGGATCGACGCGCAGATCGTCGCCACCCCCGCGCTCAGCCCGTCCATGTTGTCCAGGAAGTTGAACGCATTGGTCACCACCACGAACCACAGCACCGTCAGCACCATGCTCGCCGCCGTGCCCCACCACTCGAACAGCCGCACGTCGAACCCCGCCACCAGCACCCCCGCCGCCAGCACCTGGATCGCCAGTTTGATCATCGGCCCCAGATCACGCCGGTCGTCGATCAAACCCGTGACGTGCAGCGCCGCCAGCGACCCGATCAGCGCCAGGGCCATGCCCGTCTGTTGCCGCGCCCCCGGAAGATGCGCGATCACCGACGGCCACAGGCGCTGCCACCACGATTCGGGCGCCCACCACGCCCCGGCCACCAGCAACACGACAGGCCCGACCATCGCCCAGAACATCGCCACCCCGCCCGTGGCCGCGATCGGCCGATCGTGAATCTTCCGCTCGCCCGGACGGTCCACCTGACCCAGCCGACCGGCCATCCGCCGCATCAGCCACGTCAGCGGATACGCAATCACAAAACCAATCGCAATCGTCATCAGGCAGGCGGTGTACATGGGCGACGAACCGGAGGAGCAGAGTGTCAGCGTTTCAGAGTGTCAGAGATCAGCGTTTGGGTTATCCGGGAACGAGCAACTTGCCGGGGTTTCGGATCATGGCGCCGAGCATGCGACCGATCTCGTCGCAGTCGCCCGCCAAGGCCTCGTGTTCTTCGCTGCGGATGTCCGCGCAATCACGGGCGAAGGCCGGGCGGGTCAACGCAAACCGTTCCTCGGCCGGAAACCCTTTGCTGATCTCAAACGCCCGCATCGCCAAAGCGTATGCCTTCTGATAAACAACCAGATCCTTCGCAGAACGTATCGCCACAACGCGCCCCTTCGTCCTTGCGGCTCTGAAACTCCGACCTCTGACACGCTGAGACGCTACGTCCCGATATCCAGCGCCCACACCTCGGCGTCTTCCTTGAGCGGCTTGGCGACGGCGACGTGGTCGGGATGTTCGAGGTAAGCCTGCAGGGCCGGGCGGTCGGGTAAAGTCACCCGCAGACCGTGCGTGAAGCCGGCGGCGCGATCGGTGAAACTGGGCCCCACGTGCAGGGCCTGAATCACGTCGATCTTTCCCCGCATGCCCGCCAGCCGGCGCATGTGTTCGTCGATTCGCTCGGGCCTCACGTCTTGGTGGAACCTGATCCAGACCATGTGTTCAACAGCCATGTCGTGCTCCGGCGGAGGTGCCCGTTCAGGCCCGAATGACGTTATCTTACCAACATCCGCCATGGACGACCGGCCCATCCTCATCGTCGCCGCCATGCCCAACGAACTGACGCCCACGGCGCGTCGATTGGGATTAGCGCCGAACCGCCAGGGTTGGTCCGGTGATGCGGCCCGACGCCTTGTCGCCGCACCGATCGGCGTGGGGCCGCGACGCTGCGGGCCGGTGATCGAGAAGCTGCTCGCCGAACTGACCCCGCAACGCGTGGTCGTGATCGGCCTGGCCGGTGGATTGAACCGGTCGCTGGAACCGGGCGCGGTGGTCGTCGCCCGCCAGGTCATCGACAGCGTCAACGGCGAAACCTTCGCCAGCGCCGATGCCGACGGCGGTCGCATCGTCTGCGTGCCCAAGGGCGTGTTCACCGTCGAGGGCAAAGCCGACCTGCGCCGGCGTTTCGATGCCGATGCGGTAGACATGGAGACGGCGACGGTGGCCCGCTGCTGCGCCGAGCACCGCGTCCCGTGGCAATGCGTGCGCGCGATCAGCGATTCGGCCGACATGGCCCTGCCGCCGCACATCACCTGCATGCTCGGGCCGGATGGTGTGAGCCTGCGGCGGGTGGCGCGATACATCGCCACACACCCGATGCACGCGCCGCTTCTGGTGCGTCTGGGCGGCATCGCGCGGCGCGGTCTGCGCCGGGTGGCCGATCACGTTGCGGCGCGGGCTCAATCCTTTCCCCCCACGGGGAAGGTGGACGGCGAGGCGTAAGCGCCGCCGGCCGGAGGGAGAGGCCGCGAAGTTTTGCGCCCTTCCCGCACCACGGCCGAAGCGGTCTGATCGCCCGCGCCGCTTCTCACCTCGCCGCACTCGGCTTGCGTCCCGCAGGCAGACCGCGGTCACGGTGTGACCCGGCGCGCCTGCCGACGTACAATGCCCGCCGATGGCGACGCTGAGCTACCACACCGCCGGGGAATCGCACGGCCGCGGCTGCCTCGCGATGGTCAACGGCATGCCGAAGGGCCTGGCGGTCGACGTGGACCTGATCGACGGCGAACTGAAGCGCCGGCAAGGCGGCTACGGCCGCGGCGGGCGGCAGAAGATCGAATCCGACCGGGTGGCGTTTCTCAGCGGCGTGCGACGGAACGTGACGATCGGCGCGCCGATCACCATGGCGGTGTGGAACCGGGATCATCGGCTGGACGATGCGGACCAGACGCCGGCCCTGCACCGGCCTCGCCCGGGGCACGCGGACCTGGCCGGCAGCATCAAGTGGCTGACCACCGATTGCCGCGAGACACTGGAGCGGGCCAGCGCGCGGGAGACGGCCGGCCGGGTCGCCGCCGGGGCGCTGGCCAAGTGTCTGTTGCGCCAATTCGGGATCGAGGTGTTCGGTTTCGTGCGCGCGGTGGGCGACGCCGAAACGCACGTCGAAGTGACGCCGGACAACTGGCGCGACCTGATGGCCAGGCGCGATGCGGATGACCTGTACTGCCCGGACGCCGACGTCTCGGCGGCGATGCGCCAGTTCATCAACCGGCAGAAGGCGGCGAAGGACACGGCCGGCGGGATCGTCGAGGCGCACGTGTTCGGCTGCCCGCCGGGTCTGGGCACATGCGCGAACTGGCAGGAAAAACTCGATGCACGGATCGCGTATGCGGTGATGGGCATTCAGGCGTTCAAGGGCGTGGAGATCGGGCTGGGACTGGAGGCGGCGCGTCGGCCGGGCTCGCAGGTGCACGATGAAATCGTTTACGACGCAGCGCAGCGCGACACGCCGACGCTGGGCTTCGGTCGCACGACCAACCGCGCCGGCGGGCTGGAAGGCGGGATGACCAACGGCCAGCCGATCGTGGTGCGGGGCGCGATGAAGCCGATCTCGACTTTGGGCAAGCCGCTGCGTTCGGTGAATCTGAACACGAAGCAGCCGTCGGAGGCGGGCTGGGAGCGTTCGGACATCAGCGCGATCAGTGCCGCATCGGTGGTGATGGAAAACGTGATCGCGTTCGAGGCGGCCGCGGCGCTGGTGGCGAAGTTCGCCGGCGATTCGCTCGTCGAAATGCGCTCGAATTACGAGCGCTTTCTCGAAGCCGCCCGGCAACTGCCGCGGGCTGATTCGTGAAGACCGCGCGGCGCTTTTGCCCTCGGCGGCGGGGGCAGGTATGCTCGCACAACCATCCGGGGGCAGGGATGAGCATGACCGACACCGCGACCCGACAGATCGCCAAGGCCCTGGGCCTGATTCCCGCCAGCATCTACATCATGACCTCGTACTTCGAGGACCATTGCCGCGGCGTGCTGGTCAGTTGGGTGCAGCAGGTGGCCTTCGAGCCGCCCATGGTGATGGTGGCGCTGGCCAAGGGGCGTCCCATCGTGCCGTTGCTGCACGATTCGCACGCCTTCGCCCTGTGCCAGGTGGCCGAGGACGACAAGCTGACCCTCAAACGGTTCAGCAAACCGTCCGATCCGCACGACGATCTGTTCGAGGGGCTGGATACGTTCCGCGGGCCGACCGGTTCGCCCATCCTCCGCCGGGCCTTGGCTTACATGGATTGCGAACTGATCCGCCACATCGACGTCGACGGCGATCACGATCTGTACATCGGCCTGGTGCGCGAGGCGAAGGTGCTCAACAAGTCCGAACCCATCATCCGCCTGCGCGATAACGGAATGAAGTATTGATGGGGGATGTCGGATGTCGCCGGTCCGCGTCGTGCATCCGACATTGAACATCCGCCGTGACCTTCCACCATGCGCCATAAGCTCACGATTGCTTACGACGGTTCGCAGTTTCACGGCTGGCAGGAGCAGCGCCCGCCGGAGGGCCTGCCGGTGCGCACCGTGCAGGGCGTGGTGCGACAGACCTGCCAGCAGGTGTTCGGGCAGCCGATCGAACTGGTCGGCGCTTCGCGCACGGACACCGGTGTTCACGCGCTGGGCCAGGTCGCGCACCTGGACGCCGACACGTCCGTCCCGCCCGGGCGCATGGCGCTGGCGATCACCAGCCGCCTGCCCGAAGACGTGGAGGTGCGCTCGGTCGAGATCGCCCCGCCCGACTTCGACGCGATCAGCGATGCCAAGCGCAAGCAATACCGCTACCGCATCTGGGCCGATGAACATCGCCCGCTGACGCTGCGGCATTGCGTGTACCACTGGTGGGCGCCGCTGGACGTGCGGCTGATGAACGATGCGGCCATGCGACTGGTCGGCGAGCACGACTTCGCCGGCTTCGCCAACGCCAACCACAATCGCGCCACCACCGTCCGCACCGTCTACGACTGCCACATCGAAGATCTCCCCGGTTCACCCGAGATCCACATCGTCATCCAGGGCGACGGGTTCCTGTACCACATGGTCCGCATCATCGCCGGCACATTGCTCGAAGTCGCCCGCGGGCACCGCCGCCCATCGTATGTCGATCAACTGCTTGCCGAATCCGACCGCCAGCAGTCCGGCCCGACGCTGCCCCCGCAGGGCCTGGTGCTCGAATGGATCAAGTACTGACCGTGGCGATTGACGATCTTCCACTGCCGATTGGCGACGTTGGACAATCGCTCACCGAAAATCGACAATCGCCCTCGTGAAGATCCTGCATTTCATGACGCGGTTGATTCTTGGGGGGGCGCAGGAGAACACGGTGTTCTCCTGCGAAGGGCAGCTTGACGCTGGGCACGAGGTGACCCTGGCGTTCGGGCCGATCTACGGACCGGAAGGTTCGCTGCTGGAACGGGTGGAGGCCGGCGGGGTGCGGGCGGTGGAGTTGCCGATGATGAAGCGAGCGATCGATCCGGTCGCCGATGCGCGGTGTTACGGCCAGTGCCGGACGCTGATCCGCGAGCTTCGGCCCGACGTGGTGCACACGCACTCGTCGAAGGCGGGCATCATCGGTCGCTACGCCGCGTGGGCCGAGCGCGTGCCCGCGGTGGTGCACACGATCCACGGCCTGCCGTTTCACCCGTACCAGTCGAAGCTGAAGAACGCGCTGTACATCATGTCGGAGCGTGCGGCGGCCAAGCGATGTCATGCGATCGTGTGCGTGGCCGAGGCGATGATGCGGCAGGCGCTGGCGGCGGGCGTGGGCCGGGCCGAGCAGTATGAAACGATCTACAGCGGCATGGAAATCGAGCCCTTTCTCGCCGCGGCCGGCGAACGTGAAGCGGTCCGCGAGCGTCTGAATTTGCAGGCGGACGACGTGGTGCTGGGCACGGTGGCGCGGCTGGCCGAACTGAAGGGCCACGATGATCTGCTGGACGTGCTGCCGGAGCTGATCGAACGCAACGGACGGGTCAAGCTGCTGTGGGTGGGCGACGGATGGTGGCGGGGGCGACTGGAACAGCGCATCGAGCGGATGGGCATGCGCGACCGCGTGCGGATGACCGGGCTGGTCCGGCCGAGCGAAATTCCCTCGATGATCAGCGCCATGGATGTGCTGGTGCATCCGAGCTACCGCGAAGGGTTGCCCCGCACCATGCCGCAGGCGCTGCTGACCGGCGTGCCCGTGGCTGGCTACGATTGCGACGGCGCGCCGGAGGTGTGCATCGAAGGTCTGACCGGCCGGCTGGTTCCGACCGGCGACGTGAAGGCGCTGGGTGAGGCGATGGCTTGGCTGATCGACCATCCCGCCGAGCGCCGCGCCATGGGCGAGGAAGGCCGGCGCCGCTGCCGCCAGCGCTTCGACAAGGCCGAGATGGTCCGCCGACTCGATGCGCTGTATCGGCGGCTGCTGGGTAAGGAACGACCTCGGCCCCGCTTGAGGTGAGCCTGTCGCACCGGGAAAGGGGCTGGAAGAAGACGATGACTCGACCGCCGACCATTCTGTTCGCCGTCTGCGTGATCGCGGGGCTATGTTCCGCGCCGTTCAGCCAGGCGAACGACGCATCGACCGATCCCCCGCCGCTGCCGGCACGCTTCCTGCCCGACCGCATCGCCCGACTGGAAACGGAAATCGCCAACCGCAACGCGATGATCGCCGCGGCCGAGTCGTCCGAGCGCACCATGCTGCAGGCCGAGCGAAATCTCCTGTTGATCGCGCGGCGGTTGCTGAAGATCGGCGAACAGTCGGGCGAAGACGGGTCGGCGGCGGTGATGTACGGCCTGACGATCGCCCATCACGCCGAACAGTTGCCGCGGGCGATCGAGCCGCTGCCGAAGATGGTGCTGGGCGCGTTGCGGGCCGACCCGCCCGAACCCGAACAAGTCGCGCGCCTGGCGAAAATCGTCGATGCGCTGCGGCAGTTCAACCGGCGGTGCGGGCGGGATCTCGATTCGCTCGATCGCGCCGACGCGGCGTCGGTCGATCGTTACCTGCAACACCTGCTGTCGCCGCTGGCGATCGTGATCGCGGGATTGAACCAGCCTCAACCGGCCGACACGTGGGTCAACCCAGACGGCGTCACCGGCACCGCCGGTGGGCCGGTGACGCCAGCGCATTTCGACCGCCTGGCCCGGCGCTTCGCCGCCGCCCCACTGCCGCCGGAAACCCGGGCTGAACTCGACCGCATGATCGACCTGTGTCGGCGCGGCTGGCACGAAGCGGATCTGACGCCGCTGGTGGTCGACTTCCACGATCAACTGGTCGGCGTGGCCGACGTGGTCGAGACGTTCGCCCAGGCGACGTGGCTGGACAAGGCCGCCTTCGACCGTTTCCAGCGCCAGGTGCACACGGCGGTGATGCTGCTGAAAGACCCGCGCACCCGCGACGCGGCGATCGGGCGGCTCGATCGGCTCGCGCGCGTTCAGCGCCTCATGCAGCAAATCAACGAACTGGCCCATCTGGGCGACGAAGCGCCGGTCAAGCCGCTGCGCGAGATGTTCATCCTCGCCCACGATCTGTACAGCCGGCCCGACGAGCAACGTGCGGCCGATCGGCTGGTCGGGTTGCTTGAGCGCATCGCCGCCGCCGCGACCACCTGTCGCCGCATGAACCGCCAGGTTCTGCCCGCCGACCTCCAACATCCCTTCCGGATCACCGCTCGCCAGTACGAGCAGATCGAAGTCGAGATCTTCAGCCGCCTGCCGATTCTCACCGATAACCCCGCCGACGTCGCCCGGCCTCAGTGGTCGAACCTGGTCGATCGCCTCGAACGCCAGGTCCGCCGGCTCGAACAACTCAACGCGATTCCGGAATGGGTCACGCGGATGTCGGCGTTCAACCCCGTGGCCGGCCGAGGGCTTTACGGACGACTGCGCCGGATCGGTGAAGATCTGATCGAGCCGCAAACCGAGGCCGGCGCCGCGGCGACCCTCGACGAACTGCAAAAACAACTGGCCCTGTTCGAACGCCTGCCGCAAGAACAGCAACTCAACCAGCCCGACGCGCCCATTCGCCGATTCACCGGCGACCATCACGATGCCCTGTTCCGGCAGATCACGGTGCTGCGCAGCCAATGGGCCGCGGCCTGGGGCGCCGGCGCCGATCCCACCGAGCCCGGCCGACGCCTCCTGCAGGTGCGCCGACTGCTGGCGGCGATGGGCCACGCGGTCGAGCTGATGCAAACCACCGCCGGCCTGTCGCAGCTCAACCGCTGGGCGGCGTGGGAGATCGACGCCGGCGCGATCGATCCGCTCAAGGCGTGGGGGCCGGCGCGGCTGCAACTGGCGTGCGAACTGGCCGGCGCGGGCCAGTGGGCGCAACTGGAAACGACCCTCGAACAGATCGACGAAACCGGCGCGGTCGGGCGGCTGGTGTCGTATTTATCGCAGCGCCTGGGCGAGAAGCTCGGCGATGTGCCCGGCGGATTGAGCGGGATGCTCGGCCAGTGCCTGTATCCGCCGTCGGCCGGGGCGATGGGGCGCGATCGTCGCGACACGCTGGCGCAGCTCAGCGTGTACCTCACCGCTGCCGAATTCGCCCGGGCCAATGAACAACCCGCCGCCGCGCAGCAACTGATGAGCCACTGCGGCCGACTCGCCCGACAACTGCTCAAACACTGGCAAGGCGCCGCGCCCCAACTTGTCCCGCCACCCGACGACCACCCGCCGCCCACCACGCCGGAGGTGCTGGATGTGTGATCGGCGGCGCAATCCCCTGCCCCGCCGGGGGAGGTTGGCAGGGGGGTTGCTTGCGATGCCCTGTCACCCTATCCCAATAACTGACCCTTTGCAGCATTCGTACGGTGTCTGTGGTATAAATCGTCTTCGCCATGGCGAAACTCACCATCCGCAACGGCCGGGTCATCGATCCGGCGAACGGTCTGGACCAGACGGCCGACGTGGTGCTCGAAGGCGGGCGGGTGAAGAAGGTCGGCAAGGTAAGCCGGGCATCGGGCAAGGTATTCGACGCCGGCGGCTGCATCGTGTGTCCGGGGCTGATCGACCCGCACGTTCACCTGCGTGAGCCGGGCCAGGAGGCCAAGGAGACGATCGCCAGCGGATCGGCCGCGGCGGTCAACGGGGGATTCACCAGCATCTGCTGCATGCCGAACACCGACCCGGCGCTCGATGACGACGCCCGGATCGAGTTCGTCTATCGCCAGGCGGCGCGGGCGAAACAGTGCAACGTCTACCCGGTCGGCGCGATCACCAAAGGGCGCCGAGGCAAGGAACTGGCGGAGATGGGCCTGATGGCGAAGGCCGGCGCGGTGGCGTTCAGCGATGACGGGGTGGCGGTGGCGTCGGCGAGCGTGATGGCCAAGGCGTTGTGCTACGTGAAGATGACCGGCCGGGCGATCATGCAGCACTGCGAAGAGCCGACGCTGACCGGCGGGGCGGTGATGAACGCCGGCGAAACCGCCACGCGCCTGGGTTTAGGCGGCTGGCCGCGCGTGGCCGAGGAACTCATCCTCCAGCGTGATGTGATGCTTAACGCGTCGATCGGCTGCCGCTACCACGTGCAGCACCTGTCCAGCGGCGGCAGCGTGGACATCGTCCGCCGCGCCCGCAAGGCCGGCCAGCCCGCCACCGCCGAGGTCAGCCCGCACCATCTGCTGCTGACCGAGGAGCGCTGCGCCGGTTACCACACGAACTTCAAAATGAACCCGCCCCTGCGCACCGACGCCGACATCGGCGCCCTGCGCCAAGGCGTGAAGGACGGGACGATCACCATCCTCGCCACCGACCACGCCCCGCACACGCGGCAAGACAAGGAAGTGAACTTCGCCGGGGCGGCATTCGGCGTGATCGGGCTCGACTGCGCGCTGGGCCTGTATGCCAAAGCGCTGATCGAAACCGGCACGATCGACTGGCCGCAACTCATCGCGATGATGACGATCAACCCGGCCGAACTCTGCGGGCTGAGCGGCAAGGGCACGTTGAGCGAAGGCGCCGACGCCGATGTGACCCTCATCGACCCGCAGGCGAAGCACGCGATCGACGTGAACCACTTCGCAGGCCGGGGCCGCAACTGCCCGTTCGACGGCTGGGAAGTGCCGGCCTCACCGATCGCCACGATCGTCGGCGGATCGTTAAAAATGAACCGCGCCACTGAGCGGGTGAGTCGTTAACTCGTTGACTCGTCAATCCGTCGACTCGTTCGTCCGTTGATCGGCGGGGGCGGCGGTTTCCGCGTCGCCGGGGTGATCCGGTTCCGGCGTTTGTCGCATCGCGTCGTCTTCGGCGTCGGGTTCGGGGCTTTGGGCCTCCGCTTCGGCGGAATCGTTGAGGCCGCGGGCGGCACTGAGGCGTTTGACGGCTGTGGCGACCTGTTCGGACGCGGGCCCGCGCGGGTGGCGATCGAGATACTCATCAAGCACCTGGGCGGCCTGTCGCTGTCGCTCGACCAGCGGCAACGCCAGGCGGTTGATGTCGAACAAGTCGGCGGTCATCAGCCAGAAGTCGCCGATGGCGGCGGCGGCGGGGGTGTCCAGCGCCTTGACCCGCCGGGCCGCGGCACGCAGGCGCGACAGCTCGGCATCGACATCGGGCGACTGGGCGAAGCGATTGACCCGGGCATAGCGGCCGCTGAGCGCGACGTTGTACGCCCACAGCTTGGCCTTGTCGGTTTCGGCGACTTCGGCGAGGCGTTCGGCGTTGTCGTTGAGCACATCGAGCTGGCGCTGAATTTTCGCCGGGTCGGTGTCGGGCGGCGGGGGCTCGAGCAGGCGATGGAGGCGATGTTCGAGAATCTCGCGCATGGCGGCCGGCTGGTCCATCCGCTCGGCCGAAGGCGCGATGCGCTCGGTGGTGTGAACGGCTGCGCCCGCCGGCGCCTGCATCGGCGCGGAGGCGGCCGGTTGCCTGGCCCGTGCTTGTTCATCCAATTCGTCAGGCGCTTCGCTGAGCGGAGCCTCGCCGACATCGGCCGCGGCGTTGGCTTCGGCCTGCCGGGGCTGCTGGGGCTGATCGGCCTGTGGTTCGCCCGCCGGCTCAGCGGAGGGAGCCTGCGGCGCATCGCCATCCTCGGCTCGCAGAACGGCCGTCGTCACGAACAACGCCATCAGAATGTAAATGCCGATTCGCATGGCCCTCGTCCGCTTTGCCCCGCATCGGCCTCCATGATAACCGTTTGACGCGGCAAACTCACCGATGTTCGCCGCGAATCATCCACCACACCACCGACAGGCTGTCCCCACCGGATGGTCGCCGCACGCCGCCGCCGGTCAATCCGTATAATCGGGCCATGTCCAGCGCTCCCCATTCCAGTCCGATTCCCTTCCGCGGCCACGATCCCAAGCAACTGCTCGACCGCCTGCCTCCCGACGCGCCCGAAGCCGAGGCCGCCTTGCTCGGCGCGATGCTCGTGGCCGGGGGGCAGAACATCCACGTCATCGGCGAGGTGATGCAGATCATCAAGGGGGCCGATGACTTCGCCGTGCCGCGGCACGGGGCGCTGTACGAAGTGCTGGTGCAGTTGTACGACCGCAACCAGTCGCTGGACAGCGTGCAGGTGATCCAGGAACTGCGCAACCGCCGGCTTCTCGACGATGTGGGCGGGGCGGATTACGTGATCGGCCTGGCCGAGCAGGTGCCCATCGCCACCAACGCGGCGCACTACGCCCGGCTGGTACGCGACCGGTCGAAGATACGCCAACTCGTCTACGCCACCGCCCGCATCCTCGAACAAGCCTACAACTCCAGCGAGTCGGCCGACCTGATTATCGACAAGGCGGAGAAGGAAATCTTCGAGATCGCCGAAACGCGCAGCGCCTCGGAGCCCAGTTCGCTGGTCGACCTGGTGCGCGAGACCTACGACCTGCTGGACAAGCGTAACGCCGAGGGCCGCACGCTGACCGGCCTGGCGACCGGCTTCTGGCAACTGGACGAAATGCTCAGCGGGCTGCAGGCAGGGGAAATGGTGATTGTCGCCGCCCGGCCGAGCATGGGCAAAACCGCCTTCGCATTGAACATCGCCGAGTACATGGCGATGGACAATCACCAGCCGGTGGCGGTGTTCAGCCTGGAAATGAGCAAACAGCAACTGGCCCAGCGCCTGATGAGCAGTCGCAGCGGCGTCGAGGCACAGCGGATGCGGCGGAACACGCTCCGCCCCGACGAGTTCCGCCGGCTGCAGGAAGTGGTCAGCGAGACCTACGAAGCGCCGATGTTCGTCGACGACACGCCGGGCCTGAGCGTGCTGGAACTGCGGGCCAAGGCGCGGCGACTGGCGATCCAGCACGACATCAAGGCGGTGTTCGTCGACTACATGCAGTTGATGAGTTCGCCGGGCGCTGAGAGCCGCCAGCAGGAAGTCAGCGAAATCAGCCGGGGCATCAAGGCGCTGGCCCGGGAGCTGCGCGTGCCGGTGGTCTGTCTCAGTCAGCTCAACCGCAACCCCGAAGGCCGCGAATCGAAAAAGCCCATGCTCAGCGACCTGCGCGAGTCCGGCTCCATCGAGCAGGACGCCGACGTGGTCATGATGATTCACCGCGAAGATTACTACAACCAGGCCAAGGACGACTTCATCGCCACCAACAAGGCCGAGGTGATCGTGGCCAAGCAGCGCAACGGCCCGACCGGCGTGGTCGATCTCCAATTCGACGGCACCACGACGCGTTTCCACAACCTGGCCCGGGGCATCAGCGATTCGTCCGCCGCCGCCTATGCCCCGCCGCCGGCCGACGCCGACGTGCCGGCGATGGATGAGGGGGATCCGCCGTTCTAGGGAACGCTCCATGGTTGGCAGCGTTTGCGTGATTCAGTTCGGACATGACATTGCGTCATTCCGATCGGCGCGTAAAAAAGGCAACTCGGCCTGGTGGGGCTGAGCTGCCGGAGTACTGTTGCTCCTGCTGCCCCGGGCGCTTCACCGACCCTATGTGCCGGGAGAGGGGCTTCCGGGGCGTGCAATATAACTGTACGTTGTAGAGATCGGCAATGCAAGATCATGCCTTTAAAAATCTCGTGGACGCAATCTCGGCGGATCGCCTAAACGCCTATGCAAAAGCGAGTTGTGTAGGCCAGGCTGATGTCGTCGCCCGGTCCATCTGGAACATGGCGTTGTGCGAAGCGTTTTACCCCTTGCTGCACGCGCTGGAGGTCGGCCTGCGAAACGCCACTGACCGCGCGATGGTAATCAAGTACGGCAAGAGGTGGTTGGAGGACAACTGCCTCGGTATGGCGTTGTGGCAGCGAGATGCCGTGACCGAGAGCATTGAGGCACTGAAGCTCAAACGCCCCCCTGATCATGGACGCATTGTCGCCGAACGGGCCTTTGGCTTCTGGACCTCCCTGTACAATCGGCGATTCGAGCATGCTTGGCATGGGGTCTTGAAACATGCGTTCCCAAACATCAAAGGCTCTATGCGAACGAGGCGGACCATCGCCACGCGCCTTGAGGGCGTGCGGCGATTTCGAAACCGCGTATTTCATCACGAGCGGATCATCCATTGCAAACCCATGCGTTACAGAACTGAAATCATTAACACTGTCGGCTGGATCAGCGCCGAACTCGCTGACATCGCCATGAACTGTGAGCGGGTGCAGAAGGTCTATGACGCCGGACCCACTGCATTCGCGGCCCGAGTTGCGGCCATGTTTGGGGCGACACCGGACCAACATTCCCCCTGACGCCGCATGACTACTTTCGGCTTGACCACAACGTGCCTACACTATCTGCCATGAAACGGGTGATCCTCCTGGCCAACCGGGACAAGCCGCAGGTCACCGAGGCGCTGGCGGCGTTCGAGCCGTGGCTGAGCCGTCACGCCCGGATCATCCTGCAGGCTGATGCGCACGACGAATCGCCGATCAAGGTTCCGGGGGCCCAGGCGGACCTGGTGCTCGTGCTCGGCGGGGACGGGACGCTTCTGGCCCAGGCACGGCGGGTGGTCGACCTTCAGTTGCCCATCGTCGGGGTCAACTTCGGCAAGCTGGGCTTCCTCACCGAGTTCAGTCCCGATGAAATCAAGGAGGCCTGGCCGCAGATTGTCGCCGGTCAGTGCCCGATCTCCGAGCGGGTGATGCTCGAAGTGAACGTCCACGATGCCGACGGTCAGCCCCTCGCCCTGCGGGACGGTGCGGCGCTGGCGACGAACGACTGCGCGATCACGGCCGGTCCGCCGTTCCGCATGATCGACCTGGAATTGACCATCAACCCGCATCGCTGGCACGGGCGCGGGACGCACTTTTCCGGCGACGGCGTGATCGTGGCCACCCCCGCCGGCTCGACCGCCTACAACCTCTCGGCCGGCGGCCCGATCCTCGCACCCGACCTCGACGCCCTGGTCATCACCCCTATCTGCCCGCAGAGCCTGGCCTTCCGTCCCATCGTCGTCCGACGCGACGACCGGGTCCGCCTGGCCCTGCACCAGACCAACCCCGGCACCACGCTCGTGCTCGACGGCCAACTGTCCCGCGGCCTGCCGACCGGTTCGACGGTCGACCTGCGCGTGTACGACAAACCAATGAAACTCGTGGTCAACCCGAAGGTCGGCTACTGGAAGCGGCTGGCGAAGAAACTCCACTGGGCCGCCGGACCCACTCACCGCTGAAAAGCCCTGACCGGATTGAATCGCGTTGATGCCCACCCCTTCTTCCATGACGTTCGATCGCGTCGGCCGCACCTACCAGCTTCGCATTCGCAGCGCCGACGACCTGGCCAACGTCCTCACCCTCGACGAAGCCCACTGGGTGGCGATCAGCGCCCCGACCAACACGATCGACATCGACCCGGCGTTCCTGCAGTGCCTGGACACCGACGGCGACGGACGGGTGCGGCCGTTCGAACTGCGCCACGCGATTCGCTGGACGCTGCAAACGCTGACCGATCACCGGGGCCTGACGGCCGGGTCGGACGAGTTGGACCCCGCAACGATCAACGCCGATTCACCGGACGGCCGGCGGATCATCGAGCCTTGCCGCAAGATCATGCATCGGGCGGGCGATCGGCAGGCGCCGATCACGCTGGCCGAGGTGCGGCAGATCAAGTCGGCCGAGGAATCCCGCGCGGTCAGCGAGGCGGGCGTGGTGCTCGCCGAGGCGGCCGAGGACGCCGACATCGCCCGGTTCATCCGCGATGCGATCGCCGGTGTGGGGGGCACGGTCCATCCCAGCGGACGGATGGGGCTGACTGTCGAGCAACTCAACCGGTTTGTCGCCGAGGCCCGGGGCCTGCTCGACTGGAAAGCCGCCGGCCGGATCCCCGAAGGCCAGACCGCCACCGACATCATGCCGCTGGGCGAGCAGACCGCCGACGCCTTCGCCGCCCTCAAAGCCGTCCGCGACAAGGTCGACCAGTTCTTCGCCCAGTGCCGGGCGGTGCGGCTGGACCCGGGCCTTCGCCGGCACTTCGGCCCGAAACCGGCGGACATCGCCCAGCGCGACCTGGATAACCCGGCCGACATCGCCGCGGTGATGGCCGATGCCCCCCTCGCCGAGCCGAACCCCGATGCGACGCTCGACCTGGAAGCGGGCGTCAACCCGGCATACGAATCGGCCGTCACCCGCCTGCGCCAAGCGACGCTCGAACCAATCCTCGGTCCCGGCACGACCACGCTTTGCGCCGCGTCATGGCAACAGGTCAAGGACCCTCTGTCGATGCACGGGATGTGGGCGGCGTCGAAGACCGGCGCTGCGCTCGAAGCCCTCGGCGATGAGAAGTTGCGGCAATACCTCGAACCGCGCTATGCCGACGCCGTGCGGGCCCTGGTCGAGCAAAGCCGCACCACCGCGTTCGTGCTGGACAACATTCGCCTGGTCGAGAAGCTGATTCTCTTCCAGCAGCACCTGGTGCGATTCGCGAACAACTACGTCAGCTTCGACGATCTGTACCGGCGGAAACGGCGGGCGCTGTTCGATGTGGGCGAGGTCGTGATGGACGGCCGGCGATTCAACCTGGCCGTGCGCGCCGGCAACCGGGCCGAGCACGTGAAGGTCGCCACGACCAGCAACATCGACGTGCTGTACCTGGAGGTGACCGGCCGGGACGTGACGCCGTACGAGGTGGCGGTGGCGGTGACCAGCGGCGGGCGGGGGAACCTGTGCGTGGGCAAGCGGGGCGTGTTCCACGATGTGACCGGGCGCGAGCTGGACTGCCGCGTGGTGCAGGTGATCGAGAATCCGATCAGTCTGCGGGAGGCGGTCGCCTCGCCGTTCGTGCGGCTTGGCCGGGCGATCGCGGGAAAGATCGAATCGGTCGGCGCCTCGGCGGAGAAGCAACTGGACAAGACCGGCCAGGACATGGTCACGCAGGTGGGCGAAGCGCCGGCGGCCCAAACCGCCACACCACAAGCAACGTCGGCCTCCGGCCGCGGCGCGGGCGTGGGCAGCGCTTTGGCCGGTGGCGGCATCGCGCTGGCGGCGGTGGGGTCGTCGATGGCTTACGTATCCAAAACGCTGGCCGGCCTGGCCGAACGCTGGCCGATTCTGCTGATCGTGATCGCCGGGGCGATTGCCGCGGTGATCGTGCCCACGATCATCATCGCCGGGCTGAGGCTGCGCCAGCGCGACCTGAGCGCGATCCTGGAAGGTTCGGGTTGGGGGATCAACGCGCGGTTGCGGCTGACCCACGGCCTGGCCCACTTCTTCACCGAACGGCCGGGCTATCCGCTGACCGCCCGGGGGATCCGGCGAAACACGTGGCGGTGGATCGTCGCGGCGGGCATTCTGGCGATGGTCGCCTGCTTCGGCTGGGCGATCTGGCAGGCGATGCGCGTGGCGGGTGGGTGAGGTTTCCAACTTTTCCCCCGCCGGGGGAGGATGTCGTGCCGCGACAGGCGGCGGTGGCCGCGATGACCTGCTCCGTCTCATCTGTCGGGCCAACGAACGGACATGGATGTCCGCAGGTTCCCCCTCTGGGCCGCGTTGCTCTTTGAGCGGCGCCGCCCCTGTCCCCCGGGAGGGGGATGTTTCGGGTTTCAGGTTTGGGGTTTGGGGTTTAGAATACCCGGTCTATGCTCACCCGCCGGATCATCCCGTGTCTGGACGTGAACGAGGGGCGGGTGGTCAAGGGCGTGAATTTTGTGAACCTGCGCGATGCGGGCGATCCGGTGGAGGTGGCCAAGCGATACGAACAACAGGGGGCGGACGAACTGGTCTTTCTGGACATCACGGCCAGCCACGAGGGGCGGCATATCATGCTGGACGTGGTGCGGCGGGTGGCCGAGGAATGTTTCATGCCGTTCACGGTGGGCGGGGGGATTCGCACGATCGACGACGTGACGCGGCTGGTGCAGGCCGGCGCGGAGAAGGTGTCGATTAACACCGCCGCGGTGGTCAGCCCCGCGATCGTCGCAGAGACGGCGCGCCGGTTCGGGCGTTGCACCACGGTGGTGAACATCGACCCGAAGCGCGTGGCCCCGGAAGATTTCGAACAGCGGACCGGACGCCGGCCGGAAGTGTTCAGCGCCGACGGTCGGGTGTTCGAGGTTCACACCCACGGCGGGCGCAAGCCGACCGGCCTGGAAGCAATCGCCTACGCCCGGAAGGTGGTCGAGCTGGGCGCCGGGGAGATCGTGCTGACCAGCATGGACGCCGACGGCACGAAGGACGGCTACGACATCGAGCTGACACGGCAGGTGGCCGAGGCGGTGGGCGTGCCGGTGGTGGCCTCGGGCGGCTGCGGCGGGCCGGAGCACATGGTCGAAGCCCTGCGGCCGCTCGATGCCGGCGGCGCCGGCGCCGATGCGGCCCTCGCGGCCAGCATCTTCCACTACGGCGAATACACCATCGGCCAGACCAAGCAACTGCTGGCCGCACACGGCATCCCCGTGCGAATGACGGAGCCGATCATGACGAATAACGAAATGCAAGCGACGAGCGAATGACCACATTCCCATGCCCCATGATGTCCACCAACCCTCAGGCATTGGCCATTGGAATCTGATTCGTCATTCGCGTTTCGTCATTAGACATTCGAGGTAACGATGACTGACCCCACGGAACTGAAACCCACGCTCCCGCAGGACCTGGACCATTTTCGCGACACGCCGTTGCGGAAGTATTTCGAGGCGGCGATCAAACACGAGGCGTCGGATCTGATCATCAAGCCCAAGACGCCGATCCGCCTGCGCCTGCGCGGCTCCCTGCGGACCATCGAGGCCGAACCCTACACCCCCGCCCAGTTCGAGGAACTGGTTGACAAGTTTCTCACCGAGGAACAGCGCGACCACTACCTGCGTTACGGATCGATCGACCTGGCGTACGACTTCGACGAGGACAACCGTTTCCGGGTGAACGTGTTCCGGGCGCGGGGCCGGTCGGAGATGGCCGCCCGGCGGGTGAGCACGGAGATTCTCACCTACGAACAGCTCCACCTGCCGGCGTCGCTGAGCGACATCGCCGAATCGCAACTCGGTCTGGTGCTGCTGTGCGGGGTCACCGGCTGCGGCAAGAGCACGACGCTGGCGTCGATGCTCCAGCAGATCAACCTCAACCGGTCCTGCCACATCGTGACCATCGAAGACCCGATCGAATACATTTTCAAGGACGCCAAGTCGGTGGTCAGCCAGCGCGAGGTGGGCGTGGACGTGCCGACGTTTTCCGAGGGCCTGCGCACGCTGGTGCGCGAGAATCCCGACGTGGTGCTGATCGGCGAGATGCGCGACCGCGAGACATTCGAAGCCGCCATCCAGGCCGCCGAAACCGGCCACCTGGTGTTCGGCACCATTCACGCCTCCAGCGCCAGCCAGGCGTTCGGGCGCATCTACAACCTCTTCCCCCCCGAGGAGCGCGACCTGATCCGCGACATGTTCGCACAGAACCTCAAGGCAATCGTATACCAGAAGCTGCTGCCGACGCTGATGAAGGAACCGGCGCGGGTGCCGGCGTTGGAAATCCTGATCAACAACCCCGTCGTCCGAAAGTACATCCTCGATTCCCGCGAGGTCGAACTGCCCGACGTCATCCGCCAGGCCACCAAGGAGGGCATGATCGACTTTAACAGTTCCCTTGTCGATCTGGTGCAGAAAGAGTACATTCACCCCAAGATCGCCTTGGCCAACGCCTTCAACGCCAACGAACTGAAGATGCGGCTGAAGGGCATTCAGACCGGCTTGTCCTGACCCGCCCGTACGCCGCCTTGCCTGATCCACCACACACGGGGTATTCGATCGATGAACGCGACTACCGACGTCCCCGTCGTTTTCCTGAGCATCTACAAACCCATCCTCATGACCCTCCTCGTGCTGGGCTGGGCGAAATGGGCGACCATCCTGGACAAGGAGGCGGAGTATTTTTACCTGCCGCGGCGGATACTGAATCTGCTGCAGATGGGGGCGGCGGCGATCGCGGTACTGTTGTGGCTGGTGATTCCGCTGTTCTGGGTGGGGCTTTTTCTGGCGGTGGCGATCGCCCTCGCCGCCGGCGCCGTGTTCTGGAACGTGCGCAACCGCAGCGTGCCGGAACACGAACGCTGGACGCTGTCGACCGACTTCCTCAACAGGGTGATTCTCCAGCGACGCCAGGCCGCCGCCACCCAGCAGGCCGTCCTGCGGTTCGTCAGCCACCGCTCGCGATCCAGCAGCGATTTCAAGCCCGTCCCCCTGCCCGAAGACCCCAACTACCCGGCCCACGTGACGCTGGAGGAGGTGTTCTCCGCGGCACTCGGCCGGCGGGCCCAGCAACTCGAAATCAACCTCAGCGGCAAGGACGTGGCCGCCCAGATCGAAGTCGATGGGGTCAACTACCAGATCGACGCCCCCGAAGCCGGCCAGACGCTGGCCATGATCGACTACCTCAAGAGCGAATGCGGCATGGACGTGTCCGACCGACGCCGCAAGCTCACCGGCGAAAGCCGTGTCGACGTGGGCGACCTCGGCCAGCATGACCTCATCGTGCACACCGCCGGCTCGACCCGCGGAATCACCTGCACCGTCGACTTCGACCCCAAGGGCCAGCTCAACATCCCCCTCAAGCAGTCGGGCATGCTCGAAACGCAGATGCAGCAGCTTCAGCCGGTGTTCGACTCGGCCAAGGGCGCGGTGCTCGTGGCCGCCCCGCCCGGCAACGGTCGCACCACCACGTTGTACGCCCTGCTGAACAAGCACGACCCCTACATGCAGGACATCCACACACTCGAGAAGCAGCCGGAATCCGAGTTGGAGGGCGTCACCCAGCACACCCCAGGCGATGAGGGCATGGGCAAAACCCTTCAGTCGATGATCCTGCGCGACCCGCAGGTGGTGATGGTCGGCCAGGTGGCCGAGGATCTGATGCCGCGCACGATCGCCAAGGCGGCTTTGGACGAAAAGCGATTCTACGTGGGCATTCGCGGGGACGATACCTTCGGCGCCGTGCGGGCCTGGGCCAAGGCGGTGGGCGATGTGAAGCTGACCGCCGACAGCCTGTCCGCGGTGATCGCGGTGCGGCTGCTTCGTAAGCTGTGCCCCACCTGCCGGCAGGCCTACCAGCCGGACACCGCGGCACTGAAGAAGCTCAACCTCCCCGCTGACCGCATTCAGCAACTGTATAAAGCCTCGGGCAAGGTGCTCGAAAACAACAAGGAACAGACGTGCTCGACCTGCCGCGGGCTGGGCTACTTCGGCCGCACCGGCGCGTTCGAGGTGCTGGTGATCGACCAGGAAGGCCGCCAGTTGCTCCGCTCGGGCCATCTCGACCAGTTGCGATCCCACGCCCGCCGCCAGCGGATGCTCCTGCTGCAGGAAGCGGCGCTGGCGAAGGTGGTCAACGGCGAAACCAGCATCAGCGAAGTCATGCGCGTCATGGGTGGGAAGTAGCGAAAGGCCGAGGGCTGAAAGCGGACGGCGGACAGCTTCGGAGATCAAGGCATGTGGATCAATCTCATCGTTCTGCTGTTCGTGGTTGGCGTGGCGTACTTCTATTCCACGCAGGGGCTGTTCAGTGCACTGCTGCACCTGGTGTTGCTGATCGTGGCCGGGGCGCTGGGGCTGGCCGCGTGGGAACCGCTGGCGGTGAACCTGCTGATCGAGCGCATGCCCGAGTACGCCTGGGGCGTGGGGCTGCTGGCGCCGTTCTTCCTGATCCTCCTGGTCCTCCGCATCGCGTCCGATCGGTTCCTCCTCGGCAACCTCGACGCCAACTATCTTCTTAACGGCTTGGGCGGCGGGGTGGTCGGATTCGTCATCGGCATCCTCACCGCCGGGTATCTCGTGATCGGCCTGCAATTCGTCGGGTCGGTGTCGCTGGTCGGCTACAAGCCCTACGCCCTCAACGAACAGGGCCAGGTCGTCCGCAACCAGTCGCTGTGGCTGAAGTGCGATGACATCACCTCCGGCGTGTACCGGATGCTGTCGGGCGGGGCGTTTCATCCGTTCGGCGGCGAGACGCTCGGCCGCTATCAGCCCGATCTCGCCCGGGCCGCGGGGCTGTATCACCTGACCGCCCGCCGCATCGGCCGACAGTCCATCCGACCGGCCAGCATCGAGGTGCGGGACATTCACAGCCTTGACCAGCCCGCCGCCGAGGCGAGGCTCAAACCCGACCAACTGAAAATCGACCCCACCCAGCAGGTGCTGCTGATCGGCACGCGGATTCTCAATCCCGCGGCCGATCGCGACGGCATCTTCACCGCCAGTCGCGCCCAGGTCGCCCTGCTGCACGGCGACAAGGGGCCCTCGACCGTCACCCATCCGGTCGGTTACCTGCAATACAGGAATTACGGTTCTTTCACCGCCCCCGGTGCGTTCGCGCGATCCTCGTCCGGCGCCTCGGAGGAAGTCTTCCACTGGGTGTTCGTCATTCCCGCCGAGCACCACCCGCGCCACCTGCGCTTCAAGCAACTGCGCCTGGCGATTCCCGAGATTGAATTCAGCCCGCAGAAGACCACCGAACTGCGCGACCTGCTGCAGGGAACGAACTGGAACCCGCAGCCCGCTTCGACCGATGACACATCCGACGGCGGCGGCGTGCAGCGCATTGAACACCCGGCCCACGGAATGCCCGGCGGCGCCGAAGGCGTAAGCGTGGAAGTCGACGACGTCCTGCCCTTCGCCCTCAGCCGCAACCATCTGGCCATGGCCGGCGGCGAGACCGATCCGAACGGCCTGATCAGCGCGCACGGCCGGTTCGAGCGGTACTCCGCCCGCGGCGAACGCCTCCGCGTCGAACGCATCAGCCACGATGCCAACGCCACCGCCATCGTCCAGGTGCAGGTCGAAGCCCGCCAAGCCAAGAGCCTGCTCGGCAAGGCCGTCGCCTCGGCGACGAACCTCCAGCGACCGGTGCTCGTGGACAACGACGGACGGACTTACGGTTGGATCGGCTACGTGCGGGTGGAAAAGGGATTCTTGCGTCTGCATCTGGACACCACCGCCGGAGGCGGGCCGCGCAGTTTGCAGGAAGCCGAGATCCACAACCTCGAATCCAACCACAAACTGATCCTGTTCTTCCGCGTCGGCCGGCCCAAGCACATCACCGCCATGAAGATCGGCAACACCACCGTCGACCTGAACGTCCAGGTGCGCTAGCCCGTATTTCGTACCGGGTGCGGTTCAGGGCGTGGATGGTGAACGTTGGACGGCAGGGGCGATCACCCACCCGACAGCAGACGCTCGACGAAGTGGATATCCACGTCGCCGCTGACGAAGTGCGTGTTGTTCATCAGGCGCTGATGCAGGGGGATGGTGGTCTTGATCGGCTCGATGAGCATCTCGCCCAGGGCCCGCTGGAGGCAGGCGATCGCCATGCCGCGCGTGGGCTGGTGGACGATGAGCTTGGCGATCATCGAATCGTAGTTCGGGGGGATGCGGTAGCCGGAGTAGCAGTGGCTGTCGACGCGCACGCCGAACCCGCCGGGCACCTTGAAGCGGCTGAGCACGCCGGGCTGGGGCTGAAAACCCCTGTCGGGATCTTCGGCGTTGATACGGGCCTCGATGGCGTGGCCGTTGATCGATACGTCCGCCTGGCGGAACGGCAGCTTCTCGCCCGCCGCGACCTGGATGCCCGTCTTGACGATGTCGATGCCGGTGATCGCCTCGGTCACCGGGTGTTCGACTTGCACCCGGGTGTTCACTTCCATCAGGTAGAAGTCCTGTTTCTCGTCGAGCAGAAACTCCACCGTGCCCGCCCCGTAGTATGCGGCCCCCTTGCACAGGCGCACCGCCGCCTTGCACAGCGCTTCGCGCATGTCGGCCTTGAGCATCGGACAAGGCGCTTCTTCGATCAGTTTCTGATGGCGCCGCTGCATCGTGCAATCGCGTTCGAACAGGTGCACGAGACTGCCGTGCTTGTCGCCGAGCACCTGGACCTCGACGTGACGTGCATGTTCGAAAAACTTCTCGATGTAGACGCTGCCATCGCCGAACGCGGCTTCGGCCTCGCTGACCGCCGAGTGCATCCCGCTCCGCAGGGCGATGTCGTTATGAGCCACGCGCATCCCGCGCCCGCCCCCGCCGGCCGCTGCCTTGACGATCACCGGATAGCCGATCTCGCGGGCGACCTTCAAGGCCTGTTCTTCGTCGGTCACCGCGCCTTTGGATCCCGGGCTGGTGGGAACCTTGTGCTTGCGGGCAAGCTGCTTGCACTTGACCTTGTCGCCGAGCAGTTGCATCGACTCGGCGCTGGGGCCGATGAACTCGATATTGCACGAGCGGCAGACCTCGGCGAAATGGCTGTTCTCGGCGAGGAAGCCGTAGCCGGGATGAATCGCGTCGACGTTGGCCACCTCGGCCGCGGCGATGATCGAGGGAATGTGCAGATAGCTCTGGGCGGCCGGTCCGGGCCCGATGCAGATCGCGCGATCCGCGAGCTTGAGGTACTCCGCCCCCTCGTCGGCCTTGGAATAGGCGACGACGGTTTCAACGCCCATCTCGCGCGCCGCGCGAATGATCCGCAGCGCGATCTCACCTCGATTGGCCACCAGGATGCGACTGAACATGCGAATTTCCGATTGACGAAGGGCGATTGCCGATCAGGCGGGCTTGACCAGGAACAGCGGTTGGCCGAATTCGACCGCCTGGCCGTTGGAGACCAGCACCTTCTCGACCGTGCCGTCCAGCTCGGCCTTGATCTCGTTGAAGACCTTCATGGCCTCGATGACACAGACGACCGACGCGGCCTCGACGGACGAACCGACGCCAACGAACGGGTCGGCGTCGGGGGTGGCCGCGGCGTAAAACGTGCCGACCATGGGGCTGGTGATTTCGACCAGGCCCTGCTCGGCGGCGGTAGGCTCGACGAAAGCGGCCGGCGCCTCACCCGTCGGCGAAGCGGCGACCGGAGCGGGCGCGGCGGTCGGCGTCGACGCCGGAACCATCTGCACCGGTCCGCCCGCCGGCCGCTTGAGCGTCACCTGCTCCTCGTTGTTGCGGATGTCCAGTTCCGACAGGTCGTTGTCCCGCATCAACTGGATCAGTTGCTTGAGCTTTCGCATTTCGATCATGGCTGGGCCCCGAACAGGCAGGAAATCACAGGCAACCGGCGGAAGCCCGTGTCGCGCAAGCGCGGCGGATTCCGCAGCCGCCCTCTCGTCCTTCGCCGTCCGCCTCACAAAGTCTAAATCATCGCGGATTCGACCGTCCGCTTCAAGCTGCTGAGCCTGCGGCGGCCGTTCCCGGTCACCAGCACATCATCCTCGATCCGCACGCCGCCAATCCCCGGCAAATAGATGCCCGGCTCGACCGTGACCACGTGGCCCGGGGCCAGCGTCCCCTCGCTGCGGCCGGACAGCGTTGGCTGTTCATGAATATCCAGCCCGATCCCGTGGCCCAGGCCGTGGCCGAACCGCTCGCCGTGGCCGGCGTCGCAGATGATCTTCCGCGCCACCGCATCCACGTCTTTCAGCTTCACACCCGGCACGATCGCGCCAATCGCCGCCTGCTGGGCTTCCAGCACCACCTCGTACACCTCGCGCAAGTCCCTGCTCATCGGGCCGATGCTCAACACGCGGGTCAGGTCGCTGCAGTAGCCGCCCCACACCGTGCCGAAGTCGATCAAAATCGGTTGCCGACGGCGGACCTTCGCATCGCCCGGCACCGCGTGCGGCAGGGAGCTGTTGGGCCCCACCGCGACGATGGTGGGAAAGCTCGGCCCTTCGCCGCCGGCGTCGCGCATGTGATGTTCCAGGATGGCCACGGCCTGCCGCTCGGTCATGCCCACTCGCAACTGAGCGCGCCACTGCTCGAACGCCGCCTGTTGAATGCGGATGGCCCGGCGGATGGCCCGTTGTTCGTGGTCATCCTTGATTGCCCGCTGTTCGAGCAGCCACCCGGTCGTCGCCTTCCACTTCCGCTCCCCGATCACCTTGCCAAGCGTCTGGTGAAGCTGGACGGACAGGTGTTCAGCCTGGAAGGCGATGCGCCGCAGCTTGTGGTCGCCGATCAGTCCCGCCGCGGTCTTGGTCATCGCCTCGGTGCGCATGATCGCGGTGACGAACGGGCTGGTGCGGTCGATCTGTTCCTGGAAACGGAAATCGCTGATCACGTAAGCCTGGCGCCCGGTGACCAGCAACCAACTGTCATCGCCGGCGAAGTCGGTCAGGTAGCGAATGTCGGCCGGGCAGGTGATGAGCATGGCCTCGACCGAAGCGCGTTTCATGCGTCGGCGAAGCGTGCGCAGGCGGGCGAGCAGGTGCGGCGGATAACGGCGGGCGGTGGTCTTTCGGGGGGCGGTCATGGCCGGCTTCTCAACACAAACTTCGCGGGACTGTCGACGGCGGCACCGCTACGACCTCTTTCGGTGCTGTCCAACAGGCGTTCACGCTCCTTCCCCCGGACGTGATGCTGGTGCGGATTCAATCAGACATAGGTGGAACCGACGTCATCATCCGGCTCGCGCAGGCCGGCCGGGCGATCGAGCAGTTCCTTGAGAATGATCGCCTGCTGGAGGACGGGGCGATCGAGTTGTCGCAGTTTCTCGGACAGCGACATGGCGGGCGGCCGGTGCGAATCAGTGGGCAGGTCGGCCACGTGGCGGTGCACCGTGCTGTGCACGCCCATCGGTCCGGGCATGACGGACATGCGGTGGGATTCTTCTGCGCCGAACACCCGGCCGCGCTGGGCCCGCTGACGTTCGAGCACTGCTTCGCGCTCGGCGATCCGGTCCTGGTGGCGGTCGTGTTCGATCTGGCGCTGGCGGGCGAGTCGGGCGGCTTCGAGTTCCTCGCGCCGGCGCTGGGCCTCGATCTGCCGGCGGCGTTGGGCGTCGGCCTGTTCGCGTTGCTGGGCGGCGAGCCGGCGACGCCGTATCTCGGCGGCCGGATCAGTCTCGGGCGGCGGAGGCGGCGGCGTGGTCGAACCGGCCGAACGCTCGGCCTGCGTGGGCTGGCCGCCTTCGCGACGGCGCCGCGCCAGTTCCTGCAACTGGCGGCGGCGACGCTCGGCCAGATCGTTCAAACGCGACTCGGACGTCGGATCCCCCGACGCCTGCTGGCGCTGCTGCCGAGCGGCCTTGCGCTGCTCGGCCTGCTTCGATTCCTTCAACCCTTTCACGATGCTACCGATCATAATCAGCGCGAAGATCAGCGCCGGAACCACGAACTCCATCAGATCCTCGACGTCGGCCAGCATCATGAACAGGTGATCGGACATGGTTCAATGATTGTACGATGATTCGGCGTCCCGGGGCAATCGCACATCGAAGACCGGCCGGGAGGTTGGTCCCGTTTCCGCGACGTCGGCGTTCAGATCGCGAATGCGCACATCGTAGATCGGTTCGAGCACGTCGGGGCGGAGCACCTCGTGCCACGGGCCGTGGGCGATCATGCGGCCGTCGTCGATCAGCCAGACCTCGTCGGCATAGCGGGCGGCGAGGTTCAGATCGTGCAGCACCGCCACCACCGCCAGGCCACGCTTCGCCGCGTCGCGCAGCGCGCGCATCGACCGGTGCACGTGGGCCAGGTCCATCGCGCTGACCGGCTCATCCAGCAGCATCACCCGCCCTTCGCCCCACGCCTGGGCCAGTGCGCGGGCCAGCAGCACGCGCTGTTGCTGGCCGACGCTCAGTTCGTTGTACGGCCGATCGGCCAGGTCGGTCAGTTCGCAGGCTTCCAGCGCCTCGCCCAGCGCCTCGGGCACCCAAGGCAGGGCGAAGCGACCCATCGCCGCGACCTGGGCCACGGAAAACGGAAAACCCACTGCACTGCGTTGCGGAACGTAGCTCATCCATGCCGCCCGCTGCGACGCCCCCCACCGCCGCACCCGCCGGCCGCCCAACGAGACCCGGCCGCGACCGGGGCGGAGTTGGCCGAGCATCAGCTTCAGCAGTGTCGTCTTGCCGGCGGCGTTCGGGCCGATCAGCGCGTGGAAGCGACCGGCACGCACCGCAGCGCCGAGCGCGTCGATGACCGGCCGACCGGGATGGTAGTTGAACCGCACATCCTCCAGTTGCATGACCGGCGCATCGTTCACGATCCACCTCCCCGGCCGAGTTGCGCCCGCAGCATCCACAGAAACACCGGCCCGCCGATCAGGGCCATGATGATTCCCACCGGCATCCTGCCCTGTCCGAGGTCGACGATGTCGATCGCCACGTCGGCGCCGACGACCAGCAGCGCCCCGCACAGCGCCGAGCCGATCACCAGCGGCGTGTGCCGCGGGCCGATCACCAGCCGCACCGCGTGCGGGCAGATCAAACCGACGAAGCCCACCGGCCCGACCAGCAGCACCGCGCCGGCGGTCAGCAATCCCGCCACCACGAACAGGCCCAGCCTCAGACGACCCAGGTGCAGGCCCAGGCTGTGCGCTTCGGCATCGCTGAACGTGGCCACGTCGATCGACCGGCCGAGCAGCGCCGAGACCGTCACCCCGACCAGCGTCCCGACCGCCGCGACCGCCACCAGCCACATCGACCGGCCCTCGGCGATATAGCCGAGCATCCAGCGATTCAGGTCCACGCCCATACCCAGCGGATCGAGGTAATGGATGAACATGATCGCCGCGCCATTGATGGCGTTGACAATCACCCCGACCAACAGCAGGCCCAGCGGATCGATCCACCCGCGTTTCTGGGCCAGCAGGTAGATGAAGATCAGCGTCAACAGCGCCGCGGCCAGCGCTGCGATCGGTTCCGCGGCGGCATGGAGAAACGTCAGCCAGCCGGCCATCGCCGCCACCACGCCCAGCGCCGCCCCGCTCGACACGCCGAGGATGTACGGCGAGGCCAACGGGTTGCGCAACAGCGCCTGCAACAGCGCCCCGGCGACCGCCAGCGCCGCCCCGGCGGTCAGCCCGATCGCCAGGCGATGGGCCCGGATGTCGATCAGCACTTCCCAGCCCGGCCAGCCTTCCAGCGGTCCCACTGAACATAGCCATACCCGCCTGAACCGTCGCAGGGCGTCCCGTTATCCACATAAATGGCCATATCTTTTTCCGCGCCGCCGCTCACCGGATTGACATCAATAGAAC
>CAYNCM010000024.1:0-11691 GCA_964395825.1 uncultured Planctomycetaceae bacterium
TGAACGGCTTCCTGTTCGAACAAGTCGGGGCGACTGGATTTGAACCAGCGACCTCCTGCTCCCAAAGCAGGCGCTCTGCCAAGCTGAGCTACGCCCCGTGGTTTGAGTTTCACCGCACCAGAGTCACAGAATACCAGCGTGTCCGAGGGTCAGCGCATTGGAAAGCCGGTGGAGTTTAGCGGGTTCGGCGGTGGGCGTGAAGGGCCGGCGGGGCTGGAGGGGGTTGCTCGGGCTGTTCGCTCGGTTTGAAGCCGTTTCCCCACCCCTTCATTCGGTGGGGGATCCGGTTTGCGTTTCGCTGCCGAGGGCTTTTCGGATGTCGGTCAGGAGCTGGTTGATTTTAAAAGGCTTGAACAGCACCGCCTGGAGCCCTTCCTGGCTGGCGCGGACGACCGAGTGATGCGGGTCGTAGCCGAAGGCGGTCATGAGGATGACGGGGATGGTGGCGTCCTTGCGTCGTGCGACGGCGAACAGTTCGTAGCCGTTGCGATGGGGCATGCGAATGTCGGAGACGATCAGGTCGAACACTTCCTGGTCGATGGCGACGGCGGCCTCGGCGCCGTCCCGGGCGACGCGCACCTTCGCCCCGAGCCGGGTGAGCACATCGGCGATGGTCTGGCGAATCTTCGGCTCGTCATCGGCGACGAGCACGCGCTTGTCGGCCAGCAGCAGATCGCGGCCGGTGGCCACCTCGTCGGCGCCGAGGAGTGTTTTCGGCGCCGAGCCGGCTTCCCGCACGGTCAGGCGAATCGTGTCGGCGTTGGCGATGATGTGTTCCAGACGCTGGCGCATCTCGTCATCACCGACGTATTGCTCGACGAGCGACTGAGCCTCGGCGACGATGTCGTTCAGCGGCGCGGCGATTTCCCGGCCCATGTCCTCGGCCACCTTGCCGTGGGCGGTATAGCGTTCGACGACCATCAGGTCGAGCACGTTGAGGGCGATGGCGACGTATCGGCCGAAGATCTCGGCGAACTGGCGGTCGTCCTCATTGAACGCGCCGGGGCTTTGCGATTCGATGTTGAAGATGCCGATGACCTTGTCGTGCAGGCGAAGGGGCACGGTGAGGCTGCTCTTGGCGTGGTCGAGGGCGGGCACGTAGCGGGGGTCTTTCTCGACATCGTGACAGATATAACTGCGTCCGGTGGCGGCGACGTAGCCGCTGATGCCGTTGCCTTCCGGTTCGGAGTAGAGGTCGACGTCCATCGCCTCGGTTGGCAGTCCGACTGACATGACCGGTTCGAGCTTGTTCGTGCGCCGATCAACCAGCCGCACGCAGAAATGATCGAAGTGCATCAGGTCCGAGGTGTATCGGATGATCTTGTCTTCGAGCAGTTGCAGGCGGTCGGCGAAGTTGAGTTTGGTGATGGCGTCGGCTTCGAGGCGGACCAGTTCGCTGCCGGCCGCGTCGATGGCATCGATTTTCTGTTGGAGGCGTCGGCCGCTCGAAGCGTCCCACACCACCGCGACGACCTGCGGCGTGCGGCCGTCTTCATCGACGACGGGCGAGACGATCATTTCAAAGTATCGGCCTTCGCCGACCTGGAAGCCGAACTTCTTGCTGCGGATGCGCGGCTGTTCGGACTCGGGCCCCGGGGCGGCCTGGCGGGCGAAGATCGACTGGGCGGACAGGCATGTGGTCTTCACGCGCTCGTACACCGCCGGCGGGAAGGACCGCATCTTGTCGTTGGCCCAGACGCACACGCCGGTATCGTCGACGATGCACACCCCTTCGCCGATCGTGTTGAGCACGAGGGAAACCTGGCGGTCGAACATGGCGCGTTCGAGGGGCAGGAAATCGCCCACCTCGGCGAACACCGCAGCGAACATCCCCTGGCGCAGGGCGTTGAACGCCCCTTCCATGTCGTGATGGACTTCAAGCTCGAAGTGCTGACCGAGACTCTCGAGCACCTCGGCACGGGCGTCCTGCCGACCGGCCAGAACGAGAACACGGGGTTTGTCGTGGCTCACAAACTGCTCCTGAAAACCCCTGATACCCAGGCCATTCTACGAACCTGCCCCCGCAGCGGTCAACGGCCGGCCGCTGTTCGGGCACGGACCGGGGCAAACCGCCCCCGCCGCCGCCGATCAACGCTTCCGCGATGCCGCCTCCGCGATCATTATCGGATCGCCCGCCTGTCGGCCGATAGAATAATGGCCCGATTCGCCAACCGCGCCGCCGCGCCATCACCATGCTGTTGCGTCAACTGATCCAGGATTTGCCGATTCGACCGCTCGCCGGTTCGGTCGACACCGAAGTGTCCGACCTGACGGATGATTCGCGCCGGGCGTCGCCGGGCTGTTTGTTCGTGGCCCGCAAGGGTTCGGCCGACGATGGGGCGCGCTACGTCGACGAGGCGCTCGCCCGCGGGGCGGCGGCAGTGGTCGGTTGCGATCACGCGGCGCTGGTCGAACTGGCCCGACGGTTCTTCGGCGACCCGTCGAAGCCCTTGCGGTTGATCGGCGTAACCGGCACCAACGGCAAGACGACCACCGCGTATCTCGTGCGACATCTGCTGAACGCCCGCGGCGGCAAGTGCGGCATGATGACGACGGTGGCGGTGGACGTGGGCGACGGCCAACCGCAAGCGGCTTCGCTCACCACGCCGGGCGTGGCGGAGGTCAACCGGATGCTGCGGCGGATGGTCGATGGCGGCTGCGCGGCGTGCGTGATGGAGTGTTCATCCCACGCCCTGGAACAGGGCCGATGCGACGGGCTGGATTTCGACACCGCGGTGTTCACGAATCTGAGCGGCGATCACCTGGATTACCACGGAACCATGGACGACTACGCGGCGGCGAAGGCGCGGCTGTTCGCCCGGGCGAAGGTCGGCTGGGTGAACGCGGACGATCCGGCCTCGGCGACGATGGCAGCCTCGGCGGCCGGTCGGGTGCTGCGTTTCGGCATGGGGGCGGGTTACGACCTGGGCGCGGACATTGTCTCACTCGACGCGACCGGTTGCGACGTGCGGCTGATTGCAGGCCCCCAGCAAGTGGCGGTGCGCTTGCCGCTGATCGGATGTTACAATGCGCAAAACCTGCTCGCTGCGTGCGGCGGGGCGAGCGGCGATGCGGTGGATCTGGACGCCCTGGCACCCGCGGTCACCACCATGACCGGCGCCCCGGGAAGGCTGGAGCGGGTGTCGGACGCCCCTGCGCCATTCGCCGTGCTGGTCGATTACGCCCATACCGATGACGCGATGCGGAATGTGCTCGAAGCGTTGCGGCCGTTGGCGACGGGGCGCCTGCGGGTGCTGTTCGGCTGCGGCGGCGACCGGGATGCGACCAAGCGCCCGCGCATGGGCCGGGTGGCGTCGAAGCTGGCCGATGACCTGGTCATCACCTCAGACAATCCGCGCACGGAGGATCCGGGGAAGATCATCGACGCCATTCTGCAGGGCGTGGACCGGGCGGCGTGCGGCTCGGTGGAAGTGATTGCCGACCGCACCGCGGCAATTCGGCGTATCATCGAACAGGCCTGCGCCGGCGACATCGTGCTGCTGGCGGGCAAGGGCCACGAAATGGACCAGATCGTCGGCGACCAGAGGCGGCCGTTCGACGATCGCATCGAGGCTCGCAGGGCGCTGGGCGAACGGCTGAAGGCTTCGCCATAGCGGGCGCACGGGCCAAAGAGGTCCGCCCATGCCACCCGACAGGTCACCGAGACGGTTATGCGTTTCTGGACGCTGGACAATTTCCGTGAAGTGACGGCGGGGCGCTGGCTTCGCCGACCGGCCGACGACACCGCGCCCGCGGACCTGGCCGGGCTGAGCCCCGACAGTCGACGGATCGCGCCGGGGCAGGTGTTCTGCGCGATTGCGGGCGAGCGCTTCGACGGCCACCAGTTCATCCAACAGGCAATCGACGCGGGCGCGGCGATGGTGATGGTGGAACAGGAAGCGTGCCTCGAAGGCGTGCGGACCGGCACGGCGGCGGTGCTGCTGGTCGACAAAACCGTTTCGGCGCTCGGGCGGCTGGCGTCGGCGTATCGGCGGCGGCTGGGGGCGAAGGTGATCGCCGTGACCGGGTCGGCCGGCAAGACGACCACCAAGCAGATGATCCATGCGGTGCTGGCGAGCCGGTATGTCGGCAAGGCCAGCCCGCGCAGCTACAACAATCATATCGGCGTGCCGCTGACGTTGCTGGCCGTCGAGCCGCGCGACCGCTACGTGGTGGTCGAGGTTGGCTCGAACGCCCCGGGGGAAATCGCCGCGCTCGGCCGCATCGTCGAACCGGACATCGCCATCATCACCCACGTCGGCCTGGCCCACGTGGAAAAACTCGGGACACTGGCCGACGTCGCCCGCGAGAAGGCCGCCCTGCTGACCAGCCTGCGCGAAGGCGGGTTGGCCATCGTCAATGGCGACATCGAATCGCTCCAAGGCCACCTGAAAGTCGCACCGAACCTCATCCGCTTCGGCCGATCGGACGCCTGCGATCTGCGTCTGACCGATTGCCACCCGACGCCGGGCGGCGCGCGGTTCACGGTGAACGGGCGGGCGGCGTTCGAGCTGCCGCTGCTGGGCGAGCATAACGCGGTCAACGCGCTGGCGGCGGTGGCGGCGGGACGGCACATGAATCTCGACGATGACCAGATCGCCGCGGGCTTGCGGGAAGTCGCCCCGCCGAACATGAGGCTGAACGTGCGGCGGCTCGGCCAGGGCGAGCGGGCGATCACCATCATCAACGACGCCTACAACGCCAACCCGGATTCGGCAGCGGCGGCGCTGGCGGTGCTGGCGGCGTATCCGACGAGCGGCCGGCGCATCGCGGTGCTCGGCGACATGCTCGAACTCGGCCAGCAGGCGCCCCCACTGCACCGGGCACTGGGCGAACGGGTGACCGGCTCGGGGATCGACGCGGCGGTGTTCATCGGCCGGGCCGGCCTGTTCGCGGCCGAGGCGGCGGCGCGGGTGTGGGATGAATCGAAGGTCCATGCGATCGCCGCATGGGACGATCAGACCGCCGATCACGTGGCGTCGTTGATCCGGCCGGGCGATACGGTGTTGCTCAAGGGCTCCCGCGCGATGGGTCTCGAACGATTGGTTCCAGCCATCGAGCATCGCTTCGGCGCCGGCATCGCCGGAGTCCGGCCACGCCGAAGCTCCGAACCCCGGTAGAATCCAACCGCAGTTGGTATAACCTACGCTGCATGATCTACAACTTCGTCCAGTCCGCGCAGCCGTGGCTCGACCAGGTGGGTCTGTTCCGCTACCTGCAGGTGTTCAACCAGACCTCGTTCCGCGCGGTGGCGGCGATGATCGTGGCGTTCGCGATCGTGCTGCTGGCCGGCCGCCGAACGATCCGCTGGCTGATTCGCCAGAAGATCGGCGATGGCGCCCAGTTCGACCACGCCGACCTGCAACGCATGACCCGGCAGAAGGCGGCCACGCCGACCATGGGCGGCATCCTCATCGCCGCGGCAGTGTTTATCACCACCTTGCTGCTGGCCGACATGGGCAGCTTCTATGTGCAAATGGCCCTGCTGTGCATGGTGTGGCTGACCGTGCTGGGCGGAGTGGACGACTGGCTGAAGCTGACCAGCGCCCGGCGGTCGCCCGGTTCACGGCAGGGGCTGTACTCATGGGAGAAGTTCGTCTTCCAGGTGGGCATCGCCCTGCTGCTGGGTTTCTTCATTCACCACCACGGCGAAAACAACCCGCAGACCCACGTGCTGGTGTTGCCGTTTCAGAGGCCGGTCATTCCCGGCTCGACGGAACTGGACCTCGAACACGTGCTGATCCTCGGGCCGTGGGCGTTCGGCATTCTGACCGTGCTGGTGATCGCCGGTTCGTCGAACGCGGTGAACCTGACCGACGGGATGGACGGGCTGGCCAGCGGGATCATGGGCATCGTGTCGTTCGCGTTCGTGATTCTCTGCCTGATCACGGGCATCCAGAGTTACGCCCAGTACATGCTCACCCCGTTCATTCCCGGCGGGGGGGAACTGGCGATCGTCGCCGGCGCCATGACCGGGGCGTGCCTGGGGTTCCTGTGGTACAACTGCCACCCGGCGCAGGTGTTCATGGGCGACACGGGCAGCCTGCCGCTGGGCGGGTTGATCGGGTTCATCGCGGTGGTCATCCGCCAGGAGCTTCTGCTGATCCTGATCGGCGGCGTGCTGGTGGCTGAGACGGTGAGCGTGATCCTGCAGATCGGCTACTTCAAACTGTCCGGCGGCTCGCGCATTTTCCGCTGCGCGCCGATTCACTTCCACTTCCACCTCGGCGGGTGGGGCGAGCAACAGGTCGTCGTGCGCTTCTGGCTGATCACCGCCCTGCTGGCCGCGATCGCCCTGGCCACGTTGAAGTTGCGATAATCCAGGCCACGAAGGCATCAAGGCCCGGAGGCTCGGCCCGGCCTTCCGCGGTTCGATCGGAGCGCCCGCGTGACTTCGTGTGGCCCTTATGCCTTTCCTACCGCAGTTTCAGATACCGCTGGTCGGCTTCATCCCATCTGGCGGTGTCGGTCGGCTCGAACGTCTTGGGGCGGTACGAGGCGGTGACGACACGGCGGATTTCGGCCAGGTCTTTCACGTCGCCGCCGCCCATCGCCTGCACGAGGACATTGCCGATCGCGGTGGCCTCGAACGGGCCAGCCACCACGGGCAGGCCGCACGCATCGGCGGTCATCTGGTTGAGCAGTTCGTTCCGCGCCCCGCCGCCGACGATGTGAATCACCTGGGACTTCCGTCCGAGCACCTTCTGCAGGTTGTTCAGCGTGCGGCGATAGGTCAACGCCAGCGATTCGAGACAGCATCGCACCAGTTGGCCGGCGTCCTGCGGTTCCGGCTGGCCGGTCGAGCGGGCGAAATCGCGCAGCTTGTCGGGCATTCCGCCGGGCGAGCCGAACGGCTCGTGATCGGGATCGACCAGCGTTCGGAACGCTTCGGCCTCACCGGCCAGGCGGGTCAGTTCGGCGTAGTCGTATTCCCTGGCCTCGGCCGCGAAGGCGCGGCGCACCTCCTGCACCAGCCACAGCCCCGAGATGTTCTTCAAGAACCGGGTGGTGCGATTCACACCGCCCTCGTTGGTGAACTGGGCCTTGAGCGCCGCGTCGCTGGTGTTCGGCTCGTTCAGTTCCACGCCCATCAGCGACCACGTGCCGCTGGATAGATACACCCAAGGCCGATCGCCCGCCACGGGAACCGCCGCCACGGCACTGGCCGTATCATGCGATGCCGGGGCGATCACCTTCACGCCCGCCGCCGCGCCGGTTTCCTGCCTCACCGCCTCTCGCAAGGCCCCCACTTGCGTACCCGCGGGGACGATCCGGCCGAGCATCTTCGTGGGAAGGCCCAACTCGCCCAGCAGGCCCGCGCACCAGTCGCCGGTCTTCGGATTGATCATCGCGCTGGTCGAAGCAATGGAGTATTCGTTGACCTTCTGGCCACTGAAAAAGTAATGCAGCAGATCGGGCGTAAACAGCAGGTGCGCCGCCTGGTCGAGTACGGCCGGCTCGCTGTGGCGCCAGGCGACGAGCTGGAAGATCGTGTTCAGCGCCATGAACTGGATGCCCGTCTCGCCGTAGAGGCGCGCTTCGCCGAGCTGCTTGAGCGCCTCATCCTTCGCGGGTTTGTTGCGGGTATCGCGATAGGCGAACGGAATGCCGAGCAGTTCACCGCTCTCACCCAGCAGACCGAAGTCCACCCCCCACGTATCCACGCCGAGCGAGGCGATCTCCAGGTCGTTGGCTTTGGCGTGATCCACCGCCTTGCCCAGTCCCTCGACGAGATGCTGCCACAGGCCCACCGTGTTCCAGTGATAGCCGTCCGGCAACAGGGCCATGGTGTTGGCAAAGCGATGCATCTCGTGCAGGGACAGTTGGCCGCCGTCCATCACGCCGAGCATCGCGCGTCCGGATTCGGCGCCGAGATCAAAGGCCAGATAGGCTTTCCGGGTCATGGGGCCTCCAGAGGATGGCCCTCTGCCCGAGGGGCAGAGGGGCAAAAGAATCACGCATAGCTGCCGCCGGTGGCGTCGATGCCCCGTTCCTTGCGCTTGGCGGTGCGCTGCTTGGCCAGCTTCTTCTCGTGACCGCTGGCGCGGTATTCGGCGAACGGGTCGGCGGGCAGGCCGCGCTTCCGCCGCCAGTCGGCGAGGATATCGCGGACATCGGTTTCATAGGCATCGACCAGGCATCGCTCGGCGACGATAATGTCACCGCGCTTCTGCGCGGACGCCAGCTTCTTCCGGTCGACGAGTTGCGCCTTGAGGAACATCTTCTGGGCGGTGTCGACGGTCTGGATCATCGCTTCAATCTTGCCTTTGAGATTATGCGACTGATCGACCATGTAGGCAATCTTCGCCTTCTTGCCGGTGTCGTGCTCGTGCTGGGCGATGACGTTGAAAATGCGGAACGCCGCGTACGGATCGATCGAACCCATGGTCAGGTCGTCATCGGCGTATTGGCGGTCGTTGAAGTGGAACCCGCCGAGCATGTCTTCATCCAGCAGAAACGCGACGAGATGTTCGATGTTCGTGCCCGGCAGGTGATGGCCGGTGTCGACGAGGACCTTCGCCTGTCGCCCGGCGTGTTTGGCGAAGACATAGGACATGCCCCAGTCGGCGACGTCGGTGTGGTAGAAACCCGGCTCGAAGGGCTTGTACTCGATCAGCATCGTCATGCGCGGCGGCAGTTTCGCATGCAGCTTCTTCAGCAGCGTCTGGAAATCGCGCTTTCGACGCCGGAAATTGTCCTGGCCGGGGTAATTCGTGCCGTCGGCGAACCAAAGACTCAACCGATTCGACCCGACCGCCCGACCCATCTCGACCGAATCGAGGCAATGGTCCAGGGCCGCCCGGCGGACGCGGGGATCGGGGTTGCCGAACGCGCCGAGCTTGTACTGCTGATCCTGGAAAATGTTGGGGTTGATCGAGCCGATCTTCACGCCGTACCGCTTCGCCCGCTTCGCGACCTGCTTGGGATCGTCGCCTTGCTTGAAATCCCACAGGACGTGCACGGCGACGGTGGGGCAGCAGCCGGTCAACTCGTGCACCTTGCCGGCATCGGCGAACTTGTCTTCGGTGTCGACGGCGGAGGCGGGCTGGTGAAACTTGCCGAAGCGCGTGCCGGTGTCGGCGAAGCCCCAACTCGGCAGTTCGATCTCCAGGCCGTCCAGGGCCGTGAACAGACGGCTCATCGCAATCTTCGCCATGGCGAACGTTCCTCGCGGCAGCACGGGTGAAAAGCGTTTTGTACCGCGCTCGAGGCGGGACTACAATCCGCTGCTTTGTCCTGCGACGACCACGTGACCGATCCGCAAGACGTCAACCCGATCATGGACGACGTGGAGCCGGGCGGCGAACCGCGCGCCATTGTCGGCCAACCGAAGGGCCTGCGCACGGACCTGCCCATGTGGCGGATGGTGTTGGGCCTGGCGATCTGGCCGTTGCTGGAGCAGTTCGCCGTGGCGTCGGTGTGGTTCGTGGACAGCGCTTTGGCCGGGCATCTTCCGACGGACGTGGTCAAGCCGGCCAGCGTGGCGGTGGGCGGGGCCCTTTACATGATGTGGCTGATGGGTCTGCTTCAGGGGGCGGCGGGCGTTGGGGCGACGGCGCTGGTGGCTCGGGCCGGCGGGGCGGGGCGCGACGCCGAAGCCCAGCACGCCGTCGGCCAGTCCATGATGGTGGCGGTGGTGTGGGGCGCGATCAACGGCATGATCTTCTGGATCGGCGCCCCGTGGATCAGCGTGATGTTCCAGATGCAGGATCCGCTGAGCCACCAGTTGTGCACCGAGTACCTGCAGATTCTGGCGGTGGTCGCGCCGCTGCGGGCGGTGCTGTTCATCGGCGGGGCGTGCCTGCGCGGGGCCGGCGACACGCGCAGCCCGTTCTTCGTGATGCTCGCGGTCAACGTGGTGAACATCCTGGTCAGCGTGATGCTGGTGGCCGACTTCTCGCCGATCGGCGGCCACGGGGTGCGCGGGATCGCCTTCGGCACGGCGACGGCGTGGGTGGTCGGGGGGGTGGGCATGACCTGGCTGCTGCTGCGCGGGCGCGGCGGGGTGAGTCTGCACATGGCCGAACTGCGACCGCGCTGGCCCATGACCCGCCGACTGCTGCGCGTCGGACTGCCCGCCCTGTTCGAGCACGGCGGACACTGGGGCGGCAATCTCGTGGTGCTGCTGATCGTCGGCCATCTCGCCCGGCAAGGCCTCGAGCACTACCCCATCGGCAGCCACAACTTCGCCATCCGCATCGAAGGATTCAGCTTCCTGCCGGGCTTCGCGTTCGGCATCGCCGCGGCCACGCTGACCGGCCAGTACCTCGGGGCGAACGATCCGGTTCGCGCCCGCCGGGCGGTCTGGTGGGCGTGGGTGTACGGGGCGGGACTGATGAGCGTGTTCGGCGTGCTGTTCGTCACCGCGCCGCAAATGCTCGTGCGCATCGTCACCGACGAACCGCAGTTTCTCCAGACCACCCCGCGCCTGCTGTTTTACGCCGGCTGGTCCCAGATCGGCTTCGCCACCGCACTGGTGCTGTCGGGCGCGCTGCGCGGCGCCGGCGACACCCGGGCGACCATGGCCATCACCTTCTTCTCCACGTTCGGCATCCGCATCCCCGCCTCGTGGATTCTCGCGGTGCAGATGAACCTCGGCCTGCGCGGCATCTGGATCGCCCTGGCCTGTGAACTGGCCCTGCGCGGGCTGCTGTTTCTGATCTGGTTCCTGATCGGCCGATGGACCCGCGTGCGGGTGTAGAAGAATCGCCCCTCGCCGTGGCGGAAAGCGAATCACGACACCAGCATCGTCTGCCACTCGAACGTCTCGAGATGCTTGCGCAGCGCGGTGATGGCGGGGAAACGTTTGAGCACCTGCTTCCGGCGAAGCGCGACACAGACATGGCGCACCTCGGGCGGTTGTCTGGCGTAATGCCGCTGCCCGCCGAGGCACTCGTAGAACACCCGCACGCAGTCCATCACGTCCTGCCGCTGCTTGTAGCGCGTGGGCGGGCCCCAGTTGTAGAAGTCGACGAGCTTGATTTCAAACCGCACGCCCGACGGGCGAATGAGGATGTTGCGCGAATGCACGTCCGCATGGTATTCGCCCAGCGCGTGCACCGCTTCCAGCCCGCGCGCCAGGTGATACAGAACGCTGAGCGCCCGGTACGGCCTCAAGCGTCCGCCGCGGTGGCGGGCGATCCAGTATTCCAGCGGCACGCCGTCGCACAACTCCGAGATCATGCACACGACCGGCTGGCGCCTGACGGTGATGCGTTCGGAATGGTGATACTGCAACACGATCGGGCAGTGGCGCAGGGCGTGGAGCTTGCGGGCGTGCCAGACCACCGCGCGGTTGTTCGGGTTGCGATGCGGGAAGTAGAGCTTAGCCGCCCGGCGGATACCGGTGTCCAGTTCGCGGATCTGATAGACCTCGCCCTCGACGCCCTTGCCCAGCAGGTGTTCGACGACATAGCGAGGCCCGATCTTGCGACCGGCGCGAAGCGCGAAAGTGTCAATGCGTGGGGCCTTGGCCATGGGCGACAAGCCGGCGAAGAACGCGGGGCGTCAAAGCGCACCATCATACGCGGGTCGAAGGCAAACCCGAAGCCGCAAACCCCTGCCTGAATCACAAAATGACCCGGGAGGCGCGATGCGCTTCAGCCGGCGGCCTGGGACTGCCCGGCCGACTGGGGCTCGGCCTGCTTCGATTCGTCCTGGTCCTTCGCCCTGGCCTTGGCCTTGGCCTTG